>NZ_JBFUBR010000026.1:0-107732 GCF_056405655.1 Pseudomonas sp. P1_F7
CGCGCAACGTCGATTGCAGGTTTTCCACACCTTCCTGGTTCAGCGTGTTGATCTCGGTGATGTCGACGTTGATCGACTCCACCACGGCGGTCTGTTCTTCGGTCGCGGTGGCTACCGACTGGTTCATGCCGTCGATTTCACCGATACGCAGCGTCACGCTGTTCAGGCGTTCGCCCGCGAGGTTGGCGATTTCCACGCTGTCCTGGCTGTGGCGCTGACTGTCGCTCATGGTGCTGACCGATTCCCGGGCGCCGACCTGCAGCTCCTCGATCATGGTTTGCACCTGTTGCGCCGATTCCTGGGTGCGGTGTGCCAGGTTGCGCACCTCGTCCGCCACCACGGCAAAACCGCGACCGGCTTCACCGGCGCGGGCGGCTTCAATGGCGGCGTTGAGCGCCAGTAAGTTGGTTTGTTGGGAAATGCTGGTGATCACTTCGAGAATCTGCCCGATGTTCACCGTTTTGCTGTTCAGCGATTCGATGTTGGAGCTCGATGCGCTGAGCATGCTCGACAGTTGATTCATCGCCACGATACTGCGGTCCACCACTTGCTGGCCGTCTTCGGCCAGGCTGCGGGCAACGCTGGCCTGGCTCGACGCCTGAGCCGCGTTGCGGGCAATTTCCTGGGCTGCGGCGCCGAGCTGGTTGATGGCGGCCGCGACGCTGCTGGTGCGCGAGGCTTGCTGGTCGGAGTTGAACATCGACGAGTTGGAAGCCGCGACCACGCGCAACGCCACTTCATTGACTTGCCCGGTGGCCGAGGACACTTCGCGGATCGAGCCGTGAATGCGCTCGACGAATCGGTTGAACGCGGTGCCGAGGGTGCCGAATTCGTCATTGTTCTGGATGGTCAGGCGTTTGGTCAGGTCACCTTCGCCATCGGCGATGTCGGCCATGGCACGGGTCATGACGTGCAGCGGCTGAATCAGGATGCGAATCAGCATGCCGAGCAGGGCGATGATGATCGCCACGGCAATGATCGTCGCAACCACTGCCGAGGTACGGAATTCGCTGAGCATCGAAAAGGCTTTTTCCTTGTCGACCGACAGACCGATGTACCAGTTGACCGACGACAAGCCTTTGATCGGGGTGAAGGTCACGATGCGGGTTTTGCCGTTGACCTGGATTTCGCTCATTGCGCTGCTGATGGCCGGCGTGTCCTGCGGGTAGACATCCTTGAGTGTCTTCATCGCCAGCGCTTTGTCGGGATGTACCAGGATCTTGCCGTCGGAACTGACCAGGAAGGCATAACCGATGCCGTTGAAATCCAGCGTGCCAAGGCTGTCGGCGATCACTTGCAAACTCAGGTCGCCACCGACCACGCCGATGTTCTGGCCGTCCTTGATAACGCTGTCGACAATGGAAATCACCAGTTGGCCGGAGGCCAGATCGATATAAGGCTCGGTTAATGCCGAACCGCTGCTGCTTTGCGCGCTCTTGTACCAAGGGCGTGCACGGGGGTCATAGCCATCGGGCATCTTGCTGTCCGGGCGAATGATGAAAGAGCCATCCTTGTTGCCGAGGTAGGCGCCCATAAAGGTTGAGGTCACGGCTTTTTGTACAAGCAGCCTGGAAACGTTGTCGGCATCGGGATTGAGCGCGACAGTTTGTGACAGGTTTTCAATCAGCAGGCTGCGCCCGTTCAACCAGGTCTGGATGTTGTTGGCGGTCACTGCGCCCATTTGCTGCAGATAATTTTTCAGGTCATCGCGGATGGCGTTGCGCTGCAAATAGTCGTTGTACAGCGTGAATGAGGCGAAGGCGGCAATCACAATGAGGGCGGCGGCAAGCAGGATTTTATGGCTGAAACGCAGATTTTTGTTCATGGCTTGGGGTTCCGCTAAGGTCTTAATGTCCAGCGCGTGCTTTTATAAAGGGGCGCACAACGGGCAAGGTTGAAAGCAAGTGAATTTTCCGACTCTCCTTAGGGAAATTTCCGACCAGATCGTGTCTGACTGCTTTGTCGTTATCTCTATCGGCCGTGTAGGACCAAAGATTAATCATGGGTGACCAAATGCCTGACTCATTGCAACTCGTTATCGGCGCCGATCTCGAAGGGCAGCCGATTGCCCAGGCCATGCGCCTGGCGAACCGCCACGGTTTGATCGCGGGCGCGACCGGCACCGGCAAGACCGTCACTTTGCAACGAATGGCCGAAGCCTTCAGCGATGCGGGCGTGGCGGTGTTCGCCGCCGACATCAAGGGTGACCTGTGCGGCCTTGGCGCCGCCGGCAACCCCCAGGGCAAGATCGCCGAGCGGATTGCCGGGATGCCGTGGCTCAACCACAAGCCTCAGGCTTATCCGGTGACGTTGTGGGACGTGCACGGTCAGTCCGGTCATCCTTTACGCACGACCTTGAGTGAAATGGGGCCGCTGCTGCTGGGCAGCCTGCTGGAACTGACCGACAGTCAGCAGTCGGCGCTGTACGCCGCGTTCAAGGTGGCGGACCGCGAAGGCCTGTTGCTGCTCGATCTCAAGGACCTGAAGGCGCTGCTCAATCATCTGCGGGACAACCCCGAATTGCTGGGCGACGATGCGGCATTGATGACCACCGGTTCCAGCCAGGCACTGCTGCGACGTCTGGCGACCCTGGAGCAACAGGGCGCCGAAGCCTTGTTCGGTGAGCCGGCGCTGCAACTCGAAGACATTCTCCAACCCACGGCGGACGGTCGCGGGCGCATTCATTTGCTGGATGCCAGCCGCCTGGTGCATGAAGCGCCGAAAGTCTACGCGACGTTCCTGCTGTGGCTGCTGGCCGAGCTATTCGAGCAGTTGCCGGAACGTGGCGATGCCGATAAACCGTTGCTGGCGCTGTTCTTCGACGAGGCCCACTTGTTGTTCAACGGCACGCCGCAGGCATTGCGTGACCGTCTGGAACAGGTCGTGAGGCTGATTCGTTCGAAAGGCGTGGGCGTGTATTTCGTCACCCAGTCGCCGGGTGACCTGCCGGATGATGTGTTGGCGCAGCTGGGCTTGCGTATCCAGCACGGCTTGCGTGCGTTCACCGCCAAGGAGCAGAAGTCCCTGCGCGCAGTGGCCGAAGGTTTCCGGCCGAATCCGGCGCTCGATACGTTGTCGGTGTTGACCGAGCTCGGGATCGGCGAGGCGCTGGTCGGCACCTTGCAGGAAAAGGGCACGCCGGAAATGGTCCGGCGGGTGCTGGTAGCGCCGCCGCAATCGCGGATCGGGCCGTTGACCGACGCCGAGCGCACGGCGCTGATTGCCGGTTCGCCGTTGCAGGGGCGTTATGACAAGCCGATTGACCGTGAGTCGGCCTATGAGGTGCTGATGGGACGCAAAGGCCTGGCGCCCGAAGCCGAAGCGGTTCCGGGTAAACCGGCACCCGAGGAGCCAAGCTTTACCGAGCAGGCCGGGGAGTTCCTCGGTACGGCGGCTGGCCAGGCATTGAAATCGGCGATGCGCCAGGCGGCCAATCAGCTTGGGCGACAGCTGGTGCGCGGGTTGATGGGGTCATTACTGGGCGGCAGCAAGCGCCGCTAGCGCGCGGGCACATTAGGCCTGTGTCAGGTTTTGTTTTTGGCGTGCGCCGCCAGTCGCTCCAGCGCTGCCCGCAGATTCGGGTCGCTGATCCCGTCGGCCGTGGCCTGAATGGTCGCGGCCGCATCGTCCGACAGGTCCATGGTGTGCCCGGCTGCGCCCCGCTGGACGGTAGGCGGCTGCACCTTGAACAGGATTCGCGTCAGGTTGGCAAACTCGTCGAACAGTTGCAGTTGCCGTTGCAGGCGCTTCTGCTGGTAGCGCAGGCGGGTTGCCCAATGACCGTCGGTGACAATCAGCAACAAACTGCCTTCACGCCAGGAAGCCACGTGGCAATGCTCGCGAGCGGCGGGTTGTAATTGGCTCTCGAGCAAACGTTGCAGATGACCCAGGCGTTGAGCGTGGCCAAGAATGGCTTTCAGCGGCTTGGCTTCGCGTAATAGAACGGCAGGTACTTTGGCCGTAAGTGGGCGAAATGCCATGATCAGACACCTGAAGTAACAGAGGCGCCATGGTAGCAGAAAGCGCCGGATGCACCCGC
Organism: Pseudomonas sp. P1_F7; assembly: GCF_056405655.1. NCBI lineage: Bacteria > Pseudomonadati > Pseudomonadota > Gammaproteobacteria > Pseudomonadales > Pseudomonadaceae > Pseudomonas > Pseudomonas sp. P1_F7. The sequence continues at coordinate 4,040 of NZ_JBFUBR010000026.1, forward strand.
CCATTGCTTTTGTGGGTGCTTTGCCCATTAAATCAACAACTAACTTCTGCCTTGAACGGCTTGAAGTTGAGCAAAACGCCCTTATTTTAAGTGAGCCCCGTCAAAGCGCTGTGCCAGCATCGTGGAATATCGCCACTTTCCTCTCCATCGTTTCCGGGTAGAATGCTCGTTCGCATGCGGCCATGAGGGCTGCACGGGCGACTCACGGGGCCGCCCTCCATCCCTTTAGTGTGGAAGATCCTGCCGATATGTTTGCGCCTTTGTTAAAGAAACTTTTTGGAAGCAAGAACGAGCGTGAAGTCAAACGCATGCTCAAGACGGTGCAACTCGTCAATGCCTTCGAAGAGCAAATGGTGGCCCTTTCGGACGATCAATTGCGTGCCAAGACCAGCGAGTTCAAGGCCCGCATCGCCAAAGGGGAATCCCTCGACAAACTGCTGCCAGAAGCCTTCGCGGTCGCCCGCGAAGCCGGCAAGCGTGTCATGGGCATGCGCCACTTCGATGTCCAGCTGATCGGCGGCATGACCTTGCATGAAGGCATGATCGCGGAAATGCGTACCGGTGAAGGCAAGACCCTGGTGGCAACACTGGGCGTTTACCTCAACGCGCTGTCCGGCAACGGTGTGCACGTTGTGACGGTGAACGACTACCTGGCCCGCCGTGACGCCAACTGGATGCGCCCGCTGTATGAATTCCTCGGCATGACGGTCGGCGTTGTCACGCCGTTCCAGCCGCCGGAAGAGAAGCGCGCTGCCTACGCCGCCGACATCACCTACGGCACCAACAACGAATTCGGTTTCGATTACCTGCGCGACAACATGGCGTTCAGCATGGAAGAAAAATTCCAGCGCGAACTCAATTTTGCCGTGATCGACGAAGTCGACTCCATCCTCATCGACGAAGCCCGTACGCCGCTGATCATCTCCGGTCAGGCCGAGGACAGCTCCAAGCTGTACATCGAGGTCAACAAGCTGATCCCGACGCTTGAGTTGCACATCGAAGAAGTGGAAGGCGAAGTCACCAAGGCCGGCCACTACACCGTTGACGAGAAGACCCGTCAGGTCGAACTCAACGAAGCCGGTCACCAGTTCGTCGAAGAAACGCTGACCCGCATCGGCCTGCTGGCTGAAGGCGAGAGCCTGTACTCGGCGCATAACCTGAGCCTGCTGACTCACGTTTACGCCGGCCTGCGCGCGCACAAGCTGTTCCATCGCAACGTCGAATACATCGTGCAGGACGGTCAGGTCGTACTGGTCGACGAGCACACCGGCCGTACCATGCCGGGCCGCCGCTTGTCCGAAGGCCTGCACCAGGCCATTGAAGCCAAGGAAAACCTGAACATCCAGGCCGAAAGCCAGACGCTGGCATCGACCACCTTCCAGAACTACTTCCGTCTGTACAACAAGCTGTCCGGCATGACCGGTACGGCCGACACCGAAGCGTTCGAGTTCCACCAGATCTATGGCCTGCAGGTCATGGTGATTCCGCCGAACAAGCCGCTGGCCCGTAAGGACTACAACGATCTGGTGTTCCTGACCGCCGACGAGAAATACGCGGCAATCGTGGCCGACATCAAGGAAAGCATGGCCGCGGGCCGTCCGGTTCTGGTCGGTACCGCCACCATCGAAACCTCCGAGCACATGTCCAGCCTGCTCGTGAAGGAAGGCATCGAACACAAGGTCCTGAACGCCAAGTTCCACGAAAAGGAAGCCGAGATCATTGCCCAGGCCGGTCGCCCGGGCGCGCTGACCATCGCCACCAACATGGCCGGTCGTGGTACCGACATCCTGTTGGGCGGTAACTGGGAAGTGGAAGTGGCTTCGCTGGAAGACCCGACCCCTGAGCAGATTGCCCAGATCAAGGCCGACTGGCAGAAGCGTCACCAGCAAGTGCTCGAATCGGGCGGCTTGCAGGTGATTGCCTCCGAGCGTCATGAATCGCGTCGTATCGACAACCAGCTGCGTGGTCGTGCCGGTCGTCAGGGCGATGCCGGTTCCAGCCGTTTCTACCTGTCGCTGGAAGACAGCCTGATGCGCATCTTCGCCTCTGACCGGGTGAAGAACTTCATGAAGGCCCTGGGCATGCAGCCTGGCGAAGCGATCGAGCACCGCATGGTGACCAACGCCATCGAAAAGGCCCAGCGCAAGGTTGAAGGCCGCAACTTCGACATTCGCAAGCAACTGCTCGAGTTCGACGACGTCAACAACGAACAGCGTAAAGTGATCTATCACATGCGTAACACGTTGCTGGCCGCCGATAACATCGGTGAGACCATCGCTGACTTCCGTCAGGATGTGCTCGACGCCACCGTCAGCGCGCACATTCCTCCGCAATCGCTGCCTGAGCAGTGGGACGTCGCGGGTCTGGAAGCCGCGTTGCAGAGCGATTTCGGTGTGGCGCTGCCAATCCAGCAGTGGCTCGACGAAGACGATCACCTGTACGAAGAAACCCTGCGCGAGAAATTGATGCAGGAACTGATCGCGGCGTACAACGAGAAAGAAGACCAGGCGGGCGCCGAAGCGCTGCGCACCTTCGAGAAGCAAATCGTTTTGCGCGTACTGGACGACCTGTGGAAAGACCACCTGTCGACCATGGATCACCTGCGCCACGGTATCCACTTGCGTGGTTATGCCCAGAAGAACCCGAAGCAGGAATACAAGCGCGAGTCCTTCACCCTGTTCTCCGAATTGCTGGATTCGATCAAGCGCGACTCGATCCGTGTGCTGTCCCACGTTCAGGTTCGCCGCGAAGACCCGATCGAAGAAGAGCAGCGCCTGCGTCAGGAAGCCGAGGCACTGGCCGCTCGCATGCAGTTCCTGCATGAAGAGGCTCCGGGCCTTGAGCAGCCGGAAGTGTTGGGCGAAGAGGTCGATGTTGCCCTTGCTGCCGCGCCGGTTCGCAACGAGCAGAAGCTGGGTCGCAACGAGTTGTGCTACTGCGGTTCGGGCAAGAAGTTCAAGCATTGCCACGGGCAGATTCAGTAAAACCCGTTTCAAACGCTGAAATACCCGCGCCGCGACCGGCTTCTGCCGTCGCGGCGTTTTACCATTCGAACCACCGTTCTGCTGAAACGGTGCTGACATCATTTATAAAGGAGCGCATTCATGGCTGTTGGTCTTGGTCCTTTGCCAACGTTGCACCCGGTTGCCGGTTTTGAACTCGGTATCGCCTCGGCCGGCATCAAGCGCCCGGGGCGCAAGGATGTTGTAGTCATGCGCTGTGTTGAAGGCTCCACGGTTGCCGGCGTGTTCACGTTGAACGCCTTTTGCGCTGCACCGGTGATCCTGGCCAAGCAACGCGTACAAGGCCCTGTGCGCTACCTGCTGACCAACACCGGCAATGCCAACGCCGGCACGGGCGAACCTGGCCTGATCGCCGCCGAGCGCACTTGCGCCAAACTGGCGGAACTGACCGGTGTCGATGCCAGTCAGGTGCTGCCGTACTCCACCGGCGTGATCGGCGAGCCGCTGCCGGTCGAGAAAATCGAAGGCGCGCTGCAAGCGGCCCTCGACGACCTGTCGATCCACAACTGGGAAGCTGCCGCCACCGGCATCATGACCACCGACACCCTGCCAAAAGGTGCCAGCCGTCAGTTCCAGCACGATGGTGTGACCATCACCGTTACCGGCATCAGCAAAGGCGCCGGCATGATTCGCCCGAACATGGCGACCATGCTCGGCTACATCGCCACCGACGCCAAAGTCTCCCGCGACGTGCTGCAAAACCTGATGCTGGACGGCGCCAACAAGTCGTTCAACCGCATCACCATCGATGGTGATACGTCGACCAACGACTGCTGCATGCTGATCGCCACGGGGCAGGCCGCGCTGCCGGAAATCACCCGCGCCGAAGGCGAGTTGTTCGCCAAGTTGAAACAGGCGGTGTTCGAAGTGTGCATGGACGTGGCCCAGGCCATCGTTCGCGACGGTGAAGGCGCAACCAAGTTCGTCACTGTTGAAGTCAACGGCGGCGGCAATCACAAGGAATGCCTGGACGTCGGTTACACCGTGGCCCACTCGCCACTGATCAAGACCGCGTTGTTCGCTTCCGACCCGAACTGGGGGCGCATCCTGGCGGCCGTAGGCCGTGCCGGTGTGCCGAACCTGGACGTGAGCAAGATCGACGTATTCCTCGGTGAAGTGTGCATTGCCAGCCGTGGCGCGCGCGCGGCAACCTACACCGAAGCCCAGGGCGCGGCGGTGATGCAGCAGGAAGAAATCACCATCCGTATCGAGCTGGGTCGTGGCGATTGCAGCGAAACCATCTGGACTACCGACCTGTCCCACGAATACGTGAAGATTAACGCCGAGTACCGTACGTAAGATCGAGTCGATCCCATCGCGAGCAGGCTCGCTCCCACAGGTTCAGTGGCGTACACGAATGTTGTGTCCAACGCGGTCACTGTGGGAGCGAGCTTGCTCGCGATGGCGGTTTGCCGGTCAGCCACTAGACTGGCTTGTCCCTAAATCTAAAGGTCCCGAACATGAGCCTGCACCTGATCATCGGCGACAAACTGCATTCCTCCTGGTCCTTGCGCGGGGCCCTGGCCCTCGATCTGGCTGGCGCCTCCTACACCGAAGAACTGATCAAGCTGAACCAGCCGGACACCCGTGAGCGTCTGCTCAAGCATTCGCCGACCGGCAAGGTCCCGCTGCTGAAAGCCGAACACGGCACCATCGCCGACTCCCTGGCGATTGCCGAGTACCTGGCAGAACAGTTTCCCGACGCGAACCTGTGGCCCAAAGACACCGCCGCCCGTGCCCAGGCGCGTTCGGCGTGCGCGCAGATGCACAGTGGCTTTTTCGCCATGCGCGGCAACATGCCGTTCGATCTGAGCCATGACGCAGCACTGTCGCCGGTCCCGGCCGATGTCCAGGCGGACATCGAGCGCATGTCGGCGTTGTGGGCCGAATGTCGTGCTGCTGCGACCGAGAGCGGTCCGTACCTGTTTGGCCGCATCACGTTGGCCGACGCGTTCTTTGCACCCATCGCCGTGCGCCTGCGCACCTATCGGGTGAAACTGTCCGCGGCTGACGAAGCCTATGTCGAAACCCTCTACCAGTGGCCGGCGTTCAAGGCCTGGCAGAAGGCCGGACTGGAGGAGCTGCAAAGGTGAAACGAGTTCATGTCGCCGCCGCTGTCATCCGCGATGGCAGTGGCCATATCCTCATCGCCCGTCGTGCCGACTCCCAGCATCAGGGCGGCCTGTGGGAGTTTCCAGGCGGCAAGGTCGAGGCCGACGAGTCGGTTGAAACCGCACTGGCCCGCGAACTCCATGAAGAGCTGGGCATCGTGGTCGGCGCGGCGCGCCCGCTGATAAAGATTCGGCACGATTACCCGGACAAACAGGTGTTGCTGGATGTCTGGGAAGTCTCGGCATTTACCGGCGAGCCTCACGGTGCCGAGGGACAACCGCTGGCTTGGGTTGCACCTCGTGATTTGTCGAATTACGAGTTCCCGGCGGCCAATCAGCCGATCGTCGCGGCCGCGAAGTTACCCGCTCAGTACCTGATCACGCCGGAAGATCTGGAAACACCGGCGTTGCTGCGTGGTATTCAGAAGGCCATTGCCGGCGGCATCAAGCTGGTCCAGTTGCGCGCACCGAACGGTTACGATCCGAAGTATCGCGACCTGGCGGTAGATGCGGTGGGCCTGTGTGCCGGTAAGGCGCAATTGATGATCAAGGGGCCGTTCGAATGGCTGGGAGACTTCCCGTCCGCGGGCTGGCACATTACCTCGGCGCAGCTGCGCAAATACGCAGCGGCTGGCCGACCGCTACCGGCGTCGCGCTGGCTGGCGGCGTCGTGCCATAACGCTGAAGAGCTGTTGCTGGCCGAACAAATGGGGGTGGATTTCGTGACCCTGTCGCCGGTGCAGCCGACCCTGACTCACCCTGGTGCCGAGCCGTTGGGTTGGGAGCAGGCGTCGAGCTTGATCGAGGGCTTCAGCAAGCCGGTGTTCCTGCTCGGTGGGGTTGGCCCGGCTGAGGTCGAGAAAGCCTGGGCGGCGGGTGCACAGGGTGTGGCGGGGATTCGGGCGTTTTGGCCTGATTCCCAGTGATGCAAATGGCCTCATCGCGAGCAAGCTCGCTCCCACAGTGGATTTGCGGCGATCACAAAACCTGTGGGAGCGAGCTTGCTCGCGATGAGGGCTTGGCAGGCGCCGGCTAAACCTCAGGTTTCGCCGCAGGCCGCCAAAGAATCTCCGCCACTCCCTGACGCTTGGCAATCAGCCGCGCCATCACAAACAACAAATCCGACAACCGATTGATGTACGCCAGGCCAACCCCGGCCAACGGCTCAATCGTATTGAGCTGCTGACACCGCCGCTCTGCGCTGCGCGCCAGGCTGCGGCAGACATGGGCCTGGGCAATCAGCGTCGAGCCGCCGGGCAAGATGAAGTTTTCCAGCGGCCCCAACTCTTCATTCCACACATCGATCGCCGCTTCCAGGCGTTCGATTTCCGCTGCATTCAGCGCCTGATACACCGGCATCGCCAGTTCGCCACCCAGATCAAATAACCGATGCTGGCAGGGAGCCAATACCTCGATCACTTCGTTCAAGCCTGGAAACTGACCAGTTTCTGCCGCCAGCCCGGCCAGCAACACGCCCACCTGACTGTTCAGCGTATCGACTTCGCCAATGGCCTCGATCCGCGGGTGATCCTTGGGTACGCGACGTCCATCGCCCAGCCCGGTCTCGCCTTTGTCGCCAGTGCGGGTGTAAATCTTCGACAAACGAAAGCCCATGGTTACCTCGATAGCAGATTGAGTTCTTGCGGGACAGGCGACGTGCTCGCCAGGGGCAGGCGCAAGGTGAAGCAAGTGCCTTGGCCCAGGGTCGATTGCACTTCCATCTGCCCCTTATGATTATTGGTGATGATGAAGTACGAGACCGACAGCCCAAGCCCGGTGCCCTGGCCGATCTCCTTGGTCGTGAAAAACGGCTCGAAGGTCCGTTTGCGCACGCTTTCGCTCATGCCGATGCCGTTGTCCTCGACCTGAATTTCCGCCCATGGCGGATTCAGCCTGGTGCGCAGAATGATTCGCCCCGGCTCACTGTCGTCCTCGCGCTGGTGAATGGCTTGTGCGGCGTTTTTCAACAGGTTGAGCAGCACTTGCTCCAGTTCGTTGGCGGTGCCGGGGACCGGTCCCAGTGCCGGATCGAACTGACGAATGATGGCCTGGCCTTTGAAGTCGAAACCGATCGCCAGGTCGAAATCGTTGCCGGCGATTTCCACCGCCTGATCGATCAGGGCGGGCAGATCGCACGGGGCCATTTGGCGGGTACTGCGACGGCTGAAACTGAGCATGTGGGTGACGATTTTCGCCGCCCGGGCGCCGGCCTGCTGGATGCCGTCGAGCAACTGCGGCACTTCGCGGACTTGCAGGTACTGGTTGACCGTCGCCAGTTCGATGCCGGCCTGTTCGGCCACTTCGAGGTTCTTCGGCAAATCGGGCGACAGGCGTCGGCGAATGTTTTGCACGTTGTGCAGGATCGCACCCAGCGGGTTGTTGATCTCGTGGGCCATACCGGCGGCAAGACCGCCGACCGAGAGCATTTTCTCCGACTGCACCATCATCTCTTCCAGGGACAGGCGCTGGGTGATGTCGTCGATCCGGATCACCACACCACGCCCGGCGCCGCCCATTAACGGATAGAAAGTCAGGGCGTAGTGGCGGGGCTCGTCGTCCTTGAGCCAGGTGACACGTTCGATTTTGGCCACTGTATGCTGCTCGACCGTTTGCTTGAGTTGCGGCAAAAACGGCTTGAGCGGTTCGAAGGCGAGGAAGATGGGCTGGTTCAGGGCTTCATCGAGGCGCGTGCCGGACAGGGCGCTGGCCTCCTGGTTCCATTGCGTCACGTAGAGCTGTTCGTCGAGGGCGATCAGCGCCGATGGCATGGAGTCGATGATGCTGTTGAGGTAGTTCTGGAAACCGGTGAGCTTTTTTTCGATCTTGCTGCGCACCTGGACTTCGAGCTCCAGTTTGCGGTTGGTATGCCGGGTTTCTTCCGCCAGACCCTGGGCTTGGTCGTAGGCTGCCTGGGAGTCGTCCCGGGCCCGCTTGAGTTGCTGTTCCCGGGCCTCGATCCGCGAGAGCATGGTGTTGAACGCCTCGGCGAGGCTGCCGATTTCATCGTGGTTGCCACGCGAAGCACGCAGTGCGTAGTTTTCTTCACGGGTTACCTGCCGGGACAACTCTTCGAGTTGGTGGATCGGCCGGGTAATCAGGCGCTTGATCTGGCGGGCAATGATCAGCCACAGCAGTACGCTGAAGATCAGAATCCCCAGGCTGGCCGTCAGGGTCCCGGTGTAGAACGCCACTGGCAGTTCGCTCGTGGCCACCAGCAGCAGGTGCCCTGGTGCCGCACCGGTGCGGGGCAGGGGGATGACTTGGTTGGTACGAAACTCGGTAGCCTGCCAGTCTTCGATATGCCGGAAACGCTTCGGCAGCTCCAGGTTGTCGCCACGCTGCAATTGCGCCAATCGCTCACCCTTTGCGTCATACAGGGCCGCCGCGCGCAACGGCGAATAGCTGTTGAGTTCATTCAGCAGGCGCTCGGCGCTTTGCGGTGACGCCAGGGCTTCGGAGGCCAGGTTCGGGTTGGATACCAGTCGGCCGATGGTCTGCAGGGCCTGAGGCGCCATGCTTTCCTGGGAGATGTAGTAGGCGGCGCTGATAAAGGTCAGGTTGGCAACCAGCAGGACGGTGACCATCAGTACCAGCAGGGCAGCCAGCAGTTTCTGGCCGACGGGCAGGTTTTCAAGGCGCTGGCGCAATGGCATCGGATTCATCGCAGACAAGGAACAAGTGGCCAGCGTAGCCGCTGCTCAGTCGCTGGGCAATCCAAGGCTTTGCAGGCGAGCGATCAACCTTGCCTCAAGTTGATTGAGGTGAGGCAGGTTCAGTTGATGGCGCCCAGCCACTTTGCAGGCATAACCGAGCAGGTAGCTGATTTCCGTGCGACGCTGGCTCGTGACGTCCTGATGCATTGAGGAGTAGTTGGCTGCGGTGGCATGAATCACCCGTTCGACTTCCTGCTGCAGGTTTTCGGCTGCTGCCGGCTGACCACAACGCTCGAGCAACTCTACCAGTTCACCGCACAGGGTGGCGACCTCACATTGATGTTGCTGCAAACCGCCGTTGCGGCAATCGTGCAGCACCGTTAGCGGATTGATCGCACAGTTAAGGGCGAGTTTGCGCCACAGCCTGGTCAGGATTTCGGTGCTCCACTCGTGGGGGATGCCGGCAGCGCTCAGGTCATCGAGCCAGATCGGTGCGACCGGATGGCTCGCATCCCCCAGCCAGGTGAAGCCATGCCCGGCAAACACCACGCGCCAATCGCCATCGCGGAAGGCGCCTTCGGTGCTCGACGCATAGATGCAGCGTGCCTGAGGAACCTGTGCGGCCACCGCGTCCTGACTGCCCAGGCCATTTTGCAGCAGGATCAGTTCGGCGCCTGGGGCAAGGCGTGGCGCCAGTCGGGCCACTGCACTTTCGGTATCGTAGGCTTTGCACGCCACCAGCAGGCGGTTGATCGGTTGGGGGCTGTCGGCTGTCTCGGCGGGCACGGCATAGTGTTGCGCCTCGCCGTGTTCCACCAGTGTCAATCCACCGGCCGCCTCATAGGCCTGCAGTCGCGCGGTGTCCCGCAGGATCAGCCTGACCGGCACTCCAGTCCGAGCCAGACGTGTCGCCCATAAAGTGCCGAGGCTGCCGGCGCCCAGAACATGCCAGGTGGTAGACATCAGCTTTTTGCTCTGTTTAAGGCGTGCATCGGCAGCTCACAGTGAATGATGGGAAAGACCCGTTATAATCAGCGCGGATTTTAACCGCAAGCCAGGCGTGCTCCATCAGTGCGCCTTTAAATTTGGAGAGATTACATGCCGTCGTTCGACGTGGTATCCGAACTGGACAAACACGAAGTCACCAACGCGGTCGAGAACGCCGTCAAGGAACTCGATCGTCGTTATGACCTGAAAGGCAAAGGCAGCTTCGAGTTCAAGGAAAAAGACCTGACCGTCAACCTGACCGCCGAAGCGGATTTCCAGCTCGAAGCGATGATTGAGATCCTCAAGCTGGCTCTGGTCAAGCGCAAAATCGACGTGCAGTGCCTTGAAGTCAAGGACGCGTTTGCGTCGGGCAAGCTGATGAAGCAGGAAGCCGTCCTCAAGGAAGGCATCGACAAGGAACTGGCGAAGAAAATCGTCGCTCACGTCAAGGACGCCAAGCTCAAGGTCCAGGCGGCCATTCAGGGCGAGCAGGTTCGCATAACCGGCAAAAAGCGTGATGACCTGCAAGAAGCCATTGCAGTGCTGCGGGCCAAGGAATTCGGTATGCCGCTGCAGTTCAACAACTTCCGCGACTGACCTTGAAAGCGGGAACCTCTTGGCGTTTGCGACGTCGGAGGCCCAAGCAACGGCAGAAACGATTGAGCCCGTCGCGGTCCAATCGTTCTGCCGCTTTTTTTTACGCATGCCGAATAGCCGGAAAACAGGAGAGAGCAGATGGACTTAAATGCTGAGGTAGACAATCTGGTCAAGGTATCCCAAACCTGGATCCCGATGATCATGGAATACGGCAGCCGTGTACTGTTGGCGGTCATCACCCTGGCCATCGGCTGGTGGCTGATCAACAAAGTCACGAAAAAGCTCGGCGGCCTGATTGCATTGCGTAATGCCGACCTGGCGCTGCAAGGCTTTATCAGCAGCTTGGCGAACATCATTCTCAAGATCTTGCTGATCGTCAGCGTGGCCTCGATGATCGGTGTGGAAACCACTTCGTTTGTCGCGGCGATTGGTGCCGCAGGCCTGGCCATTGGCCTGGCATTACAGGGCAGCCTGGCGAACTTCGCTGGTGGTGTGCTGATTCTGTTGTTCCGCCCGTTTCGTATCGGTGACTGGATCGAGGCTCAGGGTGTCGCCGGTACTGTCGACAGCATCCAGATTTTCCATACCGTGCTGCGTACTGGTGATAACAAAACCATCATCGTGCCCAACGGCAATCTGTCGAACGGCATCATCACCAACACCAATCGTCAGCCGACCCGCAAAGTCGTGTTTGATGTAGGCGTTGATTACGAAGCGGACTTGCAGAAAGCCCGAGAAGTGTTGCTGGAGTTGGCCAAGGACCCGCGAGTATTGGCCGATCCGGCACCACAGGCAGTTGTTTCTACCTTGGGTGACAGTTCGATCACACTTTCGCTTCGTGTTTGGGTAAAGACTGCCGATTACTGGGACGTAATGTTCATGTTCAACGAACTGTCCCGTGATCGTCTGAGAGAAGCCGGCATCGATATTCCATTTCCACAGCGAGTTATTCGCGTGGTTCAGGAATCTGCTGTGCAGTAATTGGTTTTCTGGTCAAAGCCTGACTACTCGGTCAGGCATGTTCTGCATAGAACTGATCGTTTAAACACACTATTGACACGCCAATGAAAAAGGCCCATCCGAAGATGGGCCTTTTTTTGATTACCGCGAACTAACTTTCTGCGATTACAGAATGTTGAGTGGGTAGTCGGTGATCAGGCGGAACTCAGAGATATCGCCTTCGCCTTCGTCAGTGTTGGCAGAGTGCCATGCTTGACGGATGCGGAACGACAGATCTTTGGCTGGGCCGGTTTGAATGACGTACTTGGCTTCCACGTTGGTTTCGTGGTGTTTGCCGTCTGCACCGTACAGACCGGCGTAGGCGCTGTTCGCTGGAGTGTTGGTACCGTCGATGTTCCAACCATTCACGTAACGGACCATGAAGCTCAGGCCAGGTACGCCGTACTCGGCCATTTTCAGGTCGTAACGGGCTTGTACCGACTTCTCGCCCGGAGCATTGAAGTCAGAGTACTGAATGGAGTTGGCGAGGAAGATCGAGTCGCCACCGCGGTTGTTTTTACCCACACCGATGTAGTCGAACGGGGTATCGCCGTTGACCTTCTGGAAGCCCAGGGTCACGGTGTGTGCTTTCAGGAACGAGTAAGCAGCAGCCAGGGAGTAGGCGGTGTTGCTGATTTCGCCTGCTTTAGCGTTACCGGTATCCTGGGTGTTGTAGATGTTACCGTCGAAGTTGATCGAGTTGTCACCGCCCAGTGCGAGGGTGTAGTTCGCGTTGGCGTAGTACTGGTTCCAGACGTCTTCGAGCTTGGCACCGTAGAGCGAAACACTCAGGTCTGGGGTAATGCCATACTTGCCGCCGAAGTAGTCGATGGAGTTGGCTTGCACGCCAGCGTAAGTAGCCCACAGGTCGCCGTCACGGGCGTTGCTGTCCTGGCTGGTTGCCGAGTAGAAGTGACCGGCTTCGAGGTCGAGGTCTGTAACTTCGCTGCTCTGCAGTTGGATACCGCTGGCAGTTTGGTGAAGGATACGGGAACCGCCTACAGCGAACACTGGAGAGGTGCTTGGCTGCATGTCGCCGACTTTCAGCTCGGTCTTGGAGATGCGGAACTTGGCGGCAGCGCCGGCTTTGCCCTGGCTGTTGTTGACTTCGCCATCACCGTCCACGGACATGTTGCCGGAGCCTGCATATTTGTYGGAACCGTCCAGCTTAATGGCCAGTTGGCCCCAAGCTTCAACGCCAACACCGATCAGACCTTGGGTGTAGCCAGAGCTGTACATGCCCTGAATGCCCTGGGTCCAGTCTTTGTCATCGACTGCGCCGTCTTTCTTGTTACGGTTGTAGTAGTAGTTGCGAACCAGCAGGTCGAGTTTGCTGTCTTCAACGAAACCTTTGGCTTCGGCCTGGTCGCTTACGAAAGGTGCGGCTACTGCCAACTGAGTACTGGCTGCTGCTGCAACTGCCAGTGCGATCATGCTCCACTTCATCACGCGCATCGTGATTTGCTCCTTTGGTTTTAGAAGAGTACTGCCGTCCCACCTGTTTTTTTATCTGGGCGGCTCTTTCTTTTTGTGTCGGCGCAAACTTATATCACGCCGACAATGTTGGCGATACTTGCGTATCTAACCTTTCGCCTTCTTTACGACCCTGTCGCAAACAGCGATGTAGATGTCGCAAATTTCCAGCTCCAGCGCAACCGGGCCGACAACTTTAATGCTGTTTTCCGAGCCTTGGCGCCGGTAAAAAGAGTCCTGGTGAAACGTTTGAATCTCCATCGGGCTACCTTGCCACTGTTTATTTTGCCTGAAGGCCTCCGCTTCCAGCGGGTGCCACATCAGGTGATGTTGGGTATGAATGCAACAAGTGTGCACAAATTCGAGTTTTGTTGCAGTTTTTTTCAAAATGACTGTCTGGCGCTGTAAAAACCTCATAAAACCGGGGGAGGGAGCGCGTTTAGTTTGGGCTTGACGCCTTGCCTGGCATCATGTTGCACCCTTCTAAACGACTGCCTTACAAACAAAAATGTTACCGGTTCACCCCGCCGGTGAGTAAATGGCGGATGTCGAAGCGTTCAGCGTAGACCCACTGTGCGGTTTTGGTGCAAATTTTTTTTGTGTTGTGCTGAATTCATACAGGTTGTCCGCTTGTCTGAAATGAACTCCTTGTTGTTAATCAGTCATTTTGGCGTTTTTTTCGGCTTATTGGTTCTGAGGTGGTGCGCAGTTGCGAAAAATGTCTCATGTGGGGGCGCTGGCCTTTCGCCGGCGCTCGTGACCTCTGTGTAAGGTTCGTCGTGAAGCATGCGCCGTTCGCAGGTATGCTGCCGTCCGGTCGTTTGGCGCGCTGTCCCATCAGGAAGGGCGCTAAGCTGAAAAATGATGATCCGGCGGGAGTGTGCGCAGTGTTCGTTTTAGATCCACGACTTCAACAAGACACGTTACCGATCGGGGACTTTCCGCTCTGCCGGTTGCTGCTGTCCAACGATTCGAACTATCCCTGGTTCATCCTGGTGCCTCGTCGCGAGGCTATCAGCGAGATATTTCAGTTGGATGTCGCAGACCAGCAACAGCTTTGGCAGGAAACAACTGCGCTGTCGCAAGTGCTCAAGGACTCGTTCGATGCGGACAAGTTGAATGTTGCGGCGCTGGGCAATGTCGTCAGTCAGTTGCACATGCATGTGATTGTGCGCAAACGCGAAGATGCCGCCTGGCCAGCGCCGGTTTGGGGTAAGCACCCGGCAAAACCCTACAACTCGGAGCAGATCGCCGCCATTCGCGAACGTTTGCGTCTGATTTTGACCAATGATTTTACGTTTCTGGAGGGCTGAGCCATGAGCCTGGAAGAGCGCGTTACCGAGCTTGAAAGTCGTCTGGCCTTTCAGGATGACACCATCCAGGCATTGAATGATGTACTGGTCGAGCAGCAGCGGGTGGTCGAGCGTCTGCAGCTGCAAATGGCCGCACTGCTCAAGCGGCAGGAGGAAATGGTCGGCCAGTTCGAGTCGTTCGAAGAAGAAGCGCCGCCGCCCCACTATTAAGTAAATCGCAGGCATAAAAAAACCGCGGACAGCTCGGCTGTGCGCGGTTTTTTTTAGCCTTGAATCAGCGGCGCGGCAGTGCGGCGATCACATCTTCGGCTTGCAGGCCCTTGTCACGATTCATGACGGAGAACTCCACGCGCTGGCCTTCGACCAGGACGCGGTGACCTTCACCGCGAATGGCCCGGAAGTGGACGAAGATATCGTCGCCGGAGTCGCGGGAGATGAAGCCGAAGCCTTTGGACGTATTGAACCACTTAACGGTGCCGGTATCGCGGTTGCTCATGTCGTAGCTTGGCGAGGCGGTGGCTGGTGACGACTTGTAGAAGCTGATGCCCAGGTGCAGGGCAACGGCAATCAGGGCTGCGACCAGGCTGAACAGAACGGCGGGTTGACCGGCGATGACGGGCATCGGCGCGATCAGCGTCAGGGTTTGCAGGACCACGCTCAGAACCAGCAGGGCGCTGACCAGGTTTTGCAGTTGGTGACGTGGGCCTTTGTTCCAGTAAGGGATGACAGGTGCAAGTGTGAGGTTGAGCAGGCCGAAAAAGGCCAGGTACAGCGCGTCGGGTTGTTGCAGGTAAGGTAAGGCTTCGGATTGCAGGCTAGGGATGAAGGACAGCAGCAAGGCCGCTGCGCCTATCAACAGATGGACGATTTTCAACATTTTGATTAACTCACGTTAAGACAGCTCACAAGGAAGAGCTGATGGCGCACGGTTCGCTTCAAGATAATAAAGAGGCGTTGGACACGTACCCGGTATCAGCCTATGCGCCATACCCGGAAAAATAGGCACTGGCGACACGCTGTCTATTTAACAGCAAAGCCGCAGGCTACTCAAATCAGGGCGTCCGGCGGCTCTTTGGGGATGATTTGCCACAGGTTGCCCCGGGTTGCCGGGCTGCGGTACCTGCGGCCGACTTGCTGACCCAGCGTATGCAGGTGCATGAAAAAACGGCGTGGATGCTTCGCGCTCTGCTGGATCAGTAATACTCGCGTGCGTGGATGACGCCTTGAAGTGTTGTTCGAACTCTTCTTTCCTACGTCATTCAATACTGTGCTTCTGAAGGGTGTGTCACTTCGTTGCGTGGGAAATTGTCCGGAGTAGGACGTTGTCCAGAGTCTGCCAACAGTTGTTGGCTTCTCCTACGCCGAGGGTCATAAAGTCGTCTGGATATACCTTTGTACCTGCGTTTTTATAAGTCGACACACAGTTGCACTTAAGGAAGCCAGGATGGCAAAGGAGTGTCAGCGTTATGGTTTATGAACGGCAGGAAGAGGGACGATACGGTTCGCACAAGGATGTAAGGGTCGATCCGTTTGTTCGCGAGTTCGATATGGGGTTGGCCCAGCCCTTGTCCCGCTCCGTACGATTGAATGGCTTCGCAACCTGTTTGCGGCTTGAGCAGGTTTATTGGGATATTTTGGGGGAGATGGCCCGGATCAATGGTTGCTCGGTCAGTAACCTGTTATCTCATGTGGATCGCGAAGTTCACTTGCGTCACGGCGGGGTAAGGAACTTCAGTGGATTGGTGCGGGTTGTCTGCGTCGTGCACAGTCTCAAGGAAGGGGGTTGCACCGTCACGGCCTAGCCTGGGCGGCGAAAGCAGCAGAGTGTCGGTCTGTGCAGTCTTACGGCTGCACAGGCCGCATTTAATGGATATAATCCCGCTCTTTGCCGCAAAACCCTGCGTGAGCGGTAGCAATCTGATCGCCGAGACAACCTCCATGCCGATGTACGATTATCAATGTGCTTCCTGTGGTCATCAGTTGGAAGCCATTCAAAAGATCAGCGATGCACCGCTGGTCGACTGCCCTGCCTGTCAGGCGCCAGAGCTTAAGAAACTGCTGTCCATGCCGGGCTTCCGCCTCAGCGGCACGGGTTGGTACGAAACCGATTTCAAGACCGGTTCCAAGAAGAACCTGGCCGGCGGCGACAAAGCTGACTAGGTCTGGAACCTGAGTTGAACGACACGCGTGCTCTTGCATCACCCGACGACTTTTTTAAAGGCGGGGCTGCTGTAGGATCTCCACCGAATTTCGAATTACGAGAAGTGAAACCACGACCATGATGCGCAGCCATTATTGCGGCCAACTGAACGAAAGCCTGGACGGCCAGGAAATTACCCTTTGCGGATGGGTCCATCGTCGCCGTGACCACGGTGGGGTGATTTTCCTCGATATCCGTGATCGTGATGGTCTGGCCCAGGTCGTGTTCGATCCGGACCGCGCTGAAACCTTCGCCGCAGCCGATCGCGTGCGCAGCGAGTACGTCGTGAAGATCACCGGCAAGGTTCGCCTGCGTCCGGCCGGTGCGACCAACGCCAACATGGCGTCGGGCATGATCGAAGTCCTGGGCTACGAGCTGGAAGTACTGAACGAATCGGAAACCCCGCCGTTCCCGTTGAACGAGTTCTCTGACGTCGGCGAAGAAACCCGTCTGCGCTATCGCTTCCTCGACCTGCGTCGCCCGGAAATGGCCGAGAAGCTGCGTCTGCGTTCGCGCATGACCACCAGCATCCGTCGCTTCCTGGACGAGAACGGCTTCCTCGACGTCGAGACGCCGATCCTGACCCGTGCTACCCCGGAAGGCGCGCGCGACTACCTGGTGCCGAGCCGTACTCACGCCGGTTCGTTCTTCGCCTTGCCGCAATCGCCACAGCTGTTCAAGCAGCTGCTGATGGTGGCCGGCTTCGACCGTTACTATCAGATTGCCAAGTGCTTCCGTGACGAAGACCTGCGTGCCGACCGTCAGCCGGAATTCACCCAGATCGACATCGAGACCAGCTTCCTCGATGAAAAAGAGATCATGGGCCTGACCGAGCAAATGATCCGCAACCTGTTCAAGGAAGTGCTGGGCCTGGAATTCGGCGAGTTCCCGCACATGACCTTCGAAGAAGCCATGCGCCGCTACGGTTCCGACAAGCCAGACCTGCGTAACCCGCTGGAACTGGTGGACGTTGCCGATCAGCTCAAGGAAGTCGACTTCAAGGTGTTCAGCGGCCCGGCCAACGACCCGAAATGCCGTATCGCCGCTCTGCGTGTACCTGGCGGGGCGAGCATGCCGCGCAAGCAGATCGACGACTACACCAAGTTTGTCGGCATCTACGGTGCCAAGGGCCTGGCGTACATCAAGGTCAACGAGCGCGCCAAGGGTGTTGAAGGCCTGCAGTCGCCAATCGTGAAGAACATTCCTGAAGACAACCTCAACGTGATCCTCGATCGCGTCGGTGCGGTCGACGGCGATATCGTGTTCTTCGGCGCCGACAAAGCGAAGATCGTCAGCGAAGCCCTGGGCGCGCTGCGGATCAAGCTCGGCCACGACCTGGACCTGCTGACCTGCAAGTGGGCGCCAATGTGGGTCGTCGACTTCCCGATGTTCGAAGAAAACGACGACGGCAGCTTCACCGCCTTGCACCACCCGTTCACCGCACCGAAGTGCACCCCGCAAGAACTGGAAGCCAACCCGGCTGGCGCTCTGTCCCGTGCCTACGACATGGTGTTGAACGGTACCGAACTGGGTGGCGGTTCGATCCGTATCCACCGTAAAGAGATGCAGCAGTCGGTGTTCCGTCTGCTGGGCATCAACGAAGCGGAACAGGAAGAGAAATTCGGCTTCCTGCTCGACGCCCTGAAGTACGGCGCACCGCCGCACGGTGGTCTGGCCTTCGGTCTGGACCGTCTGGTGATGCTGATGACTGGCGCCCAGTCGATCCGTGAAGTGATCGCCTTCCCGAAAACCCAGAGCGCGGCAGATGTCATGACTCAGGCGCCGGGCCAGGTGGATGCCAAGGCATTGCGCGAACTGCACATTCGTCTGCGCGAAACGCCTAAGGCCGAGTAAGGCTGACCTGAAGGGCGCATCTGCGGATGCGCCCTTTCTTTATAGACAAAGCTGTTCAAGACTTTTGTTTGTCGGCCGGCGCAATGCAGCGCAGCGGACAATGTTTCAAAGAGAATTCGGAGCGAGTTATGGCAGGTCATTCCAAGTGGGCGAACATCAAGCACCGCAAAGAACGTCAGGATGCCAAGAGGGGCAAGATCTTCACCAAGTGGATTCGTGAGCTGACCGTCGCTGCCCGTCAGGGTGGTGGTGATCCAGGCTCCAATCCGCGCCTGCGCCTGGCCCTGGACAAGGCCCTGGGTGCCAACATGAGCCGCGATATCATCGATCGTGCTGTCGCCCGCGGTACCGGCGCTGCCGACACGGACGACGTGGTCGAGCTGACCTACGAAGGTTACGGCCCGGGCGGCGTGGCGGTGATGGTCGAATGCATGACCGACAACCGTAATCGCACCGCAGCCGCTGTTCGTCACGCGTTCAGCAAGTGCGGTGGTAATCTGGGGACTGACGGTTCGGTGGCCTATCTGTTCGAACGCAAGGGGCAGATCTCCTTTGCTGCCGGCGTTGACGAAGACGCACTGATGGAAGCGGCCATGGAAGCCGACGCCGATGACGTGGTGACCAACGAAGACGGTTCGATCGACGTTTTCACCTCGTTTGCCGGGTTCTATTCAGTGCGTAACGCACTGGAAGCGGCGGGCTTCAAAGGTGACGACGCGGAAATCGTCATGTTGCCGACCACCAGCGCCGAGCTCGATCTGGAAGGCGCCGAGAAAGTCCTCAAGCTGATCGACATGCTCGAGGACCTGGATGACGTGCAAAACGTCTATTCCAACGCGGAGATTCCGGAGTCGGTGGCCGCACAGCTCGGTTGATGGTCTCTTAAAAGATCGCAGGTTTCGGTTTGTGCTCTCTCTGTAGGAGCTGCCGAAGGCTGCGATCTTTTGATTTTCAGCGGTTTATTTGAATGATCGCAGCCTGCGGCAGCTCCTACCCGGCTATCCTCGGCTAACGGCGATCTCTCTTTGCAGGCGTTATGACTTTAATTCTTGGTATCGACCCCGGTTCGCGCATCACCGGTTACGGTGTGGTTCGTGATACCGGCCGTGGCTGTGAGTACGTCGCCTCCGGTTGTATCCGCACCGGTGCCGGCGAGCTGCATGAACGACTGCAGATTGTCTATCGCGGCGTGCGAG
Source organism: Pseudomonas sp. P1_F7 (assembly GCF_056405655.1). Lineage (NCBI taxonomy): Bacteria > Pseudomonadati > Pseudomonadota > Gammaproteobacteria > Pseudomonadales > Pseudomonadaceae > Pseudomonas > Pseudomonas sp. P1_F7. The sequence continues at coordinate 23,446 of NZ_JBFUBR010000026.1, forward strand.
AGATCATTCAGACGTACCATCCGGTGACCATGGGCATCGAAAAGGTCTTCATGGCGCGTAACGCCGACTCCGCCCTGAAACTGGGGCAGGCCCGCGGTGCCGCCATTGTGGCGGGCGCGGAAGAAAACCTGGAAATTGCCGAATACTCCGCGACCCAGGTCAAGCAAGCGGTCGTCGGCACCGGTGCGGCCAACAAGGAGCAGGTGCAAATGATGGTCATGCACATGCTCAAGCTCACCAGCAAACCGCAGATCGATGCCTCGGATGCCCTGGCCATTGCCATCTGTCACGCTCATACCCGTTCCAGCCTGCTGCCCCATGGTCTGGGAGCTGCACGCAGTCGTGGCGGGCGCCTGCGTCTCTGATAGCATCAGCAATCATTTTCATGGGGTGGGGGCGTTTCGCCTGGATTGTCGGCGGTATTTCCTCGCTCTATCAGTCGCTGGCCCAGAGCTGGCCAACGCTCAAGGATTTGTAACGTGATTGGACGTTTGCGCGGCACCCTGGCTGAGAAGCAGCCTCCACATCTGATTCTGGATGTAAATGGCCTGGGCTATGAACTTGAAGTGCCCATGACGACCCTTTACCGCTTGCCGTCGGTCGGTGAGCCGCTAACCTTGCACACCCATTTGGTCGTGCGCGAAGACGCACAGTTGCTCTATGGTTTTGTCGGCAAGCGTGAGCGCGATTTTTTTCGCGAGTTGATCCGTCTCAATGGTGTCGGGCCGAAACTGGCGCTGGCCTTGATGTCGAGCCTGGAAGTCGACGAACTGGTTCGTTGCGTACAGTCACAGGACACGTCTGCGCTGACCAAGGTCCCGGGCGTCGGCAAGAAAACCGCCGAGCGCTTGCTGGTGGAGCTCAAGGATCGCTTCAAGGCCTGGGAAACCGTACCGGCCATGTTCGCCCTGGTGCCGAACCAGCCGGATGGGCCGGCCCCGGTGAACACTGCCGAGACTGACGCCGTCAGCGCCTTGATTTCCCTGGGCTACAAGCCCCAGGAAGCGAGCAAGGCGGTGTCTGCGATCAAGGAGAAAGATTTGAGCAGTGAAGACATGATCCGCCGCGCCTTGAAGGGAATGATCTAAGTGATTGAAGCTGATCGTCTGATCGCTGCCACGCACAGTCCGCGTGAGCGCGAAGAAGTCCAGGACCGCGCGATTCGCCCGGTCAGCCTGGCTGAATACATTGGTCAGCCGACCGTTCGCGAGCAGATGGAGTTGTTCATTCAAGCCGCTCGCGGTCGTAACGAGTCCCTGGATCACACGCTGATCTTCGGGCCGCCCGGCCTGGGCAAGACCACCCTCGCCAACATCATCGCCCAGGAAATGGGTGTGTCGATCAAGAGCACCTCGGGGCCGGTGCTGGAGCGCCCCGGTGACCTGGCGGCGCTGTTGACCAACCTTGAGCCTCACGATGTGCTGTTTATCGACGAAATCCATCGCCTGTCGCCCATCGTCGAAGAGGTGCTGTACCCGGCCATGGAGGATTTCCAGCTCGACATCATGATCGGCGAAGGCCCGGCCGCGCGTTCGATCAAGCTGGATTTGCCGCCGTTCACCCTGGTTGGCGCAACGACACGGGCGGGGATGCTGACCAATCCGTTGCGAGACCGTTTCGGGATTGTCCAGCGCCTGGAGTTCTACAACAACGCCGATCTGTCGACAATTGTCAGCCGCTCGGCAAGCATCCTCGGTTTGCCGCTGGACCCGGAAGGTGCATTCGAAATCGCCCGCCGTGCCCGTGGCACGCCACGGATCGCCAACCGCTTGCTGCGCCGGGTGCGCGATTTTGCCGAAGTTCGCGCCAAGGGCCACATCACCAAGCCGATTGCCGACCTGGCCCTGAACCTGCTGGACGTCGACGAGCGTGGCTTCGACCACCAGGACCGGCGTCTGTTGTTGACCATGATCGAGAAGTTCGACGGCGGGCCAGTCGGGGTCGACAGCCTGGCCGCCGCCATCAGCGAAGAGCGTCACACCATTGAAGACGTGCTGGAGCCTTACCTGATCCAGCAGGGCTATATCATGCGCACGCCACGGGGGCGGGTGGTGACGCGGCATGCCTACCTGCATTTCGGTTTAAACATTCCGTCACGATTGGGCGAAATGCCCGTGGTAGACGAGTTCCTCGATGCCGCTGACGATTAATTAACGTTGCGTGCTGATTTTTTCGGGCAATGTAGGGTCCCAGGACGGTACTTTCACGAGAAAGCCGCAGAACAATGAAAAACAGTTGCCATGCCGGATTGGCAACCTGAGGAGTAAGCACTAGAGTATGCGCGCGCAAAACGGGCTTGAGCCTTTCGCACATCGTTGTCGCGTTTATTACGAGGACACCGATGCGGGCGGCATCGTGTATTACGTTAATTACCTCAAGTTTATGGAACGGGCTCGAACCGAGCGGCTACGAGATCTGGGCTTTGCCCAATCGCAGCTTGCCGGTGAGGACCTGTTGTTCGTCGTGCATTCCAGCGAAGCGCGCTACCACGCGCCGGCGCGACTGGATGACGAACTGCTGGTAAGCGCTGAAGTAATCGAATTGAACCGTGCCAGCCTGCGCTTTAAACAGCAGGTCAGGCGGGCAACGGATAATGCACTGCTCTGCGAAGGGCAGTTTCTGGTGGCCTGTGTGCGCACCGACAGTTTGAAACCCCGGGCCATTCCCGAAGCTCTACGAGCGGCCTTTGCCGACGTGAGCGGCGCGGGTACACACTCAAAGCAGGAGATAAAGCGTGGAAGCTAACGTCGTCGACCATTCCTCCATGTGGAGCCTGGTCAGCAATGCCAGTATCGTGGTGCAACTGGTAATGCTGATCCTGGTAGCCGCATCGGTGACCTCGTGGATCATGATCTTTCAGCGCAGCAACCTGCTGCGCGCCGGTCGACGTGCCCTGGAGAGCTTCGAAGAGCGCTTCTGGTCGGGTATCGACCTGTCCAAACTGTACCGTCAGGCCGGCAGCAATCCGGACCCTGATTCGGGCGTCGAGCAAATCTTCCGTGCCGGTTTCAAGGAATTCTCCCGTCTGCGCCAGCAGCCTGGCGTTGACCCGGAAGCGGTCATGGAAGGCGTGGCCCGTGCCATGCGCGTTGCCATTTCCCGCGAAGAAGAAAAGCTCGAGCAGAGCCTGCCCTTCCTGGCCACTGTCGGTTCCGTCAGCCCGTACATCGGTCTGTTCGGTACGGTCTGGGGCATCATGAACTCCTTCCGCGGTCTGGCGACCGCCCAGCAAGCGACCCTGGCCACTGTGGCCCCGGGTATCGCCGAAGCACTGATCGCCACCGCGATCGGTCTGTTCGCCGCCATTCCAGCCGTTATCGCTTACAACCGTTTTGCTGCTCGCAGCGAAACCCTGCTGGGCCGCTACTACACCTTCGCCGACGAGTTCCAGGCGATCCTGCACCGCAAAGTGCACACCAGCGAAGAATAAGCAGGTAATTTCCAATGGCTTTAATCGCTCGAGCTCGCAAAAAGCGCAAGCCGGTCGCCGAGATGAACGTGGTGCCTTACATCGACGTGATGTTGGTGCTGCTTGTGATCTTCATGGTGACCGCGCCGATGCTCAATCAGGGCGTGAAAGTTGATCTGCCCAAGGTTTCCAGCGAAGCCTTGCCGCAGGACAACAACACCCAGGTCCTGACCATTTCCATCAAATCCGACAAGACCTACTACTGGAACCTTGGCAGCGAAGTCGACACCGAAAAGCAGCAGGATCGGGCCATGACCCTGCCGCAGATGACTGATGCGGTGACCAAGATCATTCGCGTCGGCAACGAAGGCGGCAAGCGTACCCAGGTCTTCATTCGCGGCGACAAGAGTGTCGATTACGGCTCCGTCATGGGGGCCATGGGCGGGTTGCAGAAAGCCGGGGTCGGTAATGTTGGCTTGATTACCGAGGCGCCCTGATGCAGCAACAGCGAGAGCCGTCCGCCTCGGAAAGCTACTTCTGGCCTAGTGTCTGGGCGATTGGCTTGCACGTGCTGGTGTTCGGCATGCTGTTCGTCAGCTTTGCCTTTACCCCGGAGCTGCCGCCGGCCAAGCCGATTGTCCAGGCGACCTTGTACCAGCTGAAATCGAAAAGTCGGGCGACCACCCAGACCAATCAGAAGATTGCCGGTGAAGCGCAGAAATCTGCTGCGCGTCAGACCGAAGTCGAGCAGATGGAACAGAAAAAGGTCGAGCAGGAAGCGGTGAAGGCTGCGGAACAAAAGAAAGAAGAGGCGGCTCAAAAGGCCGAAGAAGCCAAGAAGGCCGACGAGGCGAAGAAAGCGGACGAGGCGAAAAAGGCTGATGAAGCCAAGAAAGCCGACGATGCGAAGAAAACCGCGGAAGCCAAGAAGGCAGAAGAGAAACAATTGGCTGATATAGCCAAGAAGAAAGCTGAAGAAGAAGCCAAGAAGGCTGCTGAAGAAGAGGCCAAGAAAGCGGCCGCTGAAGAAGCCAAGAAAAAGATCGTCGAAGACGCGAAGAAGAAAGCCGCGGAAGACGCCAAGAAGAAAGCTGAAGCTGAAGAGGCGAAGAAGAAAGTCGCCGAGGAAGCGAAGAAGAAAGCTGCTGCCGATGCTGCGAAGAAGAAATCGCAGGACGCGGCACGTAAATCCGCCGAAGACAAAAAGGCCCAGGCCCTGGCAGATTTGCTTTCCGACACGCCGCAGCGTCAGCAGGCCTTGGCCGATGAGCAGGGCGACGAGGTCGCCGGCAGTTTCGATGATCTGATTCGTGCGCGTGCAGCGGAAGGCTGGGCTCGTCCACCTTCGGCACGCAAAGGCATGACGGTCGTGTTGCAAATCGGCATGTTGCCGGACGGTACGGTGACCTCGGTCAGCGTGTCCAGGTCCAGTGGCGACGGTCCGTTTGACGCATCGGCTGTTGCAGCGGTGAAGAATATTGGACGTTTGACAGAAATGCAGGGAATGAAGCCGAGTGATTTCGCTCCGTATCGTTCATTCAAGATGACATTCACACCTGAGGATCTAGCCTTGTGAGAAACCTTCTTCGAGGAATGCTGGTCGTTATCTGCTGCATGGCAGGGATGGCGATGGCAGATGAGAAAAACATTCTGGTTACCAGTGGTAGCGATCGGGCGACCCCGATCGCCGTAGTACCGTTCGGCTTCCAGGGCGGTAGCGTGCTGCCGGACGACATGGCGGAAATCATCGGTAACGACTTGCGCAACTCGGGTTACTACTCGCCGCTTCCAAAGCAGAACATGATCAGCCAGCCGAGCCAGGCCAGCGAAATCATCTTCCGTGACTTCAAGGCGCTGGGTGCCCAGTACGTCATGGTCGGCAGCATTGTTCCGGCGGGCGGTCGCCTGCAGGTGCAATACGCACTGTTCAACGTGGCCACCGAGCAGCAAGTGCTGACCGGCAGCGTGTCGGGCGGCGTCGATCAGTTGCGCGACATGGCGCACTACATCTCTGACCAGTCGTTCGAAAAACTCACGGGTATCAAGGGTGCCTTCTCGACTCGCCTGCTGTACGTAACGGCCGAGCGTTTCTCCGAGAACAACACTCGCTACACCCTGCAACGTTCGGACTATGACGGTGCTCGTGCCGTGACCCTGCTGCAGTCGCGCGAGCCGATCCTGTCGCCGCGTTTCGCACCGGATGGCAAGCGCATCGCTTATGTCTCCTTCGAGCAGAAGCGTCCACGCATTTTCATGCAAAACATCGACACCGGTCGCCGTGAGCAGATCACCAACTTCGAAGGCCTGAACGGTGCACCGGCCTGGTCGCCGGATGGCAATCGCCTGGCGTTCGTGCTGTCCAAAGACGGCAACCCGGACATCTATGTGATGAACCTGGGCTCGCGTCAGATCAGCCGTGTCACCAACGGTCCTGGCATCAACACCGAACCGTTCTGGGGCAAGGATGGCTCGACCATCTACTTCACCTCCGACCGTGGCGGTAAACCGCAGATCTACAAGACCAGTGCGGGTGGTGGCGGTGCCGAACGCGTGACTTTCGTCGGTAACTACAACGCCAACCCTAAACTGTCGGCTGATGAAAAGACGCTTGTCATGATTCACCGTCAGGATGGCTTCACCAATTTCAAGGTGGCGGCCCAGGATTTGCAGCGCGGTAGTGTAAAAATCCTCACTGATAGCACTCTGGACGAGTCGCCTACTGTCGCGCCCAACGGCACCATGGTAATCTACGCCACCCGCCAGCAGGGCCGGGGAGTCTTGATGCTCGTGTCCATCAATGGACGCGTAAGGCTCCCGCTTCCTACCGCACAAGGCGAAGTCAGAGAACCTTCCTGGTCCCCTTACCTGAACTGACGCGGCGCTATACGTTGTACTTAACACACTGGGGTTCATTAGGAGTTTCACGATGGAAATGCTGAAGTTTGGTAAATTTGCTGCGCTGGCACTGGCCATGGCTGTAGCTGTAGGTTGCTCGTCCAAAGGCGGCGACAATGCCGGTGAAGGCGCGGTAGATCCAAACGCTGGTTACGGCGCAAACACTGGTGCAGTTGACGGCTCCCTGAGCGAAGAAGCTGCACTGCGCGCTATCACCACTTTCTACTTCGAATACGACAGTTCGGACCTGAAGCCAGAAGCCATGCGCGCTCTGGACGTTCACGCCAAAGACCTGAAAGCAAACGGCGCTCGCGTTGTTCTGGAAGGCAACACCGACGAACGTGGTACTCGTGAGTACAACATGGCACTGGGCGAGCGTCGTGCGAAAGCCGTTCAGCGCTACCTGGTACTGCAAGGCGTTTCCCCAGCTCAGCTGGAACTGGTTTCCTACGGCGAAGAGCGTCCAGTTGCTACCGGCAACGACGAGCAGTCCTGGGCTCAAAACCGTCGCGTCGAACTGCGTAAGTAATTCGTCATGCGAACGTGCCGTCGTGCTGTAACTGTTCTGGCTCTCAGCCTCGCGCCACTGGCGGTGTGGGCTGCGGTTCCTGTGGTCGATAATGACTCTGGCTATAACAATAGCGGGAGCAGTTATCCGCCTGCAGGTTACGGTACGAACGGCGCCTATGCCGGGGGAGGGGTTTCGGCCCCTGTCTCGGCACAGGGCGAGCTGTTCAACCAACTGCAATCAATGCAGCAACAGATCGAGCGCCAGCAGGGTGCGATTGAAGTTCTGCAAAATGATGTAGCGCGCATGAAGCAGGAAAACCTGGAGCGATACCAGGATCTTGATCGGCGCATAGGAACCGGCGTTGCACCAGCCGCGACTCCTCAAAATTCTTCCACCGGTGGTGATTTGAATGCCGCTGGTGCAGCAGCAGGTGCAGCAGTTGGCGCGGCCGCCGCTCAAGCGCCTGCCGCGGGTAGCGAGCCGGCAGATCCGGCGAAGGAAAAGCTCTATTACGATGCTGCCTTCGACCTGATCAAGGCCAAGGATTTCGACAAGGCCAGCCAGGCTTTTGCCGCTTTTCTGCGCAAATACCCGAACAGCCAGTACGCGGGCAACGCCCAATACTGGTTGGGCGAAGTGAACCTGGCCAAAGGCGATCTGCAAGGTGCAGGTCAGGCATTTGCCAAGGTTTCGCAGCTGTATCCCAAGCACGCCAAAGTGCCGGACTCGCTGTACAAGCTTGCTGATGTAGAGCGTCGCCTGGGTCATACCGACCGGGTCAAAGGCATTCTGCAGCAGGTGGTGTCCCAATATCCGGGCACTTCCGCCGCTCAGTTGGCCCAGCGCGATCTGCAGAAAATGTAAGCCTGCTTGAGCCGTTTCAAAGAAACCCGCGCTTGTCGCGGGTTTTTTCGTTAGAATTCACGCCCTTTTTATGAAACACGCTTTTTGGGATCTGCGCATTGCCGGGGTTCCTTGAAGTGCCTGACGGAGGCGGACAGCCTGTTTAGCTGTTACGCCCGTGGCGACTATGCAAGACACATTGAGAATCACCGAAGTTTTCTACTCGTTGCAGGGTGAAACGCGGACTGCCGGGCTGCCCACTGTTTTTGTGCGCCTGACCGGTTGCCCTCTGCGTTGCCAATACTGCGACAGCGCCTACGCGTTCACAGGCGGAACCATTCGCACCYTCGACGACATCCTCGAGCAGGTCGCCGGTTTCCGTCCGCGATACGTCTGCGTCACGGGCGGCGAGCCCCTGGCGCAACCCAACGCCATTCCCTTGCTCAAGCGCTTGTGTGACGCCGGTTACGAAGTGTCACTGGAAACCAGTGGTTCTATTGATATCTCGGCAGTAGATTCCCGGGTCAGTCGCGTTGTCGACCTGAAAACCCCGGGTTCGAAGGAAGCACACCGCAATCGCTACGAAAACATTGAGCTGCTCACGCCCAACGATCAGGTGAAGTTTGTCATCTGCTCGCGGGAGGACTATGACTGGTCCGTTTCCAAACTGATCCAGTACGGTCTGGACAAGCGCGCCGGCGAAGTCCTGTTCTCGCCAAGTCACCATGATCTCAATGCTCGGGACCTGGCGGACTGGGTGGTGGCGGACAACCTGCCAGTGCGTTTGCAATTGCAGCTGCATAAATATCTATGGAATGACGAGCCGGGGCGCTGAAATGACTGAACAACTCAATACTGCTGAAAAACGTGCGGTCATCCTGCTGTCCGGTGGCCTGGACTCGGCGACCGTCGTGGCCATGGCGCGCGCTGAAGGCTACAGCTGCTACACCATGAGCTTCGATTACGGTCAGCGCTCTCACGCCGAACTGTACGCCGCCGAGCGTGTGGCGCGGGACCTGGGTGTGGTCGAGCACAAGGTGATCGGTCTGAACCTGAATGGCATGGGCGGCTCCGCGCTGACCGACAGCAGCATCGATATTCCGGAAGAGTTGGGTGAAGGCATTCCGGTGACGTATGTGCCTGCGCGTAACACGGTGTTCCTGTCCCTGGCCCTGGGCTGGGCAGAGGTACTTGGCGCACGGGACATCTTCATCGGCGTCAATGCGGTGGATTATTCCGGTTACCCGGACTGCCGTCCCGAGTTCATCGAGTCGTTCGAGCGCATGGCCAACCTGGCAACCAAGGCCGGCGTGGAAGGCAATGGCTTCCGCATTCAGGCACCTCTGCAAAACCTCAGCAAGGCGCAGATCGTCCAGGAGGGCGTGAAGCTTGGCGTGAACTACGGACTGACCGTTTCCTGCTATCAGGCCGACGATAAGGGTCGTGCATGCGGCAAGTGCGACAGCTGCCGACTGCGTGCAGAAGGCTTTGCGGCGGCCGGAATCAGCGATCCAACCCCTTATTTTTGATTTATTTCAAAATAGGTGTTGAATAGTCCTTAAAAATCAGTATTATACGCGCCACCACACAGCGGGTCGTTAGCTCAGTTGGTAGAGCAGTTGGCTTTTAACCAATTGGTCGTAGGTTCGAATCCCACACGACCCACCATTTTTGGCGGTTTAGAAAATCCGGAAGGCCCACGCAAGTGAGGATTTCCGGGTTTTTTTTTGCCCGCAATTCAAGTCCGCTTCGCTGCGGGCTGCTGCGCATGACGCAGGTCAGAATCACCTTTTGCATCCGTCGGATATTCTGTAGCCTTGCGCAGCTTCAACACTGTCCGTGCCTGATGAATACTCACTTTCCCGGCGGTACCCTGACGGGTCCGGAGCCGGGTGTATACTCGACTTTCGCGCGAATGCGCTTGCAGGTCTTGCGAACATGACGCAAATTTCCGAACGCCTTCTGGTTCAAGCCCACCTCGACGCCAAACAGCCCAAGCCGCTGACCGCCGATGAAGAGGCTTATTACCGTGCTGCCATCGCTGCCGAGCTCAAGGCTCAGGACGCGGTGCTGGTGGCCCACTTCTATTGTGACCCTGTCATTCAGGCGCTGGCCGAAGAGACGGGTGGTTGTGTCTCCGACTCGCTTGAAATGGCCCGTTTCGGCAACGCCCATCCGGCCAAGACCGTGGTCGTCGCCGGCGTGAAGTTCATGGGTGAGACAGCCAAGATCCTCAACCCGGAAAAACGCGTGCTGATGCCGACGCTCGAAGCGACCTGTTCGCTCGACCTGGGTTGCCCTGTGGACGAGTTTTCCGCGTTCTGCGATCAACACCCGGAGCGCACGGTGGTGGTGTACGCCAACACGTCGGCTGCGGTAAAGGCCCGAGCGGATTGGGTGGTGACTTCAAGCTGTGCGCTGGAGATTGTCGAGAGCCTGATGGACAACGGCGAGACCATCATCTGGGGGCCGGACAAGCACCTGGGGACCTACATCCAGCGCCAGACCGGTGCCGACATGCTGCTGTGGGACGGTGCCTGCATCGTTCACGAAGAGTTCAAGTCCAAGCAGCTTGAAGACATGAAGGCGCTGTACCCGGATGCAGCGATTCTGGTGCACCCGGAGTCGCCGACATCGGTGATCGAACTGGCCGACGCAGTGGGCTCCACCAGTCAGTTGATCGCGGCGGCACAGAGCCTGCCGAACAAGACGCTGATCGTCGCAACCGACCGCGGCATCTTCTACAAGATGCAGCAGCTGTGCCCGGACAAGGTCTTTATCGAAGCCCCTACGGCGGGTAACGGCGCGGCGTGCCGCAGTTGTGCACATTGCCCGTGGATGGCCATGAACACCCTTGAGCGCACGCTGAAGGCGTTGAAGGAGGGGGCGAACGAGATCTTTGTCGACCCGGCGCTGATTCCTCAGGCGATCCGGCCGCTCAAGCGCATGCTTGATTTCACCCAGGCGGCGCGGATGAAACTGGCCGGTAACGCTTAAAGGCCAGAAAGCAAAAGATCGCAGCCTTCGGCAGCTCCTACAGGTGTAAACGAAACCCTGTAGGAGCTGCCGAAGGCTGCGATCTTTTTTGTGGGCGTTACTTGGTCTTCTTCGGAATCCGCACCAGCCGGGTGTTGGAATACATGTCATGCCAGCTGCGTTTCTGCTTGTCGAACAGCGACCAGAAGAATCCCAGGCCAACGCATAGCAGCGAGGCAATCGACACCACAAAGCGCAGCAGCGCCTGCCACAGGCTGATGGACGAGCCATCGGCATTCTGCACGCGGATGCACCAGACCTGCATGCCCAGCGTCTGACCGGACCAGGTCCAGAATTTGGCGAAGAAGCCGAACAGTACGAACAACAGCACTGTGGAGAGCAGCGGATCGCCGTCCAGCGCACCCGCTTCGGTGAGGGTGCGCATCCTTTCTTCGCCGATGATCGCCATCTGGATCATCTTGTAGATGCCGCTGGTGACGATCAGCAGGGCGGTGCACAGCAGGAAATCATAGAACATGGCTGCCAGGCGACGACCCAGGCCAGCGGCAGGAAAGTCGCCCTGGGGAGTAAGCAGGTGTTTCGACATGGCAGGCTCTCGGCGAAAAAAGAAGCCATTTTACGGATTTACGCGCACAAAAAAGCCCCTGATGTCAGCATCAGGGGCTTTTTCGTTACAGAAGATTAGGCTTCTGCTTGTACTTCGTCAGCCTGCATGCCTTTCTGGCCCTGCACGGCGATGAAAGTCACTTTCTGGCCTTCTTTCAGGCTCTTGAAGCCGTTGCCCTGGATGGCGCGGAAATGCACGAACAGATCCGGACCGCTTTCAGGAGTGATAAAACCAAAACCTTTCTCGTCGTTAAACCACTTGACGGTACCGCTCTGACGTTGGGACATTTCTTATTTCCTTTGACGCAAAAAATTAATGACAGTCTCCTTCTCATGAAAGAGTACTGGGGCTGGTTGCAGGAGAGTAAGAAGACGTCGAACGGGATGTAGCTAACTTGTAGGCTACTGCCCAGGTCACGATTCCAAGCGACCCATGCAAACACAGTGAACAAACTCTACGCCAACTACGGGAGAAAAAACAAGCCCTGTGAGAGCCCCGTATTTCCTCAGGTTGATGGCAAAGTAAGTCCACTAGTGCGGCCTTATTCGCTAGCCTTGTTCAAATGTTTTCGATCGTTATAAGCAAAGTTCATAATCGAAGCTTAGAGCCAAACAATGCACTATTTTATGGCGGTTGCGTTACACATTAGTGCACAGTTAACGCAACCGCGTTACTTATAGGAACATTCAATCAGCCGCGATAGTAGCGTTGTGGAACAAATGGCATTTTGCTTACAAGCAAAGGCACCTTTTTCCCACGAACAATCGCCCAAACCGGTGTGTCCAGTGCGATGTAGGCGCTGTCGACATAACCCATGGCCAGCGGACCGCCCAGGGTCGGCCCGAAACCGCCGCTGCAGACGCTACCGATGATGTCGCCGGATTCGTTGACGATCTCGGCGCCTTCACGCACGGGTGTACGTTCCTGTGGTAGCAGACCCACACGTTTGCGGTTCACGCCTGCCTGTTGCTGAGCGAATACGGTTTCGGCGCCTGGGAAGCCGCCGGCCCGTGCGCCATCAGCGCGACGTGGCTTGGAGATCGCCCACAGCAGGCTTGCTTCGATCGGGCTGGTGTCGGTGTTCATGTCGTGGCCGTACAGGCACAGGCCGGCTTCCAGGCGCAGGGAGTCACGAGCGCCAAGGCCGATGGCGGCCACTTCGGCTTCAGCGAGCAGTGCACGAGCCAGGGCTTCGGCGTTGGCGGCGGGTACGGAAATTTCGAAACCGTCTTCACCGGTGTAGCCCGAACGGCTGGCAAAGCAGTCCACGCCCAGCAGATTCACGCGGGCGAACTGCATGAAGGTCATCTTTGCAACTGTAGGTGCCAGGCGTGCCAGCACGGTTACGGCAGCCGGGCCTTGCAGGGCAAGCAGGGCGCGTTCTTCGAACAGCGGCTCGATCGTGCACTGGTCGCCAATGTGCTTGCGCAGGTGGGCCAGGTCCTGGTCCTTGCAGGCGGCGTTGACCACCAGGAACAGTTCGTCATTGCCCAGGTTGGCGACCATCAGGTCGTCGAGAATGCCGCCGGTCTCGTTAGTGAACATGGCGTAGCGCTGCATGCCCACCGGCAGGTCGACGATGTCCACCGGCACCAGGGTTTCCAGGGCCTTGGCGGCATTGGCGCCGGTCAGGCGGATCTGGCCCATGTGCGAGACATCGAACAGCCCGGCCTGTTCGCGGGTGTGCTGGTGTTCTTTCATTACGCCCAGCGGGTACTGCACGGGCATGTCGTAGCCGGCGAACGGCACCATGCGTGCGCCGAGTTCGATGTGCAGTGCGTGCAACGGGGTTTTCAACAGTTGTTCGGTGGACATATTCAGCTCCTGAAGAAGGGTGCAGATGAGCGCGCATCAGCACTCGATAATGTTGACCGCCAAACCGCCACGGGCGGTTTCCTTGTATTTGCTTTTCATGTCGGCGCCGGTCTGGCGCATGGTGCGGATGACCTTGTCGAGGGAGACGAAGTGTTGCCCGTCGCCACGCAAGGCCATACGCACGGCATTGATGGCCTTGACCGAACCCATGGCGTTGCGCTCGATGCAAGGCACTTGCACCAGCCCGCCAATCGGGTCGCAGGTCAGCCCGAGGTTGTGTTCCATGCCGATTTCCGCGGCGTTCTCCACTTGTTGCACAGTGCCGCCAAGGACTTCGCACAAGGCACCGGCGGCCATCGAGCAGGCGACGCCGACTTCGCCCTGGCAGCCGACTTCGGCGCCGGAGATCGAGGCGTTTTCCTTGTACAGAATGCCGATGGCCGCGGCAGTGAGCAGAAAACGCACCACGCCGTCGTCATTCGAGCCGGGGATAAAGCGCATGTAGTAGTGCAACACCGCCGGAATGATCCCCGCTGCACCGTTGGTGGGCGCGGTCACGACGCGCCCGCCGTTGGCGTTCTCCTCGTTGACCGCCAGCGCGTAGAGATTGACCCAGTCCAGCACCGACAACGGGTCGCGCAACGACGATTCCGGGTTCTTGCACAACTGCCGATGCAGTGCGGCGGCCCGGCGTTTGACCTTCAGCCCGCCGGGCAGGATGCCTTCATTACGGCATCCGGCGGCGACGCAGTCCTGCATCACCTGCCAGATTTTCAGCAGGCCGGCGCGGGTTTCCGCTTCCGGGCGCCAGGCGCTTTCGTTGGTCAGCATCACCTGGCTGATCGACAGCCCGTATTTGACGCAATGACCGAGAAGGTCCTTGGCGCTTTTGAACGGAAAGGTCAGGGGCGTGGCGTCTTCGACGATGCGATCGGCGCCGGCGGCGTCTTCATCGACCACAAAACCGCCGCCGACCGAGTAGTACTCACGGCTGCGGATCTGCAGGCCCGCCGCGTCAAAGGCGCGAAAAATCATGCCATTGGGGTGATAGGCCAACGGTTTGCGAATCATCGCCAGGTGTTCTTTCTCGTTGAACGCAATGCTGTGTTCGCCGAGCAGGTTCAAGCGTGCGTTGCTGCGGATTTCTTGCAGACGCGCCGCGACGGTTTCGGTGTCTACGGTGTCCGGGTGCTCGCCTTCCAGGCCAAGTAGCACAGCCTTGTCACTGCCGTGGCCTTTGCCGGTGGCGCCGAGCGAGCCGTACAGTTCGACTTTGACGCAGGTGGTTGCCGACAGCAGCCCTTCACGGCGCAGGCCTTCGACGAAACGCGCAGCGGCGCGCATCGGGCCGACAGTGTGGGAGCTGGAGGGGCCGATGCCAATCTTGAACAGGTCGAACACGCTTAACGACATGGTGGTTCTCCGGTTTCTTGTTATAGGAATTCACGGAACATAAGACTTGGCACAGATCCCTGTGGGAGCGAGCTTGCTCGCGATGACGGACTGACATTCACCAGAGATGTTGATTGAAAGACCGCTATCGCGAGCAAGCTCGCTCCCACAGGGTTGTGGGGTGTTCTGGAAATTGGGGGCGGATCAATCCGCCCCCTCATTTGTTTAAGCGTAGCTTTCGATCGACGGGCAAGCGCAGACCAGGTTGCGGTCGCCAAACACGTTGTCGACGCGACCGACCGGTGGCCAGTACTTGCCTTCGATCAGCGACGCAACCGGGTACACCGCTTGCTCACGGCTGTACGGGTGAGACCACTCGCCGACCAGTTCCTTGGCGGTGTGCGGGGCGTTTTTCAGCGGGTTGTCGTCCTTGTCCAGGGTGCCGTTTTCCACTGCGCGGATTTCTTCGCGGATGCGGATCATGGCGTCGCAGAAACGGTCCAGTTCTTCTTTGGATTCGCTTTCGGTCGGCTCGATCATCAGCGTGCCGGCCACCGGGAACGACATGGTCGGCGCGTGGAAGCCGAAGTCGATCAGGCGCTTGGCGACGTCATCGACGCTGATGCCGCTGCTGTCTTTCAGTGGACGCAGGTCGAGGATGCACTCATGCGCCACCAGGCCGTTGCTGCCGGTGTAGAGCACTGGGTAGTGCTCTTCGAGGCGACGGGAGATGTAGTTGGCATTGAGGATCGCCAGTTGCGAAGCACGCTTGAGGCCCGCGCCACCCATCATACGAATGTACATCCAGGTGATCGGCAGAATGCTCGCGCTGCCGAACGGTGCCGCGCAAACGGCGCCTTGCTTGCGTTCCATCTGCGCGTGGCCCGGCAGGAATGGCGCCAGGTGCGATTTCACACCGATCGGGCCGACGCCCGGACCGCCACCGCCGTGGGGGATGCAGAAGGTTTTGTGCAGGTTCAGGTGCGACACGTCGCCGCCAAACTTGCCCGGTGCACACAGGCCGACCATGGCGTTCATGTTGGCGCCGTCGATGTACACCTGGCCGCCGTTGTCATGAACGATGCCGCAGATTTCGCGGATGCCTTCTTCGAACACGCCGTGGGTCGACGGGTAAGTGATCATCAGTGCGGCGAGGTGTTCGCGGTGCTCGATGGCCTTGGCGCGCAGGTCTTCGATGTCGACGTTGCCACGGGCATCGCAAGCGGTGACGACCACGCGCATGCCGGCCATTTGTGCAGTGGCCGGGTTGGTGCCGTGGGCCGACGACGGGATCAGGCAGATGTCGCGACGGTCTTCGCCACGGCTCTGGTGGTAGGCACGAATCGCCAGCAGGCCGGCGTATTCGCCCTGGGAACCGGCGTTAGGTTGCAGCGAAACCGAGTCGTAGCCGGTGGCAGCGCAAAGCATGGCTTCCAGTTCGTCGGTCAGTTGCTGGTAGCCGGTGCTTTGCTCGGCCGGGGCGAATGGGTGCAGGGCGCCGAACTCGGCCCAGGTCACCGGGATCATTTCGCTGGCGGCGTTGAGTTTCATGGTGCACGAACCCAGCGGGATCATGGTGCGGTCCAGCGCCAGGTCCTTGTCTGCCAGTTTGCGCAGGTAGCGCATCAGCTCGGTTTCCGAGTGATAGCGGTTGAACACCGGGTGGCTGAGGATCGGCGACTGACGCACCAGCGTGGCCGGGATGGCGCTGACGACCGAGGCGGCGAGGGCGGCGAAGTCCGGCAGGGCCTTGCCGTCGGACAGCAGGCTCCACAGGGCTTCAACGTCAGCCTGAGTGGTGGTTTCGTCCAGGGACAGGCCCAGGCGCTCGCCATCGACCACGCGCAGGTTGATGCGCTGGGCGTGTGCCTTGTCGTGCAGGGCGGTGGTTTGCGCGCCGGTCTTCACGGTCAGGGTGTCGAAGAAGCTCGCTTGCTCGACGCTCAGGCCCAATGCGCTCAAGCCTTTGGCCAGGATTGCAGTCAGGTGATGGATGCGATTGGCGATCTGCGTCAGTCCTTTCGGACCGTGGTACACGGCGTACATGCTGGCGATGTTGGCCAGCAGTACTTGCGCGGTGCAGATGTTGCTGGTGGCTTTCTCGCGACGGATGTGTTGCTCGCGGGTCTGCATGGCCAGGCGCAGGGCCGGGTTACCGAAACGGTCTACGGAAACACCGACCAGGCGGCCCGGCATGTCACGCTTGAACGCATCCTTGGTGGAGAAGTACGCCGCGTGCGGGCCACCGAAGCCCAGCGGTACGCCGAAGCGCTGTGCACTGCCGATGGCCACGTCGGCGCCGAATTCGCCCGGGGCGGTCAGCACGGTCAGGGCCAGCAGGTCGGCAGCCACGGCAACGAGGGCGTTGGCGGCGTGGAAGCGTTCGGTCAGCTCGCGGTAATCGAACACGTCACCGTTGCTTGCCGGGTATTGCAGCAGTGCGCCGAAGAATGGCGTCACGTCAGTCAGCTCGCGCTCGTCGCCAACCACCACGTCGATGCCCAGAGGCTCGGCACGGGTGCGCAGTACGTCGAGGGTTTGCGGATGGCAATGCACGGAGGCGAAGAAGGCGTGGCTGCCCTTGTTCTTGCTCAGGCGTTTGCAGAAGGTCATGGCTTCGGCAGCCGCGGTGGCTTCGTCCAGCAGCGAGGCGTTGGCAATCGGCAGGCCGGTCAGGTCGCTGATCAGGGTCTGGAAGTTCAGCAGCGCTTCGAGACGGCCCTGGGAGATTTCTGGCTGGTACGGGGTGTAGGCGGTGTACCAGGCCGGGTTTTCCAGCAGGTTGCGCAGGATCGGCGACGGCGTGTGGGTGCCGTAGTAGCCCTGGCCGATGTAGGTCTTGAACAGCTGGTTTTTAGTCGCGATGGACTTGATCAAGGCCAGGGCATCGGCTTCGCTCAAGCCGTCTTCCAGGCCGAGCACACTGGTGCCTTTGATGCTGTCGGGAATCACGCTGGCGCTCAGGGCTTCCAGGGAGTCGAAACCGAGGCTGTTGAGCATGGCTTGCTCGTCACCGGCGCGCGGGCCGATATGACGGGCAATGAATTCGTTGGCGGTGGTCAGATTCACTTGGGTCATGTCAGTGCTCCTCAGGCTTCGGCTTGGGCTTTGATCAGGCGGTCGTAGGCGTCCTGATCCAGCAGTTGGGCGACTGCCGAGGCGTCGCTTGGCTGGAAGCGGAAGAACCAGCCTTCGCCCAGCGGATCTTCGTTGACCAGTTCAGGGCTGCTGTCCAGCGCCGGGTTCACTTCCAGCACTTCGCCGTCCAGTGGCATGTACACGCCGCTTGCAGCCTTGACCGATTCCACGGTGGCAGCTTCGGCGCCTTTGTCGTAGGACTGCAGCTCAGGCAGTTGAACGAAAACCACGTCGCCCAGGGCGTTCTGTGCGAAAGCGGTGATGCCGACCGTGACGCTGCCGTCTGCTTCGGTGCGCAGCCATTCGTGATCTTCAGTAAAACGCAACTCGCTCATGGAAACTCCTAAGGGGCCAGACTCGTCTGGTGGACGCGATTGAATACTTGGGCGATGCCCGGGTTATGAGGAGTACATAGCAAGAACGCGGCCAATGTTGTTTTTATTGTTATTGATCAATGATTTAGGTGGTTTCGACAAACGCTGAAAATCAATCGTTGTAGCGAAATCGATACGGCATATGTCAAGGATGAAAGCCGAGGTGGATCAAAGCCTTGCACAGCCGTGACCGGAGAGGGGTGTAGCGATATCGTTCCGCTGTAGCGCTTTCAGTACAGATGGAGGTCGTTTTTAAACAGGTGAAGAAGTTTTCGAAGTGACAATCCGTTCCGTAGGAGCTGCCGCAGGCTGCGATCTTGTCGCAGGCACCATAAGATCAAGTACACAGCCCACCATCTGTGGACGCAAGGCTTCAAGCCTTGTTGGGAATCCCGTACTTGCGCAACCGATGGGCAATCGCCGTGTGGGAGGTTTGCAGGCGGGTCGCCAGTTGCCGGGTCGAGGGGTAGCTGACGTAGAGTTTTTCCAGCAGGGTTTTCTCGAACTCGTCCATGGCCTGTTCCAGGCTGTCGACGTCATGGTCGCTCTGGCGGGCCACCGAGGTGCCGGCGATGTCGAGGTCGCCGATGTCCACCAGGCTGCTTTCGCAAATCGCAGCGGCGCGGAAGATCACGTTTTGCAATTGCCGCACATTGCCTGGCCAGCGGTTGCCCAGCAGCGCCGGGTAAGTGCCCGGCGCCAGGCGACAGATCGGGCGCTGGATCTGCGCGCAGGCCTGCTGCATGAAGTAGCGGGCCAGCAGCAGGATGTCCTGGCCGCGCTCGCGTAGCGGCGGCACTTCAACGTTGAGAACGTTGAGGCGATAGAACAGGTCTTCGCGGAACAGGCCTTCGCTGACCATTTTTTCCAGGTCGCGGTGGGTCGCGCTGAGGATCCGTACGTTGACCTTGACCTCACGGTCACCGCCGACCCGGCGAAAACTGCCGTCGTTGAGGAAACGCAGCAATTTGGCCTGCAAATACGGCGACATCTCGCCGATTTCATCGAGAAACACCGTGCCCTGGTTAGCCAGCTCCATCAGCCCCGGTTTGCCGCCCCGTTGTGCGCCGGTAAAGGCGCCGGGGGCGTAGCCGAACAGTTCGCTTTCGGCGAGGTTCTCTGGCAATGCCGCGCAGTTCAACGCCAGAAACGGTGAACTGTACCGGGCGCTGATGGCGTGGCAGGCGCGGGCCACCAGCTCCTTGCCGGTGCCGGTTTCGCCCTGGATCAGCAGCGGTGCATCGAGGGCCGCCACCCGCTGGGCACGCGCCTTGAGAGTGCGGATCACCGGGGACTCGCCGAGCAGCGCATCGAAACCTTCGGCGTGGTCATGGTGCAGCGCGGAAAGGCGTTCGCCGATGCGGTTCGGTTGGTACAGGGTCAGCAGGGCGCCGGCGTCGGTAATCGGAGTGGCGTCGAGCAATAAAGTCTGGCCGTTGACGGTGATTTCCCGCAGCGGCAGGCGGAAGCCGTGTTCGAGCAAGGCGTCGAGCAAGGCCGGGTCGGCAAACAGGTCGCCCACGCTTTCACCGCCCGGTTCGCGGCCGTACAGGGCAATCAGGGCCGGGTTGGCCAGCAGCACCTTGCCGTCGCTGTCCAGCGCCAGCACCGGGTCGGTCATGGCTGCGAGCAAGGCGTCGAGCTGCAAGTGCCGGCGCTGGCCCGGCAGGATGTCGACCACCGTCACCGCTTGCACGCCACGCACGCTGAACAGGGCATCGCGCAGTTCCTCGAGGACTTGCGGGCTCAGGGTCGGGGCGTCGATATAAACATTGGGCGGGACCATTTCCACCGCATCCAGGTTCAGATTGCGCCCGCCGAGCAGGGCCAGGACTTCCTGGGTGATACCGACGCGGTCGATGAAGCTGACGTGGATACGCATGGGGCGGTTTTGGGTTCTGCAGTGCGAAGGGTGGCAAGTATGCCTTGGGGCGGGCTAATGGTGAAATTTTGCGCGGACTTTGATTGGGCTATAGCCCCCTGTGGGAGCGAGCTTGCTCGCGATGGCAGTGTGTCAGTCAACATCAATGGTGGATGACAGGCCGCCATCGCGAGCAAGCTCGCTCCCACAGGTACAGCGTCCACTTGGAGGCTGGGTTATTCCAGGTGCTCGGGTTTGACCGGGTCGCCCGATTTCATGTTCAACTGCACCCGCACGTCTTCGAACATCGCGTCGTAATGTTTGTGGACCGAACCGATGTTGCTATGGGTTTTCGGGATGCCATGCTTCTCGGCAATCTTGGTGACGTTGCTGGCGAAGTTGTAGGCCATGTCCTTGGGCAGGAAGAACGACTCGCTCATGTCTTTGTTCTGAATGCTGCCGTGCATTTTGAACAGCATCCCTTTGCCTTCCTTGGGGTCCTGACTGACTTCATAGTCGAGGTAGATGTTGTAGCTGACGTCGTCCTTGTTCAGCGCGTGTCGCTCGATGTGCAGGTGACCCGGCTCGAACGTTGCCATTGTTGACTCTCCTTCAAAAGGTCTTGAATCAGGGCAGACCGCAGGCCTGCCCCGCAGTTTCGGTTATTGATAGCTGATGCCCGGTGTCGCCGTGCTGATGCGTGTACCGGCCTTGCCCTGGACGATCGCTTCGATGTCCGCGAGCGAACCGATCACTGCGACTTTTCCAGTATGGCGCGCGAATTCGCAGGCTGCCTGCACCTTCGGTCCCATGGAGCCGGCGGCGAAGCCGAGTTTTTCCATTTCGTCGGGGTGGGCCTGGGCGATGGCTTTCTGCGTGGGTTTGCCAAAGTCGATGAAGGCGGCGTTGACGTCGGTGGCGATCACCAGCAGATCGGCTTCAAGTTGTTCGGCCAGCAGCGCCGAGCACAGGTCCTTGTCGATGACCGCTTCGACGCCTTCGAGTTTGCCGGGCGACGTATACATGGTCGGAATGCCGCCGCCACCGGCGCAGATCACGATGCTGCTTTTTTCCAGCAGCCATTTGATCGGACGGATTTCGAAGATGCGCTTGGGTTTCGGGCTGGCGACCACGCGACGATATTTGTCGCCGTCCGGGGCAATGGCCCAGCCTTTTTCGGCGGCGAGTTTTTCCGCATCGGCCTTGCTATAGACCGGGCCGATGGGCTTGGTCGGGTTTTTGAACGCCGGGTCATTGGCATCGACTTCGACCTGGGTCAGCAGGGTCGCGAAGGGCACTTCGAAGTCCAGCAGGTTGCCCAGTTCCTGTTCGATGATGTAGCCAATCATGCCTTCGGTTTCGGCACCGAGCACGTCCAGCGGGTAAGGGGTGACGGAGGTGTAGGCTGCCGCCTGCAATGACAGCAGTCCGACCTGGGGGCCATTGCCGTGGGCGATGACCAGTTGGTTGCCGGGATGGATCTTGGCGATCTGTTCGGTGGCGATCCGGATGTTGGCGCGCTGGTTGTCAGCGGTCATCGGTTCACCCCTGCGGAGCAGGGCATTACCGCCCAGAGCAACGACGATACGCATGGTGCTAGTCCTTCTAAACAGAGGAAAGGCAAACGACTCGATTCCCTGTGGGAGCGAGCTTGCTCGCGATAGGATCACCGCGGTCTGTCAGAGACACCGAGGTGCGGCCATCGCAGGCAAGCCAGCTCCCACATTGACCGTGTTCCGTCAGTGGGAGCCGAGTCAGCCGTTACAGGTCAGCCAGCGTCGACACCAGAATCGCCTTGATCGTGTGCATGCGGTTTTCCGCTTGCTCGAAGGCGATGCAGGCCGGCGACTCGAACACGTCATCGGTCACTTCGATGCCGTTGCTCAGGTTCGGGTACTGCTCGGCAATCTGCTTGCCGACTTTGGTATCACAGTTGTGGAACGCCGGCAGGCAGTGCATGAACTTGGTGCGCGGGTTGCCGGTGGCTTTCATCAGTTCGGCATTGACCTGATACGGCAGCAGTTGCTGGATGCGTTCGGCCCAGGCTTCGACCGGCTCGCCCATCGACACCCAGACATCGGTGTGGATGAAGTCCACGCCCTTGACCGCCGCTTTCGGGTCTTCGGTGAGGGTGATGCGCGCGCCGCTTTCTTCGCCGTATTTTTTGCAGCGAGCCACCAGGTCGTCCGCCGGCCACAGGGCTTTCGGCGCGCAGATGCGCACGTCCATGCCGAGTTTGGCGCCGATCAGCAGCAGCGAGTTGCCCATGTTGTTACGGGCATCGCCGAGGTAGGCGTAGCTGATTTCGTGGATGGGCTTGTCGGCGTGCTCACGCATGGTCAGCACGTCGGCGATCATTTGCGTTGGGTGGTATTCGTCGGTCAGGCCGTTGAACACCGGCACACCGGCGAACTTGGCCAGTTCCTCGACGATTTCCTGTTTGAAGCCACGGTACTCGATGGCGTCGTACATGCGCCCGAGCACACGGGCGGTGTCCTTCATGCTTTCCTTGTGGCCGATCTGCGAAGAGTTCGGGTCGATGTAGGTGACGTTGGCGCCCTGGTCATAGGCTGCAACTTCGAACGCGCAGCGGGTGCGGGTCGAGGTCTTTTCGAAGATCAGCGCGATGTTGTTGCCCTTGAGATGCTGCTGTTCGGTGCCGGTGTACTTGGCACGCTTGAGGTCGCGGGACAGGTCGAGCAGGTAGCGCAATTCGCGAGGGGTGTGGTGTTCCAGGCTCAGCAGATTGCGGTTATGGATATTGAACGCCATTTTGGATCTCCTAAGGTGTCGGTTATCCCCTTGGCCCGTGCATGCCCTTGGGTAGAGGGCAGCGCGGGCCAAGGTTCATAGGTTAGTAGTCAATCGGGTCGCGGATGATCGGGCAGGTCATGCAATGGCCGCCGCCCCGTCCCCGGCCGAGTTCGCCGGCGCTGATGGTGATGACTTCCACACCGGCCTTGCGCAGCAGGGTGTTGGTGTAGGTATTGCGGTCGTAGCCGATGACCACGCCGGGTTCCACGGCCACCACGTTGTTGCCGTCGTCCCATTGCTCGCGTTCGGCGGCGAAGCTGTTGCCGCCGGTTTCCACCACGCGCAGGGCCTTGAGGTTGAGGGCCTGGGCCACGGTGTCGAGGAAGTTGGTTTCTTCGCGGCGGATATCGATGCCGCCCGCTTTGCTTTCATCGGGACGCAGGGTGAAGGCGACGATCTGGTTCACCACTTCCGGGAAGATCGTGACGAGGTCGCGATCGCAGAAGCTGAACACCGTGTCCAGGTGCATTGCCGCGCGAGATTTCGGCAGGCCGGCGACGATCACTTTCTCGACGGCTTTGTTTTTGAACAGGTTCACCGCCAGTTGCGCAATGGCCTGCCGCGACGAGCGTTCGCCCATGCCGATCAACACCACGCCGTTGCCGATCGGCATCACATCACCGCCCTCCAGGGTGGAGTTGCCATGCTCTTTGTCCGGGTCGCCGTACCAGATCTGGAAGTCGGCGTTGGTGAACTCGGGGTGGAATTTGTAGATGGCGGTGGTCAGCAGGGTTTCCTGACGGCGTGCCGGCCAGTACATCGGGTTGAGGGTGACGCCACCGTAGATCCAGCAGGTGGTATCGCGGGTGAACTGGGTGTTGGGCAGCGGCGGCAGGATGAAGCTGGAGTTGCCGAGGAAGTCGCGGAACATCTCGATGGCCTTGCCACCGAAACTGGTCGGCAGATCATCGCCCGATACGCCGCCGATCAGGAACTCGGCGATCTTGCGCGGCTCCAGGCTGCGCAGCCACGAGGCGGTTTCGTTGATCAGGCCCAGGCCCACCGAGTTGGCGGTGATCTTGCGTTCCAGGATCCAGTCCAGGGCTTCGGGGATGGCGACGATGTCGGTCAGCAGGTTGTGCATTTCCAGCACATCGATGTTGCGTTCGCGCATCTTGGTGACGAAGTCGAAGTGGTCGCGCTTGGCCTGGGCCACCCACAGCACATCATCGAACAGCAGTTCATCGCAGTTGTTCGGGGTCAGCCGCTGATGGGCCAGGCCTGGGGAGCAAACCATGACTTTGCGCAGTTTACCGGCTTCGGAATGGACGCCGTACTTAACTTTTTCCTTGGTCATTACAGTGATCCTCCAGATGTCAAAACAGTGCTTCTAGAAACAGAAGCTAAAGAGTCAGGAAGCCGTCATAGAGACCGTAGGCCGCCACCACGGCGCCCACGACCACCGCAGCGAAAATCAGCTTCTCGACGTTGGTGAAAACCGGTTTGTTGATTTCCAGCTTGGCCTTGGCGAACAGGATCACGCCGGGGGCGTAGAGCAGGGCGGACAGCAGCAGGTACTTGATGCCGCCGGCGTACAGCAGCCAGATCGCGTAGATCAGGGCCACGGCACCGATGATCAGATCCTTCTGCCGCTCGCCCGCCGCGCCTTCGTAGCTTTCGCCACGCACCGCCAACAGCAAGGCGTAGGCCGCCGACCACAGGTAGGGCACCAGAATCATCGATGTGGCGAGGTAGATCAGCGACAGGTAAGTGCTGGCCGAGAACAGCGTGATGATCAGGAAAACCTGCACCATGGCGTTGGTCAGCCACAGGGCGTTGACCGGTACATGGTTGGCGTTTTCCTTGCGCAAAAACTCCGGCATGGTGTGGTCCCTGGCGGCGGCGAACATGATCTCCGCGCACAGCAGCACCCAGGACAGCAACGCCCCCAGCAACGAGATGATCAAACCGACGCTGATCAGCACCGCGCCCCAGTGACCAACCACGTGTTCCAGCACGGCGGCCATTGACGGGTTCTGCAGTTTGGCCAGTTCCGGCTGAGTCATGATCCCCAGCGACAGCACGTTGACCAGGACTAAAAACAGCAGCACGGTGACGAAGCCGATCACGGTGGCTTTACCCACATCGCTGCGCTTTTCCGCCCGGGCCGAAAAGATGCTCGCGCCTTCGATGCCGATGAACACCCACACGGTGACCAGCATCATCTTGCGCACCTGGTCCATCACGCTGCCCAGGTCCGGGTTCTTCAGGCCCCAGATGTCGGCGGTGAAAATGTCCAGTTTGAAGGCGAACAACGCGATCAACATGAACAACAGCAGCGGCACGATCTTGGCGACGGTGGTCACCAGGTTGATGAACGCTGCTTCCTTTATTCCTCGCAGTACGAGGAAATGTACGGCCCAGAGCAGCACCGAGGCGCCGATCACGGCAGCGGGGGTATTCCCCTCCCCAAATAGCGGAAAGAAGTAGCCGAGGGTGCTGAACAAAAGTACGAAGTACCCCACGTTGCCCAGCCAGGCACTGATCCAGTACCCCCAGGCGGACGAGAAGCCCATGTAGTCGCCGAAACCGGCTTTGGCGTAGGCGTAGACCCCGCCATCAAGATCGGGTTTGCGGTTGGCCAGGGTCTGGAACACGAACGCCAGGGTGAGCATGCCGACGGCGGTGATCGCCCAACCGATCAGAATGGCGCCGACATCGGCACTGGCGGCCATGTTTTGTGGCAAGGAAAAGATCCCGCCACCAATCATCGAACCCACGACTAACGCAACCAGCGCGCCGAGTTTGAGTTTTCCGGGAGCTTCAGACATTGCATGACTCCAATGCAGGAGAAGAGAGGCAACAGACTAATTCCGTTGACTGCTCAATCAGCTGACTTAGATCACTAAATGAGAGCGTTCCCAGTTTGTTGGCGGAGTGCCATCATTTACAATGTTTCTGCCTGTAATGCTTGTTCTAGAGCCTTTTGCAGATTATTTCAGTACTTTGTATAGTTTGTTTCGAATTATGACGCTAGTTGGTTTTTCAGAATCTGCAAATTTTCTTTATGGGTTTTTTGTACAAAATTGACGTATTAAAAAATCGTATACAACAAATGATTATATCGACGTCTTAATAGCCATTTTGTGCAAGTTAAAAGACGCTTGTTGGCGTTATCCAATAAACGTTATTACTCTTCATCAGTTTAGTTGACGCCCGTTATGTGACGATCTCGCAGCAGTTGTCGCCCGCCAAAGAAATGGAGATGCAATGATGTCGCAATCACCGAGCAAGCTTCGCCTGAGCGCGTTGATCGCGTTGGTGGTGGGTTCGATGATCGGCGGCGGGATCTTTTCCCTGCCGCAAAACATGGCGGCCAGGGCCGATGCCGGGGCGATTCTGATCGGTTGGGCAATCACGGCCGTCGGCATGCTCACCCTGGCGTTCGTGTTCCAGACCCTGGCCAACCGCAAGCCGGAGCTGGACTCCGGGGTGTACGCCTATGCCAAGGCCGGGTTCGGTGACTACATGGGCTTTTCTTCAGCCTGGGGGGACTGGATCAGCGCCTGGCTGGGCAACGTCGGCTACTTCGTGCTGCTGTTCAGCACCCTCGGTTATTTCGTTCCGGTCTTTGGCGAAGGCAACACGCCGATCGCTATCGTCTGCGCTTCGGTGCTGCTCTGGACCGTGCATTTTGTGGTGATGCGCGGGATCAAAGAGGCGGCGTTCATCAATCAAGTGACCACCGTGGCCAAGATCGTGCCGCTGATCATGTTCATCGTGATCACCGCCGTAGCGTTCAAGGCGGACATCTTTACCCTCGATATCTGGGGGCGCAACAACCCGGAGTTCGGCAGCGTGATGGATCAGGTTCGGCACATGATGCTGGTCACCGTATTCGTGTTTATCGGCATCGAGGGCGCCAGTGTCTATTCCGCCCGGGCGGAGAAACGATCCGACGTGGGCCGCGCGACAGTGATCGGGTTCGTTGGGGTATTGGCGCTGCTGGTGCTGGTGAACGTGCTGTCGCTGGGGATCATGACCCAACCGGAACTGGCGAAACTGCAGAACCCTTCATTGGCGGCGGTGCTTGAACGCATCGTCGGCCCCTGGGGCGCGTTGCTGATCAGCGTCGGCCTGGCGATCTCGTTGTTGGGTGCCTTGTTGTCCTGGGCGCTGCTGTGCGCCGAAATCCTCTTCGCCACAGCGAAAGACAAGACCATGCCGGCATTCCTGACCAGGGAAAACGCCAACCGTGTGCCGGTCAATGCGATGTGGCTGACCAACGCGATGATCCAGTTGTTCCTGCTGATCACGCTGTTTTCCGCCGGCACCTACACCAGCCTGATTTATCTGGCGTCCTCGATGATTCTGGTGCCGTACCTGTGGTCGGCGGCGTATGCGGTGTTGTTGTGCGTGCGCGGTGAAACTTACCAGCAGGCACCGGCCGAGCGGAGCAAGGATTTGCTCATTGGCGTCATCGCTTTGAGTTACGCGGTGTGGTTGCTGTACGCCGGTGGCCTGAAGTATTTGCTGCTGTCGGCGTTGCTGTATGCGCCGGGTGTGATCCTGTTTGCCAAGTCACGTCATGAACAGGGCATGCCATTGTTCACGGTTATCGAGAAAAGCATTTTCACCGGTGTCATTGGGGGCGCCGGGCTGGCGGCTTATGGGTTGTACAGCGGGTTGCTGAGTCTGTGAAGGTGTTGCTGGCGTATCAACCACCCTATGACTGGCCGGCGATGCTGGGTTTTTTGTCGGCGCGGGCGATTGTTGGCCTGGAAACGGTGGTCGAGGGTGTTTACTCGCGCAGTATCGACTTGCATGGCGTTCACGGTACGTTTTCGATCCAGCCTGCTACATCCGATGCGCTTGAGCTGAATCTGGACTTTCCGGATGCTGCTGCCGTGCCCGAGATCGTTGCGCGAGTGCGGCGGATGTTCGATCTGGATGCCGACCTGTCCACGATTCACCGGCACCTGGCGGTTGATCCGCTGATGGCGCGGTTGATTGCCGAGCGCCCCGGGCTGCGTGTACCAGGAGCGTGGGATGGCCTGGAACTGGCGATCCGCGCGGTGCTGGGGCAGCAGATTACGGTGGTGGCGGCGATCAAATTGGCGGGGAAACTGGTGGCGCAGTACGGTGTGCCATTGAGTTCACTGCAGTCGGGATTGAGCCATGTGTTTCCCACGGCTGATGTGCTGGCGGGAGCGGATCTGGCGACGCTGGGCATGCCGAAAAGCCGAGGCCGGACGTTGTCGGGGGTGGCTCAGGCACTGCTCGAGGATCCACGATTGTTTGAGCCCGGCCGGATGGGAGGCGTAGCACGGTTGCTGGCCTTGCACGGGATTGGTGACTGGACGGCGCAATACATTGCCTTGCGACAGTTGCGGGAGATGGATGGATTTCCCAATGGCGACGTGGGGCTGATCAATGCGTTGACGGCGCTGGAGGGTGGGCCGGTGACAGCGAAGCAGTTGTTGTTGCGGGCTGAAGGGTGGCGGCCGTATCGAGGGTATGCGGCGCAGGTGCTATGGACTGCTTTGAGTCGGTCGGACTGAGCTGATCCGGTTTTTGTGTTGCTGTTTCTGGCGCCATCGCGAGCAAGCTCGCTCCCACAGTTGATCGCGATCGTCAGGAAAAATGCGGTCCCTGTGGGAGCGAGCTTGCTCGCGATGGCTATCTAAAACTCACTACCACTGCGCGCAATGTGAACCCAATTCGGTTGCCGGTAGCGCCCATTGCAACGGTGTCCCAGTCATCTTCAATGGGGCGTGCAACCGATGCGCTGGCCCCCACGGAGTCTGCTCCACCATCACCCCCTGATCCTGCTCATCTTCCGCACGTAACGCTTCAATCGTCCCCGGCCCATGCTCGATCAACAACCTCGCCGTACGCGCCAACGACAATCGCGCCGAGCTCCCCATCCCGCGGCTCAAGCGCTCTGCCAATAACCTGATCGCACTGGCCGCCATCAAATACCCGGTGGCGTGATCGAGGGCCTGCACCGGCAACGGCGTCGGCTTGTCCGCCTGCTTCCAGCGCATGCCCGCTTCGGCAATGCCGCTGCTCATCTGCACCAGGCTGTCGAAGCCCCGGCGGTTTTGCCAGGGGCCGCTCCAGCCATAGGCATTGAGGCAAACATCAATCAGGCCGGGGTTCAGTTGATGGCGCTCATTCGTGCCGAAGCCAAGTCGCTCCAGCGCATCGGCACGATAGCCATGGAGCAGAATGTCGGCGTCCTTGAGCAGGCATTCGAATACCGCGCGATCGGACCTGTCGTTCAGATCAAGACGCGCGCAACGTTTTCCCAACGTGACTTCCGGCACCACCCCCGGCTCGTTCCAGGTCGGCGGATCGATGCGCAAGACATCGGCGCCCAGGCCTGCCAGAAAGCGACTGGCGATGGGCCCCGCCAGTACCCGGGTCAAGTCCAGTACCTTGATGCCGGCCAGTGGTCGAGCAACTGAACCTGTCCACGGTTTGCGGCTCTGGCTTGGGTGGTTGGCGAACAGAATCAAGGGTTCGGCATTTACCGCCTGTCCCTGCGGATGGGTCTGCCATTGATCCCAAGTGCGCATTTCGGCGGCGCAACCACCGGCATCGACCACTGCTTGCTCCAACTCGCTTTTCGTCCATTGCGCCACTTTGCCGGTCATCGCTGCGCGGTCGGCACAGGCACCGAGCACGTTTTCGGCGGCAGCGCGGTGGTGGGGCGCGTTGGTGTGCAGGCGAATCCAGCCATCGCGGGTGGCGTAGTCACCGGCCACCGGATCCCACAACGGCGGAACGCTCCAGCCGATCGGACGAATCGAGGTCGCGAACCAGAAGGATGCCAGGCGTCGGTCAACTTCAAGGTCGGGCAGGCGCCCGGTTTGCTGGTGCAGTAGTTCGCTGGCGGCCTGGCCGGCGGCGGCCATGCTGGCGCAGGCCAGATCCGTGACGGCAAACGCCGAGGGCAGGGCGCCGCTGGACGTGAATGAAATCGGGGTATGAGGCAAACCGAGTGCGGCTTGAATGGACGTGAGCAGATCAGTCATCGAAGGGCCCTCCGGAACGAGAGCCAGATCTTAGTCCAAAAAATTCCAAGTCAGATGAAATCCCTCTGTGGGAGCGAGCTTGCTCGCGATGACGGAATTACATTCAACATCAATGTTGATTGAAAGACCGCTATCGCGAGCAAGCTCGCTCCCACAGGGGATCTTCGGTAGGTGCTTTAAACGCGGAACTGATCCATCAACTTCATCTGCTGGGTGGTCAGGGTGTTGAGCTGGCTGCTGATCTGCGCCGATTCGGTGGCCTGGCCGGTCAGGGTTTCGGTGACGGTGCGGATCGCCGAGACGTTGCGGTTGACCTCTTCGGCCACGGCGCTTTGCTGCTCGGCGGCGCTGGCGATTTGCAGGTTCATGTCGCTGATCACGGTGACCGCGTCGCTGATCTTGCTCAAGGCCTGGACCGCCTGCTGGATCTGCCCGGCGTTGCTGTGGGCCTGAGTCTGGCTTGAATGCATGGTGGCGACCACGCCGCGGGTGCCGGACTGGATGCGTTCGATTACCTGGCGAATTTCTTCCACCGAATCCTGGGTGCGTTTGGCCAGGTTGCGCACTTCATCGGCCACCACCGCAAAGCCGCGACCGCTCTCGCCGGCACGGGCGGCTTCGATGGCAGCATTGAGGGCCAGCAGGTTGGTTTGCTCGGCGATGCTGCGAATCACCTCCAGCACCGAACCGATCTGCTCGCTGTTGACCGCGAGGGCTTCGACTTCGGTCACGGCCTTGCTGACTTCGTTGGCCAGTTGATTGATATCGCGGGTGCTGCGCTCGATGATCGACATGCCGTCGCGGGCCGACTGGTCGGCACCCTTGGCGGCGTTGGCCGCGTTCGAGGCACTGTTGGCGACATCGTGGGCGGTGGCGCTCATCTCGTTGGACGCCGTGGCGACCTGGTCGATTTCGCGGAACTGCACCTGCATGCCTTCGCTGGTCTGGCGGGCAATCTCCGACGATTGATCGGCCGTGCCGCGGGCGTCGGTGATGCTTTGCTTGATCTGCGCGATGGTCGGTTGCAGCTTGTCGAGGAAGCGGTTGAACCAGCTCACCAGTTCGCCCAGTTCGTCCTGCTTGCTGTAGTGCAGGCGCTGGGTCAGGTCGCCGTCACCGCTGGCAATCGCCTTGAGCATGTCGGCCACGCTGTTGATCGGGCGGGTCACGCCGGACGCGGTGAGCCACATCAGCAACAACCCAAGCAGGCCGGCAATCACCGCCACCGACAGGGCCTTGATCGTGCCGCTTTGCTGGGCATCGTCGAGTACCGCTTGCAGCTTCACCGAGTCGGCCAGCAGCACTTGTTTGGGCAGGTCGATCACCACGGCCCAGGCCTTGGCATCGGCAATCGGGCTGACCGGGTACACCGCACGGATCAGGTCGCCTTGCTGGAGAATCTTCGGCGCGCCGCTGCCGAGCAGTTGCAGGATGTCCTTGCCATCTGCACCCAGGGTGTCGCCGATGTTCTTGCCGACTTTCGTTGCATCGACACTGTAGGCCGCCATCACGCCAGTGCCGGAGACGATGAGCATGTGCCCGGCACTGTTGAACAGGTCGCGCTGGGAGTCGACCGCCGCCGCTTGCAGGGCGTCGAGGGCGATGTCGATACCGACCACACCGATGGACTTGCCATCCACCAGCAGCGGTACGGAAATGGTGGTCATCAACACTTCCTTGCCGCCGACCGTATCGGCGTAGGGGTCGAGCAGGCAGGTGCGCTTGCTGTCCCGCGGGCAGGTGTACCAGACGTTGTACGGCGTGCCGCTGAGGTTCAGGGTGG
The DNA here is from genome assembly GCF_056405655.1 of Pseudomonas sp. P1_F7. Lineage (NCBI taxonomy): Bacteria > Pseudomonadati > Pseudomonadota > Gammaproteobacteria > Pseudomonadales > Pseudomonadaceae > Pseudomonas > Pseudomonas sp. P1_F7. Next base: position 54,865 of record NZ_JBFUBR010000026.1, read on the forward strand.
TTTTGGTCATGTCCTCTTCGACCATGATCGTGTTCAGCGACTCGCCCCCGGCGCGGCTCCAGTAGGTGGCGAAACGACCGATTTCGTTGGACTGGCGGGCGGCGTCGTTGGCGAACTCGCTGTCCTTGCCGTCCAGGCCGTTGGGTTCGAACGCCAGCCAGATGCCCAGCACTTTGCCGTTGCGCTCGAACGCGGTTTTCAGGCTCTGGTTCAACTCTTCACGCAGGGCGCCGGGTGCAAGCTCGCGCTTGGCGGCCAGGGTGCGCATGTCCTTGATCTGGTCGGCCAGGGCGGTCACCACCGTCAGGGTTTCACTGAATGTCTTCTGCACCCGCACCGCTTGCTCGGCGGCTTTGGCCTGGAGCAGGTCCTGCACACTGGCGGTGAGCATTCTGCTGCTGGAATCGCTGACCAGGTCATCGTTCTGATTGGTCTGGTAGATATTCATGCCCACTATCAAGGCGACTACACCCAGCAGGCACAGACCGGACAGCAGGACGATTTTCAGGCGGATGGACAGTGAGTCGAACATAGGGCGAACTCGCGAATGGATGAAGTGTTGGCTGTGGGCCGTTGCGGCTCACTCGCTAAATCCATTTAGCGCCGATCAATGCACATCGGCGTGGCGTTGAGGTTACATGAGGGGCAACCCGACGAACGGTAATGGTTGAACGTTTGCGCAGGAAAATGTGCCGAAAAGCGCTTTAAAACGAAGAAAAATCGCGGAGTTGTTCAGACGGGTTCTGGCAGTGATTCCGGCCGTGACCAGATCCACAGATTGCCCAGCCCCATCCCGATAATCGCCAGGTAGACCGGCCAGCCGTGATCGAGCATCGCCAACATCAGACCGGCACATAACAGCATGCTGACAGTGGCGCTGACTTTTGCTCGACGCGCGATGATCTTGCCGTTGCGCCAGTTATGGAGGATGGGGCCGAACAGTCGGTGGTTTTCCAGCCAGGCACTCAGGCGCGGCGAACTTCGGGTTGCGGCCCAGGCGGCCAGCAGGATGAACTCGGTGGTTGGCAGGCCGGGTATGACGATGGCGACCAGGCCGATGCCCAGGCTGACATAGGCCAGCAGGCCGAAGAGAAGGCGGGAGAGTTTGGAAGAGGTGGGCATGGGCTCGGGAGGAAGGCGTTCAGGCTTGATCGGGATCTAGCGGACTTACTCGGTCCCTGTGGGAGCGGGCTTGCCCGCGATAGCAATTTACAATTCAGCATCTCTATTGGATGCGAAGCCGCCATCGCGGGCAAGCCCGCTCCCACAGGGGTTAGATGTCTCAGGCCGGCTCGGTGGTTGTCGAATAAGCCTGCTCCAGCAACACGGTAAACCGGTTGAACGCGTCGATGGCGCCTTTTTCCACTTCGGCTTCTTCCTGGGTGCTGAATGCCAGGCCGTCCAGGGTCTGGACGAAGCGCTTCCAGCCTTCAGCGCGGCCACCGGCCGGTTCGCCGAGGTGGCGGGCGCCGAAGGTTTCGCTCAGGCCAAGGCCCACGGCACGCTTGATCAGGAACGCCGCACCGAGCTTCGAGCCTTCCGAAACAAAGATCCAGCCCAGGGCTTCGGCCTTGGTCGGGTTCTTCAGTGCACCGGCCACAGGTGTCGGCACGTCGGTGTCCAGGTCCGCGAGGTCGGCCCTGGCGGCATCGGCACGGCAGCGGGCCGGCAGATCCGGGACGATGGCGGTCAGTTCGGCATCGTTGTACAGCGACACCAGTTCCGACTGGAACAGGTACTGCGCTACCACGAAGCGGGCGAAATTGGCCGGGGTTTCAAACGGGGAGTGGGCCTTGACCAAGGCATCGAGCTTGCTGTGCGGCTCGTTGGTGATCTGGTTCAAACGCTGCGAGCGCAGGTTGGGGCGTTGTTCGGTGGCCTGGGTAGTCATGGCAATTCCTTGGAGAAAGAAGAGGCGCTTGGTAACGAGACGAACAGCAAGGCGCCTGACAGTAAAAAATCCTCACCGGGCGGCTTGATGAAACCGCCCGCCGGGATGTGCGGATCAGATATCCCAGATCAGGTTGACCGCAAAGTTGCGACCCGGCTGGGTCAGGCGATCGAGGTTGGCCGGTTGGGTCACCGAGGCTTCGCCGACGCTGTCGTAGCCGCGCACGTCATCCCACAGCCAGTACTTCTTGTCGGTGAGGTTGTAGACGCCGCCGCTGACGGTCACGTCGTCGGTCACCTTGTAGAACGCACTCAGGTCCAGAATGCCGAAACCGGGGGTCTTGAACTGGGTGCTGGTGCCGTCCGGGGTCTTGAAGCTGGTGCTGTCGACGCGGTCCTTCTTCTTCACCAGTGTCCAGTTGAGCACACCGCCGTAGGTGTCCTGGTCGTAGCCGAGGCCGAATACGCCGGTCAGCGGGTTGACGCTGTTGAGCGGCTCGCCGTTGTCGTCGTTGCGCCCGTAGGCATAGGCCACCGAGCCTTGGGTGTAGAGGCCTTGCGGCGCGCCGAAGGCGTCGAGGTTCAGGCGGCCCTTGACCTCGGCACCCTTGATGGTGGCGTGCTTGATGTTGTTGCTCTTGAAAATGGTCTCGCTATAGCCGGGCGTGATGGCGTTCTCGTTGATGAAGTCGCGGTACTTGTTGTAGAACACCGCCACGTCAAACGAGCCCTGCTCGAAGTTGCCGCGCAAACCCGTCTCGTAGCTTTTGCTTTTTTCCGGTTCCAGGTCCGGATTAGGCGCTACCCGATAGCCACCGGCGATGTTTTCGAAACGACCATACAACGCCTTGGCGGTCGGGGTGCGGAAGCCTTCGGCGTATTGGCCGAACCAGGTGTAGTGGTCGTTGAAGCTGTAGGTGGTGCCGAACTTCGGCGACAGGCGATGCCAGGTCTTGGTCTCGTCGCTCACCACGCCGTTGCCGCTCTGGTCGGCGGTGGCCAGGAACTCTTCGGTGATGTGCGGCTTGAGCTGGGTGTAGTCGTAGCGTGCACCGGGCAGGAAGGTCCAGTTGCCCCAACTGATCTGATCCTGGGCGAACAGGCTGTAGCTATTGATGGTCGGGTCCGGGAAGTCACTGGCGGGTTTCAGCGTGTCGAGGGCGCTCGGGGCGCCAATGACACGGCAGGCACCGGCCACGGTCAGGCAGGTGCCGGTACCGGTACGCAGGCCGGTAACTTTGTCCTGCTTGATGGTGGTGCCATAGGTGACGAAGTGATCGGTATCGGCGATGGCAAACGACTTGTCAGCCTGGGCGTCGAATACCCATTGGCGATCCTTGAAGTTGGTATCGCGGTTACGCAACACGGTCCGCGACGGCGCGTAGATTTCCGCGGTGCTCTGGTCGGTCTTGGCAATCTGGTAGTTCAGCGTCCACTTGATGTTGTCAGCCAGTGCGCTGTCCAGACCGAAGCTGTGTTCCAGGCCAAAGCGTTCGCGGGTGATCGTGTCGTTACCGGTACGGGACTTATAGAAGCCGAAACCGCGTCCGGCATTGAACGGGCCGCCCACTGCGCTCAATTGATTGGTGTCGCGGTCGTCTTTGTAATGCTCGTAGGTCAGGCCCAGGCGCGCGTCGTCAGCGTAATTCCAGCCCAGTTTGGCCAGCACGCTGGTGGTGCGCACGTCCTGGGGGTTGGCTTCAGTGCGGTTCAGGCCAGTGCCGCCGGTTTCGCCAAAGGACTCTGTTTCATGACCGTTGCGTTGACTGAGATGCAGCAGGCCATCGAACTCGCCGTTACGGCCGGCGACGGTGCCGGAAGTCAGCCAGCTGTCGTCGGCGGAGCTGTAGCCGGTTTTCAGACGTGCGCCGACATCCTTGCCCGGTTTGATGATGTCGTCCGGGTCCAGCGTGTAGTAGCTGACCGCACCGCCAATGGCGCTGCTGCCATACAGCACCGACGCCGGGCCCCGGAGGATTTCCACACGCTTGACGATTTCCGGGTCGACATAGTTGCGGTTGGTCTGGGCATACGGGCCGTTGAAGAAACCGTCGGGCACCTGCACGCCATCGACCTGGGTCAGCACACGGTCGCCATCGATGCCGCGAATGTTGTAGCCCGTGATGCCGGCGCGTTGACCTGCGCCGCCTACCGAAACACCGGGTTCGTAGCGCACCAGTTCCTTGATGGTGTTGACGTTGTTGCGGTCCAGATCCTCGCGCGTGTAGACGGAGACCGTGCTCGGCACGCTGTTCACAGCCTGCTCGTTACGGGTGGCGCTGATGGTGACCTGATCCAGATTGAGGGCACTGCTACCGCTGCGTTTTTCCAGAACGATGCTGTTGTTGCCCAGCTTGCGATAGCCCAGGTTGGTCCCCACCAACAGGCGATCCAGGGCTTTCTCAGGCGACAGCGAGCCGCGTACTCCCGGCGAGGCCACACCTTGTGCCAGCTCCGACGACACGCCGACCTGCCAGCCCGTCACGGCGGTAAAGGCATTGAGTGCCGACACCAGTGACTGCTGGGGAATGGCGAACGAGTAGTCGCCCATTTTGCGGGTCGACTCCTCGGTGGCGGTGGCGGCCATGAGCGGTGCGGTACCGGCCATCAGGATGGCAGCAGTCAGCAGCGACAGCACGCGGGAGGGTGAAGGGGCTTGGCGGGTAAGGCGAGAGGACATCGATAGCGCTCCGTGTCGCACGAATCTTTATAGGTGCTGATTGGCATGGTGAGATGCGAATCAATTGCATTGGCTATAACGAGACGTACGGGGTTTGGCTATCGAGTAAAAATAATTCTCATTCAGTTCAAGATGACCAGCGCCGGGAATTCCTGGAGCCGGGCCGAGGTGATATGAGCCAGGGCGCGAACCACGTCCAGCGGCTGATCGAGGCGGTAGTTGCCGGTCACGGTGACATCGGCCAACTGTTCGTTGTTGTTGATGATCCAGCCCGGGTAGTAGCGGCGAAGTTCTGCCAGCACCTGGTTCAACGGGCAGTTTTCAAACACCAGGCGTCCCTGGACCCACGCCAGGTCAGTGGCGGCATCCAGCTTGGCCGGGCGATCGAAGCCGTTGGGGCCGATGCGAATGCTTTCCCCGGCGGACAAGCGCACCCGCGCGTCATCCCGGGTGGCACGCAAGTCGACATCGCCGCGCTGTACCCGAACCTGCGCCACGCCGTCGAGGTAACGCACGGCAAACGCGGTATCGCGAACGCTGGCCGTGACCGGGCCGGCGTCGATTTCCAGAGGTTGGCCGCGATTGGCCTGCACTTCGAAAAACGCTTCGCCCTGATACAGGCGGGCAACACGTTGCTGGTCGTTGATGGTGCTTGAGAACGCCGAATTGGTATTGAGCAGGACCCTGGAACCGTCCTCCAGTTGCAGGCGCTGACGCTCGCCGACCACGGTCTGGTGATCGGCCTGCAGGCGCATCGGCAAACTGCTGAAACTGAACAGTCCGAGCAGCAGCACAGCGGCGGTGGCCAGTGGTTTCCAGTGCGGACGCAGACGGGCGAGGACAGTGACTTTCGCCGGACGGGCGGCCAGGCTTTGCGCGCATTGCGCCACTTGCGGGCCGTCCCAGATCGCCTGGGCCTTGGCGAACGCCTGGGCATTCAACGGATCGGCATCAAGCCATGCATGGAATTGGCGGGTCTGCTCCTGGTCGGGACTGCCGAGCACGATCAGCCAGTCCAGGGCCTGGTCCATCGCGCTAGCGGGGTCCTGCGCCGATGAAGGCTCAGGGGAGCGGTGGTTGTCCGTCACGGTGTTTCCTCGGCAGGGGCTTCTGAAGAGCAGTTTCAAGCGACAAGCGACAAGCTGCAAGCTCGGTTCGGAGTTTGCCTTACCGCTTATGGCTTGCCGCTGCTGTCATTTCTTTCGGCAACCCCGATGCAGATCGACATGATCAATTTGAGTTCTTTCTGCACGGTGCTGAGGGACACGTTCAGCTCGTCGGCGATTTCCTGGTAGCTATGCCCGTGCAGGCGGCTGAGGATGAAAATCCGCTGTTGGCGGGCGCTGAGTTCACTGAGGCTCACGTTCAGGCGCTCCAGCAATTGTTCGGCGTGGGCGGCGTCTTCGGCGCTGCTGGTGGGGGCGGCGACGCTGTGCATCACCTCCTGCGACACGTCGTCGACCATGGTGCGCGAATGGATGCGCCGCGCGCGCAGATGGTCCAGCGCCAGGTTGCGCGCCGTCTGGAAGACAAAGGGCTCAAGATGATCGATGGCCCGTTCGCTTAATGCACGGGTCACCCGCAGGTAGGTTTCCTGCAAGAGGTCTTCAGCAGTGCTGTGATTGTTGACCATCCGTTCCAGCGTGCGCAGCAGGGAGGTGCGCTGGGCAAGGAATACGTGGTTGAAGCGCGACTGACTCACGGGAGAACCTGATCCATTTCGAGCAAATGATAATGCTTATCATCCGCTCGAATGGTCAAGTACTGATTTGTGAAGCTTTATGCGCGACCCTGCAAATAGGTCGCGTAATCGGGAATCCGATGGGTATGCGCCTGATCCATCAGCGGGCTGCTGAGCAGGTAGTCGGCGCTGCATTCGTTGCACGCCACCGGGATGTTCCACACCGCCGCGACCCGCAGCAACGCCTTGATATCCGGGTCGTGGGGCTGGGGTTCGAACGGGTCCCAGAAAAACACCAGCATGTCGACCCGCTGCTCGGCGATTTGCGCACCGAGCTGTTGGTCGCCGCCCAGTGGCCCGCTGATCATGCTTTGCACCGGCAGGTCGAGGCGTTGTTGCAACAACAACCCCGTGGTGCCGGTGGCGACCAGATCATGCTGGGCCAGTCTGTCTTTTTGCCGTTCGGCCCAGTCCAGCAAGAACACCTTGCAGTGGTCATGGGCGACCAGGGCGATACGCTTGCGCGCCGCCATGGTCTTTTGCGTAAAGCTGATGCCGATCATCGAGGGTTGCTCCGGGCTTATTCAGCGTTGCACAGCGCCAGGCAGTTATCGAGCATGCGGTTGGAGAAGCCCCATTCGTTGTCATACCACGCCAGCACCTTGAGCAGCTTGCCGGTGGATTTGGTGTGGTTGGCGTCGAAGATCGACGACAGCGGGTTGTGGTTGAAGTCGCTGGAGACCAGCGGCAGGGTGTTGTAGCCAAGGATCTTCGAGTGCTGGCTGGCTTCTTTCATCAGCGCATTGACTTCCTCTGCGCTGGCTTCTTTTTTCAGATGCACCGTCAGGTCCACCAGCGACACATTGATCACCGGTACGCGCACCGACATGCCGGTCAATTTGCCCGCCAGTTCCGGCAGCACCAGGCCCACCGCTTCAGCAGCACCGGTCTTGCTCGGGATCATGTTCTGGGTGGCCGAACGGGCGCGGTACGGATCGACGTGATAGACGTCGGTCAGGTGCTGATCGTTGGTGTAGGCGTGGATGGTGGTCATCAGACCGCTTTCGATGCCCAGCTCGCGATGCAGTACCTGGGCCACCGGGGCCAGGCAGTTGGTGGTGCACGACGCATTGGAAATAATCTGGTGCGACTGGCGCAGAATGTCGTGGTTCACCCCGTAAACCACGGTGGCGTCGGCGCCTTTGGCCGGGGCTGAGATGATCACTTTGCGCGCACCCGCCGTAATATGCGCGGCGGCTTTGGCCCGGTCGGTGAACAGACCGGTGCATTCGAACACCACATCAATCTTTTCCGCGGCCCAGGGCAGGTCGGCCGGGTTGCGGATGGCGCTGACCGAAATGCGGTCGCCGTTGACCGTCAGGCTCTCCTGGTCGTGCTGAACATCGGCATCGAACGTGCCGTGAACGGTGTCGTACTTGAGCAGATGAGCATTGATCGCGCTGTCGCCCAGGTCGTTGATGGCGACGATCTGCAGATCCTGACGGTAGCCCTGGGTATAGAGTGCGCGCAGGACATTACGGCCGATGCGGCCAAAACCATTGATTGCGATTCGAAGAGTCATAGTGCGGCGCTACCGTCGTTTTGTTGTTGGAATTACAAGATTATTCGTAAAAAAATAGAAAACAAGCCTTTTTGATGGCAATATTTTGTTCGATCTACAACGAGTGACCTGAATCAACTGGTCCAACCGATCAAAAAAACCGTCCGTCATCCCATCGACACCGGCCTTTGATCAGCATAGACAATCAGGTCGCCACATCCGTTAGCCTGGAGTTCTACACATGCATCCCCGCGTCCTTGAGGTCACTGAACGGCTTATCGCCCGCAGCCGCGCCACGCGTGAGGCTTACCTTGCATTGATCCGCGGCGCGGCCAGCGACGGTCCGATGCGCGGCAAGCTGCAATGCGCCAACTTCGCCCATGGCGTGGCCGGTTGCGGCAGCGACGACAAGCACAGCCTGCGGATGATGAACTCCGCGAACATCGCGATAGTTTCGTCTTATAACGACATGCTCTCCGCGCACCAGCCCTACGAAGTCTTCCCCGAACTGATCAAGAAGGCCCTGCGCGAGATCGGCTCCGTCGGCCAGTTCGCCGGTGGCACGCCAGCCATGTGCGATGGCGTGACCCAGGGCGAGCCGGGCATGGAACTGAGCTTGCCGAGCCGCGAAGTGATCGCGTTGTCCACCGCCGTGGCGCTGTCCCACAATATGTTCGACGGCGCGCTGCTGCTCGGCATCTGCGACAAGATCGTGCCGGGCCTGATGATGGGCGCCCTGCGCTTCGGCCATCTGCCGATGATCTTCGTGCCGGGTGGGCCGATGGTCTCGGGCATTTCCAACAAGCAGAAAGCCGATGTGCGCCAGAAGTACGCCGAAGGCAAGGCGACCCGCGAAGAGCTGCTGGAATCGGAAATGAAGTCCTACCACAGCCCTGGCACCTGCACTTTCTACGGCACTGCCAACACCAACCAGTTGCTGATGGAAGTCATGGGGCTGCACCTGCCGGGCTCGTCCTTCGTCAACCCGAACACGCCGTTGCGCGATGCCTTGACCCGTGAGGCGGCGCACCAGGTCACGCGCCTGACCAAGCAGAACGGCGACTTCATGCCGATCGGCGAAATCGTCGACGAGCGTTCGCTGGTCAACTCGATTGTCGCGCTGCACGCCACCGGCGGCTCGACCAACCACACCCTGCACATGCCGGCCATCGCCATGGCGGCGGGCATTCAGCTGACCTGGCAGGACATGGCCGACCTCTCCGAAGTCGTGCCGACCCTGAGCCACGTCTACCCGAACGGCAAAGCCGACATCAACCACTTCCAGGCCGCGGGCGGCATGTCATTCCTGATTCGCGAACTGCTGGAAGCCGGGTTGCTCCACGAAAACGTCAACACCGTGATGGGCCACGGCCTGAGCCGCTACACCCAGGAGCCGTTCCTCGACAATGGCCAGCTGGTATGGCGTGAAGGCGTGACCGACAGCCTCGATGAAAGCATCCTGCGCCCGGTCGCCCGCGCGTTCTCGGCAGAGGGTGGCCTGCGGGTGATGGAAGGCAATCTCGGTCGTGGCGTGATGAAAGTCTCCGCCGTGGCCGTGGAAAACCAGATCGTCGAAGCACCAGCCATGGTGTTCCAGGATCAGCAGGACCTGGCCGATGCGTTCAAGGCCGGTTTGCTGGAGAAGGATTTTGTCGCGGTGATGCGCTTCCAGGGCCCGCGCTCGAACGGCATGCCAGAGCTGCACAAGATGACGCCGTTCCTCGGCGTGTTGCAGGACCGCGGCTTCAAGGTGGCGCTGGTGACTGACGGACGCATGTCCGGCGCGTCGGGGAAAATTCCGGCGGCCATTCATGTCAGCCCCGAAGCTTACGTAGGCGGCGCTTTGGCGCGGGTGCAAGAGGGCGATATCATCCGCGTCGATGGCGTCAAAGGCACCCTGGAGCTTAAGGTGGACGCCGAAGAATTTGCAGCGCGCACACCGGCCAAAGGTCTGTTGGGTAACAACATCGGCACCGGTCGCGAACTGTTCGGTTTCATGCGCATGGCCTTCAGCTCGGCGGAGCAGGGCGCCAGCGCCTTCACTTCTGCCCTGGAGACGCTTAATTGAAACTGGCTTTGGTCGGTGACATCGGAGGGACCAACGCACGTTTCGCGTTGTGGAAGAACCAGCAACTGGAATCGGTCCAGGTGCTGGCAACGGCAGATTTCCCCAGCCCCGAAGAGGCTATCAGCCTCTACCTGAATGGCCTGGGGCTGGCGCCGGGTGCTATCGGCTCGGTGTGCCTGTCGGTGGCCGGCCCCGTGAGCGGCGACGAATTCAAGTTCACCAACAATCACTGGCGCCTGAGCCGCAAGGGCTTTTGCCAGACCTTGCAGGTGGAGCAACTGTTGCTGGTCAACGACTTCTCGGCCATGGCCCTGGGTATGACCCGTTTGCAGCCCGGCGAATTCCGCGTGGTCTGCGAAGGCACGCCGGAGCCATTGCGCCCGGCGGTGGTGATTGGCCCGGGCACAGGCCTGGGCGTCGGCACCTTGCTCGATCTGGGCGAGGGCCGGTTCGCCGCGTTGCCGGGGGAGGGCGGCCATGTCGACCTGCCATTGAGCAGTCCGCGTGAAACCCAACTCTGGCAGCACATTTCCAACGAGATCGGCCACGTCAGCGCTGAAACCGCATTGAGCGGCGGCGGCTTGCCGCGCGTCTACCGGGCGATCTGTGCGGTGGATGGGCACACGCCTGTGCTCGACACACCGGAAGCCATCACCGCTGCCGGGCTGGCGGGCGACCCGATTGCCGTGGAAGTGCTTGAGCAGTTCTGCTGCTGGCTCGGTCGCGTGGCCGGCAACAACGTGCTGACCACCGGCGGGCGTGGTGGCGTGTACATCGTTGGCGGGGTGATTCCGCGGTTTGCCGATTTCTTCCTTGAAAGCGGTTTCGCCCGGTGCTTCGCCGACAAGGGATGCATGAGCGATTACTTCAAGGGGATTCCGGTGTGGCTGGTGACGGCGCCGTATTCAGGATTGATGGGGGCCGGGGTAGCCTTGGAGCAATCCACCCTAGCTTGAAATGAGTACCAATGTGGGAGCGAGCTTGCTCGCGATGGGGCCATCACATTCAACATCATCGTTGACTGACACACCGCCATCGCGAGCAAGCTCGCTCCCACATTGGTACGAATTTCAAGCTAGGGTGGATTTCTCCACGGCAACCCCGGCCCCCGGACACCTACCTGACCCGCGCCGGTTTCCAGGTGCGTGCCACCGCCGATGGCGCCGGTTTTCGCCAGGCGCTGAACGACGCGCCGGCCGATCTGGTGATCCTTGATGTGATGCTGCCCGACGAAGACGGCTTCAGCCTGTGCCGCTGGATTCGCCAGCATCCACGCCAGGCACAGGTGCCGATCATCATGCTCACCGCCAGTTCCGACGAAGCCGACCGCGTCATCGGCCTGGAACTGGGGGCCGACGATTACCTCGGCAAGCCGTTCAGCCCACGGGAATTGCAGGCACGGATCAAGGCGTTGCTGCGCCGCGCGCAATTCGGCCAGGAACGTAATGGCGGCGAGGTGCTGGCCTTCGATGACTGGCGTCTGGACATGGTCAGCCATCGGCTGTTCCACATCGATGGCGAAGAGGTGATTCTCTCGGGTGCCGACTTCGCGCTGCTGAAACTGTTCCTCGATCACCCGCAGGAAATTCTCGACCGCGACACCATCGGCAACGCCACCCGTGGCCGCGATTTGATGCCCCTCGATCGCATCGTCGACATGGCGGTCAGCCGATTGCGCCAGCGCCTGCGCGACACTGAAAAACCACCACGGCTGATCCGCACCGTGCGTGGCAGCGGCTACCAACTGGCGGCCAATGTGGTTGCCAGCAATGGCCATTAAGCTATTGCGCAAGCTCGCCGCCAAGGTGCCGATGCCGCGTTCGCTGCTCGGGCGGATGTTGCTGTTGACCTTGCTGGCCGTGTTGTTCGCCCAGACGCTGTCGAGCGTGATCTGGGTGTCGCAACTGCGCGCCACGCAGCTCGAAGGCCTGGTCACCAGCGCCCGCAGCCTGGCCCATTCGATGACGGCCAGTGTCAGTTATTTCCGTTCGTTGCCGGTGGCGTTTCGGCCCTTGGTGCTTGATCAGTTGCGCAGCATGGGCGGCACCCGGTTCGTGGTGACGCTCAACGACAAACCCCTGGGCATGGAAGTACTGCCCATCACCCCGCGCAAAGAGGCGGTGCTCAAAGCGGTGGACGAGGTGCTGCGCCAGTCCCTCGGTCAGGACGCCGACATCTCGGTGACCTTCGTCAGCCCGGAAGACCTGCGCATCTTCAACGGCGGCCTGAAGCTCGATGAGTTGCCGCGCTCCTGGGCGCACTACGCGCTGACCCTGGAACCGGTGAACCCGCCGGTGCTGGTCACGCAGATCCAGATGGCGCCGGGCGAATGGCTGTACATCGCCTCGCTGTTGCCCGAGCCCTACACCAGTCTTGAAGAGCAGGGCCTGCCGGCGCAGCAGGTGTGGTTCATCGTCCTGACCAGCGGCTTTCTGCTGTTGTTCATCGGCCTGCTGGTGCACTGGCAGAGTCGTCCGCTCAAGCGCCTGGCACGGGCGGCGCGAGATCTGTCGCTGGGTGCCGATGTGGAGCCAGTGGCGGAGGGCGGTGGCAGTGAAGTGGTCGAGGTCGGGCGCGCCTTCAACACGATGCGCGAGCGTATCAGCCGTTACCTGACTGAGCGCAGCCAGTTGTTCAGTGCCATTTCCCACGACCTGCGCACGCCGATCACCCGGCTGCGGCTACGGGTTGAATTGCTCGAAGACGAAAAGCTGCAAGCCAAGTTCGGCCGCGATCTGGATGAGCTTGAGCTGCTGGTCAAGGGCGCGCTGCAATGCGTGAAAGACACCGACATCCACGAGAACATCGAGCCGGTGGATCTCAATCACGTGCTCGACTGTCTGGTCGAGCCGTACCTGGCCCCCAACGGCAACGGCCGCGTGACCCAGCAGGGGCGGGCGCTGGCAGCGTATCCAGGCAAGCCGCTGGCGCTCAAGCGCTGCATCGGCAACCTGATCGACAATGCGTTGAAGTACGGGCAGAACGCGCACCTGCACATCGATGACGACGAAAGCGCGTTCATCCTGCATGTCGATGATGAAGGGCCGGGCGTGCCGGAGCAGCGGCTGGAGCAGGTGTTCGAACCGCACTTCCGCCTGGCCGGGCAGCAGCAGGGTTATGGATTGGGGCTGGGGATTGCCCGCAACATTGCCCATAGCCATGGTGGTGAGGTCAGCTTGCAGAATTTGCGTGAGGGCGGGTTGCGGGTGACGTTGCAGTTGCCCCGCTCGATAGATTGAAAGGATCTTGCTATGCAATTGTCACAGCCTGGTGACATAACCCACCCCCTTCGTTACAAGCCCGCCTTCGTCCGTTGTTTATGCTGCCCCACAGTCATAACAACAAAAAAGGTACGCCATGGACACCTTCCAACCGGCCTTCAGCAGTTGGCTGAACGCACCTGCCCATCAGCAATGGCTTGCCGCCGAAGGCTTGCGCCTGCTGGCGTTTGCCAAGGCGTCGAAACTGCCTGAAGGCTTCGGCAACCTCGATGAAAAGGGTCGCCTCGCGGCTGATGCGCAAGCCCAGACCATGAACACCGCGCGCATGACCCACAGCTTCGCCATGGCCCATATTCAGGGCCTGCCGGGTTTTGCCGAGCTGGTGGATCACGGTGTTGCGGCGCTGCGCGGGCCGTTGCGTGATGCGGTGCACGGTGGCTGGTTCGCGGTTGCCGAACATCGCGATGGCAATACCGGCAAGAACGCCTATCTGCATGCCTTCGTAGCACTGGCAGCCAGTTCTGCGGTGGTCGCGCAACGCCCCGGTGCGCAAGCCTTGCTCGATGATGCCATCGACATCATCGACACCTGTTTCTGGAGCGAAGAAGAAGGCGCCATGCGCGAGTCCTTCAATCGCGACTGGAGCGAAGAGGAGGCGTACCGGGGTGCCAACAGCAACATGCACGCCACTGAAGTCTTCCTCGCCCTGGCCGATGTCACCGATGACAACCGCTGGCTGAGCCGTGCCCAACGGATTGTCGAGCGAGTGATCCATGGCCACGCCGCCGCCAACGATTACCTGGTGATCGAGCATTTCGATCGAGCCTGGCAGCCACTGCGGGACTACAACCGCGACAATCCGGCCGACGGCTTCCGCCCCTACGGCACCACCCCGGGCCATGGTTTCGAGTGGGCGCGGCTGTTGCTGCACCTCGAAGCTTCGCGGGTGAGAGCGGGGATGCTCACGCCGGGCTGGCTGGTCACCGACGCGCAAAAACTCTTCGAGCACAATTGCCTCCATAGCTGGGACGTCGATGGCGCGCCGGGGATTGTCTATACCCTGGACTGGGACAACAAAGCGGTGGTCCGCCATCGCCTGCACTGGACCCATTGCGAGGCCAGCGCCGCCGCCAGTGCGTTACTCAAACGCACCGGTGAAGAGCAATACGAACGCTGGTACCGACTATTCTGGGAATTCTGTGACAGTCATTTCATCGACCGCGAAGGCGGTAGCTGGCATCACGAACTCGACCCGCAGAACCGCCCGAGTGCCGATATCTGGCCCGGCAAGCCTGACCTTTACCACGCCTGGCAAGCCGTACTGATTCCGCGCCTTGCGCTGGCGCCGAGCATGGCCACGGCGCTGGCGCAGTTGTCCCAGAGCGGTTCTATGTAACCATGCGGTGACATTCGCGCATCCCTTCGTTACCTGCGAGGGGATATCCCCTGTTTAGAATCCCATGCAGCGCAAGCAACAGACTTGCATGCATAACAACAAGAAAGGTGCTCCTAGATGAATGCGATTTCTCGCCTCGCTACTGTCATTTCTCTCGCTTCCCTGTCTGCGCTCCCCCTCAGTGTCCTGGCCGCCGAATCCAAAGGTTCCGTTGAAGTCGTTCACTGGTGGACTTCCGGTGGTGAAAAAGCAGCGGTCGATGTCCTGAAGGCTCAAGTCGAAAAAGACGGCTTTACCTGGAAGGACGGCGCAGTCGCCGGTGGCGGCGGTTCCACGGCCATGACCGTACTCAAAAGTCGCGCCGTAGCCGGCAACCCGCCGGGCGTTGCACAAATCAAGGGGCCGGACATCCAGGAGTGGGGCAGCACTGGCCTGCTCAGCACCGACGCGTTGAAAGACGTTTCCAAAGCGGAAAACTGGGATGGCCTGCTGTCGAAGAAAGTCTCCGACACCGTGAAGTACGAAGGTGACTACGTCGCCGTGCCGGTGAACATCCACCGTGTGAACTGGCTGTGGATCAACCCGCAAGTGTTCAAGAAAGCCGGGATCGAAAAAGCCCCGACCACCCTCGAAGAATTCTATGCCGCCGGCGACAAGCTCAAAGCCGCAGGCTTCATCGCGCTCGCCCACGGCGGTCAGCCTTGGCAGGACAGCACCGTGTTCGAAGACGTGGTGCTCTCGGTCATGGGCGCTGACGGTTACAAGAAAGCCCTGGTCGACCTGGACCAGAAAACCCTGTCCGGCCCGGAGATGACCAAGTCGTTTGCCGAGCTGAAAAAGATCACCGGCTACATGGACCCGAACCGCGCGGGTCGTGACTGGAACATCGCCGCCGCCGACGTCATCAACGGCAAGGCCGGCATGCAGATGATGGGCGACTGGGCGAAAAGCGAGTGGACTGCGGCGAAGAAAGTCGCGGGCAAGGACTACCAGTGCGTAGCGTTCCCGGGCACTGAAAAAGCCTTCACCTACAACATCGACTCCCTGGCGGTGTTCAAGCTCAAAGCCGATCGCAAGGGCGACATCGCTGCCCAGCAAGACCTGGCCAAAGTGGCGTTGGGTACCGACTTCCAGAAAGTCTTCAGCATGAACAAGGGTTCGATCCCGGTGCGTAACGACATGCTGAACGAAATGGACAAGCTCGGCTTCGACGAGTGCGCCCAGAAGTCGGCGAAGGATTTTGTCGCGGACGACAAGACCGGCGGCCTGCAACCGAGCATGGCGCACAACATGGCCACCTCCCTGGCCGTGCAGGGCGCGATCTTCGACGTGGTCACCAACTTCATGAACGACAAGGATGCTGACCCGGCCAAGGCCAGCGCCCAACTGGCTTCGGCTGTCAAAGCTGCCCAGTAATTCGTAATCGGCCGCAGGCAGGTCCTGCGGCAAACCCCAGAGAGAGCTCCGTCCCATTGTGGGAGCGAGCTTGCTCGCGATAGCGGTGTAACAGGCGACATCTGTGTTGAATGTCAGTCAGCTATCGCGAGCAAGCTCGCTCCCACAGGGTGGAACTCTGTCCGGATTTCACTTCTTCACCTGGATTATCCCGATGAGCTCTGTGGCGGTTTTCAGCAAAGCCTCACCGTTCGATGCGCTGCAACGCTGGCTACCCAAGTTGGTACTCGCGCCGAGCATGCTGATCGTGTTGGTTGGCTTCTACGGTTACATCATCTGGACGTTCATTCTGTCCTTCACCAACTCCAGCTTCATGCCGAGCTACAAGTGGGTCGGCCTGCAGCAATACATGCGCCTGATGGACAACGACCGCTGGTGGGTCGCGAGCAAGAACCTGGCAGTGTTCGGTGGCATGTTCATCGGCATCAGCCTGGTGCTGGGTGTGTTCCTCGCCGTGCTGCTGGACCAGCGCATTCGTAAGGAAGGCTTCATCCGCACCGTTTACCTGTACCCGATGGCGCTGTCGATGATCGTCACCGGTACCGCGTGGAAATGGCTGCTCAACCCAGGCCTGGGCCTGGACAAGATGCTGCGTGACTGGGGCTGGGAAGGCTTCCGTCTCGACTGGCTGGTGGATCAGGATCGCGTGGTTTACTGCCTGGTGATCGCCGCCGTGTGGCAAGCCTCCGGGTTTGTCATGGCGATGTTCCTGGCCGGTCTGCGCGGTGTCGATCAATCGATCATCCGTGCCGCGCAAGTCGATGGTGCGAGCCTGCCAACCATCTACCTGAAGATCGTCCTGCCGAGCCTGCGCCCGGTGTTCTTCAGTGCCTTCATGATCCTGGCGCACATCGCGATCAAGAGCTTCGACCTGGTCGCGGCGATGACCGCGGGCGGTCCGGGTTACTCCTCCGACCTGCCGGCGATGTTCATGTATTCCTTCACCTTCAGCCGTGGCCAGATGGGCATCGGTTCGGCCAGCGCCATGCTGATGCTCGGCGCCGTGCTGACCATCCTCGTGCCGTACCTGTACTCCGAGCTGCGAGGCAAACGCCATGACTAATCAACTCGGAAAACCGGGCATCAGTTTCAGTCGCATCGCGATCTACGCCACCCTGCTACTGGCAGCGGCGGTGTACCTGATCCCGTTGGTGGTGATGCTGCTGACCAGTTTCAAATCCCCGGAAGACATCCGTACCGGCAACCTGTTGAGCTGGCCGACCGTGATCGACGGCATCGGCTGGATCAAGGCCTGGGACGTAGTCGGTGGCTACTTCTGGAACTCGGTGAAAATCACTGTGCCGGCAGTGCTGATCTCGACCTTCATCGGGGCCATGAACGGCTACGTGCTGTCGATGTGGCGCTTCCGTGGTTCGCAACTGTTCTTCGGCCTGTTGCTGTTCGGCTGCTTCCTGCCGTTCCAGACCGTGCTGTTGCCGGCCTCGTTCACCCTCGGCAAGTTCGGCCTGGCCAACACCACCACTGGCCTGGTGCTGGTGCACGTGGTCTACGGCCTGGCATTCACCACGCTGTTCTTCCGCAACTACTACGTGAGCATTCCGGATGCGCTGGTCAAGGCCGCAAGGCTCGATGGTGCGGGCTTCTTCACGATCTTCCTGAAGATCCTGCTACCGATGTCGATCCCGATCGTGATGGTCTGCCTGATCTGGCAGTTCACCCAGATCTGGAATGATTTCCTGTTCGGCGTGGTCTTCGCCAGTGGCGATGCCCAGCCAATTACCGTGGCCCTGAACAACCTGGTCAACACCAGCACCGGGGCCAAGGAATACAACGTTGATATGGCCGCCGCGATGATCGCCGGGCTGCCGACACTGCTGGTCTACATATTCGCTGGCAAGTATTTCCTGCGTGGGCTGACGTCCGGCGCGGTCAAGGGGTAGAACATGGCAACTCTCGAATTACGCAACGTCAACAAGACCTACGGGCCCGGCCTGCCGGACACCCTGAAAAACATCGAACTGAAAATCGATGACGGTGAGTTCCTGATCCTGGTCGGCCCGTCGGGCTGTGGTAAATCCACGCTGATGAACTGCATCGCCGGCCTGGAAACCATCAGCGGCGGCGCGATCCTGGTGGACGATGCCGACATCAGCGGCATGAGCCCCAAGGATCGCGACATCGCCATGGTGTTCCAGTCCTACGCGCTGTACCCGACCATGAGCGTGCGCGACAACATCGCCTTCGGCCTGAAGATCCGCAAAATGCCGACCGCCGAAATCGACGAAGAAGTCGCTCGGGTTTCCAAGCTGTTGCAGATCGAACACCTGCTCAGCCGCAAACCCGGACAGCTTTCCGGTGGCCAGCAACAGCGTGTGGCGATGGGCCGTGCACTGGCGCGGCGGCCGAAGATTTATCTGTTCGACGAGCCGCTGTCCAACCTCGACGCCAAGCTGCGGGTCGAGATGCGTACCGAAATGAAACTGATGCACCAGCGCCTGAAAACCACCACGGTCTACGTGACCCACGACCAGATCGAAGCCATGACCCTGGGCGACAAAGTGGCGGTGATGAAGGACGGGATCATCCAGCAGTTCGGTACGCCGAAGGACATCTACAACAACCCGGCCAACCTGTTCGTGGCGAGCTTCATCGGTTCGCCGCCGATGAACTTCATCCCGCTGCGCTTGCAGCGCAAGGACGGTCGACTGCAGGCGCTGCTCGACAGCGGCCAGGCCCGTTGCGAGTTGCCGCTGGGTATGCAGGACGCCGGTCTCGAAGACCGCGAAGTGATCCTCGGCATGCGCCCAGAGCAGATCATCCTGGCCAACGGCGAAGCGAACGGTTTGCCGACCATTCGTGCCGAAGTCCAGGTCACCGAACCGACCGGGCCCGACACCCTGGTCTTCGTCAATCTCAACGACACCAAGGTCTGCTGCCGCCTGGCGCCGGACGTGGCGCCAGCGGTGGGCGAGACGCTGACCCTGCAATTCGATCCGGCGAAAGTGCTGTTGTTCGATGCGAAAACGGGTGAGCGACTGGGGGTCGCTGGCGTAGCGAAAACCGAATCACACGCTGCCAACGTCGCACAGTTCAAAGGTAGATAGAGATCAATGTGGGAGCGAGCTTGCTCGCGATAGCGGACGGACATTCAACATCAATGTCGACTGAACGACCGCCATCGCGAGCAAGCTCGCTCCCACAGGGGGGATTCGCAATGCGCGGCCTGTCGCGCATTGCACCGGATGTAACCGCGTTAAAAAGAAGAAAAGTTAATAACAATAAAACGAGGATGTAGGGATGAAGATGAAGAACAAGGCCCGGTTGATCTGCCAAGTGTCAGCAGCGGCAGCACTGGTTCTGGCCGGCAATGCGATGGCCGATGAAGCGTTCAGCTCCGACTCCAAATGGATGACGGGCGATTGGGGTGGTGAGCGAACCAAGCTGATCGAGCAAGGCATCGACATCAAGATGGATTACGTCGGTGAAGTCGGCGGCAACCTGCATGGCGGTTTCAACGATGACAAGACTGCGCGCTACGCCGACCAGTTCGGCCTGGGCGCGGCGCTGGACCTGGAAAAACTGTTCGGCTGGGATAACACCCAGGCCAAGATCCAGCTCACCAACCGTAACGGTGAGAACATCTCCAACGACCGTATCGGCGACCCGCGTGCCGGCACCCTGAGTTCCTCTCAGGAAGTCTTCGGTCGTGGCCATATGGTGCGTCTGACCCAGTTGTGGATTCAGCACCAGTTCTTCGACAACAAACTGGACGTCAAAGCCGGTTACTTCGGTGAAGGTGAAGACTTCAACACCTTCCCGTGCGAATTCCAGAACCTGGCGTTCTGCGGCTCCCAGGTGGGTAACTGGGCCACCAACGTCTGGTTCAACTGGCCGGTCAGCCAGGCGGCGATCCGCGTGAAGTACAACATCAATGACGAGCTCTACGCTCAGATTGGCGCGTACAACCAGAACCCGTCGCAACTGGAGCACGGCAACGGCTTCAAGCTCAGCGGCAGCGGTACTGCGGGCACCGTGTTGCCGGTCGAACTGGTCTGGTCACCGAAGGTCAACAGCCTGCCGGGCGAATACCGTGTCGGTTACTACAAGAGTACTGCGCCTGCCGACGACGTTCTCAAGGACGACAACGGCCAGGACGCAGCGACCACTGGCAAGCCTTTTCGCGTCCACGATAGCAAGCACGGCTACTGGTTCGTCGCTCAGCAGCAACTGACCAGTCACAACGGTGACGCTTCTCGCGGTCTGAACATTGCGGCCAACGCCACCTTCCACGACAAGGACACTAACGTCGTCGATAACTACCAGTCGCTGATGTTCGTGTACAAAGGCCCGTTCGACGCGCGTCCGAAGGATGACGTGGGCATCGGTTTCGCCCGTATCCATGTCAACGATGACGTGAAGAAAAACGCCGAGCTGACCAACGCGGCCAACGGTGTTTCGGAATACGACAATCCGCTGTTCTCGCCCATTCGTGAAACCGAATACAACTACGAGATCAACTACGGCTTCCACGTGACCAACTGGCTGACCGTACGTCCCAACCTGCAATACGTCACGCACCCCGGTGGCGTGGATGAAGTCGACAACGCGCTGGTGGCTGGCCTGAAAATTCAGTCGGTGTTCTAACGCGTCTGCGATAAGCTTCTCTCCATGTGCGCATATTTGCGGACAGCCATGGCTGTCCGCTTTTTTTTGCGGGTCGCGCACCCCGGTGACAGTTGATTTCAGGACCGTGGCACATGCTTGAGCATCCGCTACAACGCTTCTTCAAATCCTTGCGCGAGCGTCCGGTGTTCGCGTGGGAGCGCTATCAGACGCGCGACGTGCTGGTGATCGATCATCCGCTGTGTCAGGCGGTGTTCAGTCGTCAGGGCGCGCAGTTGCTGCACTTCCAGCCCAAGGGCCAGAAACCCTGGCTGTGGTGCGCGGCGAAGTGGCCGCAAGTCGGTGCCATTCGCGGTGGCGTGCCGGTGTGTTGGCCGTGGTATGGCCGGCATCCGAGCGAAAACGCCTGGCCGTCCCATGGTTGGGCGCGGTTGCTCGACTGGAAGCTTCTCGACAGCAACAGTGACGACGATGGCGTGCGATTGCACTGGCAACTGAAGTTGTGCGACTGGCAGGTGGACCTGCACGCGCACCTGGGTGATCGCATGGAACTGCGCCTGAGCACCGAGCATCAGGACGACATGCCGTGCCAGCTGAGCCAGGCTTTGCATGCTTACTGGCGTATTGGCGATGTCAGTGAGATAGCGCTGTCTGGGCTCGAAGGAGCGCAGGGTTACGACCAGTTGAGCCGGCAGGTTTGTCAGCAGGAAGGCGAGTTACGCGTGGACGGCGGATGCCAGCGGGTGTTCCAGCACGACGGCGAATTGCAGCTCAACGACCATGCCTGGGACCGGGCCTTGTGTATCGACACGGGTGAAACGGCCGACACGGTGGTGTGGCATCCCGGTTCACGTCCGTTGCTCGGCGTGACCTGGAACGAGATATCCGAATTTGTCTGTGTAGAAGCGGCGAGCGGCGGTACCGACAGCCTGTGCCTGAAGCCTGGGGAACGGGCGCATTTGAGTTTGCAGGCGCGGGTGGGGGTGGGGGTGGGGGTGTAAAGAAGATCAAAAGATCGCAGCCTTCGGCAGCTCCTACACAAGCGTGTACACCTGTAGGAGCTGTCGAGTGAAACGAGGCTGCGATCTTTTGCGCGAAGCGTCCTAATTAAACTCATCACCCACCGGATACCGGCTGGCATTCAAGCTCTCCTTGATCTTGCGCAAGTGCGGCTGGAAATCCACGCCCCGGCGCAAGGTCATGCCGGTGGCAAGCACGTCCAGCACGGTCAGCTGGATGATCCGCGACGTCATCGGCATGTAGATGTCGGTGTCTTCCGGCAGCGGAATGTTCAGGCTCAGGGTGCTGGCCTTGGCCAGTGGCGAGTTCTCGGCGGTCAGGCCAAGCACCGAAGCGCCGTTTTCCCGGGCGATGCGCGCCACTTCCACCAGTTCGCGGGTGCGGCCGGTGTAGGAAATGATCACGAACAACTCGCCGGTATGGGCCACCGAGGCAATCATGCGCTGCATCAGCACATCCGCGTGGGCTGTGACGGCGAGGTTGAAACGGAAGAACTTGTGCTGTGCATCCAGTGCCACCGGGGCCGAGGCGCCGAGGCCGAAGAAGTGAATCTGCCGGGCCTGGATCAACAGGTCGACGGCGCGGCTGATCAGGTTCGGGTCGAGTGCCTGGCAAGCACTGTCCAGGGAGGCGATGGCGCTGCCGAAGATCTTCTGCGTGTAGGCTTCCGGATTGTCGTCGGCTTCCACCGCACGGCTGACGTACGCAGCGCCACTGGCCAGGCTCTGGGCCAGTTGCAGTTTGAGTTCGGGGTAGCCGCTGACGCCGAACGAACGGCAGAAACGGTTGACCGTCGGTTCGCTGACCGAAGCGGCCTGGGCGAGGGCGGCGATGCTGAAGCGGGTGGCCTGCTGTGGGTTGAGCAGGATCACCTCGGCGACTTTGCGTTCGGCCTTGTTCAGCTCTTCAAGGCGATTCTGGATTTGCTCCAGTAAATTTCGCACGCGGTCCATATAAGTATCCTTTACACCTGCGCCAACAAGCGCGCGGCTAATGCAAAAAGGGCCTTTGGTGAGGCCCGTAACGGTGGCCTATCCTACTGATGGCTCTGACCGACCACCACTCGGAATCTGTATTTTGCGAAAATGTTGTGGTTATTACTACATTTTCCCTTGAGTGATGCCTTAAAAAAAGGTATTTGTAGCTTAACTTGATAAAAGAACAAACATCATGCTCTCGATTACGGTTGAACCGTGCACCTTTGCCTTGTTCGGCGCCCTTGGCGATCTGGCCTTGCGCAAGCTGTTTCCTGCCATTTATCAACTCGACGGCGCCGGCCTGTTGCACGAGGACACGCGGATCATCGCGCTGGCTCGTGAGCCGGGCAGCGAGCAGGAACACCTGGCGTTCATCACCTCCGAGCTGCGCCGCTATGTCGGTGCCAAAGAGCTGGACGAAGCCGTGGTCGAGCGCTTTCTGGCGCGCCTGAGCTACCTGCACGTCGATTTCCTCAACGCCGAAGATTATGTGGCCCTGGCCGAATCCGCTGGCAGTTCGCAGCGGGTCATCGCCTACTTTGCGACCCCGGCCGCCGTGTATGGCGCGATTTGCGAGAACCTGGCCAAGGTCGGCCTGGCGGAAAACACCCGTGTGGTGCTGGAAAAGCCCATCGGTTCGGACCTGGAATCCTCGCGCAAGGTCAACGACGCCGTGGCGCAATTCTTCCCGGAGAACCGCACCTACCGGATCGACCATTATCTGGGCAAGGAAACCGTCCAGAACCTGATCGCCCTGCGTTTCGCCAACAGCCTGTTCGAAACCCAGTGGAACCAGAATTACATTTCCCACGTGGAAATCACCGTGGCCGAGAAGGTCGGCATCGAGGGCCGCTGGGGTTACTTCGACAAGGCCGGCCAGCTGCGGGACATGATCCAGAACCACCTGCTGCAACTGCTCTGCCTGATCGCCATGGACCCGCCGGCCGACCTGTCCGCCGACAGCATCCGTGACGAGAAGGTCAAAGTGCTCAAGGCCCTGGCGCCGATCAGCCCGGAAGGCCTGACCACTCAAGTGGTGCGCGGCCAGTACATCGCCGGCTACAGCGAAGGCAAAGCGGTACCGGGGTACCTGGAAGAACCCAATTCCAACACCCAGAGCGACACCGAAACCTTCGTCGCCCTGCGTGCCGACATCCGCAACTGGCGCTGGGCCGGCGTGCCGTTTTACCTGCGTACCGGCAAGCGCATGCCGCAGAAGCTGTCGCAGATCGTCATCCACTTCAAGGAACCGTCGCACTACATCTTCGCTCCCGAGCAGCGCCTGCAAATCAGCAACAAGCTGATTATCCGCCTGCAGCCAGACGAAGGCATTTCCTTGCGTGTAATGACCAAAGACCAAGGCCTGGACAAGGGCATGCAACTGCGCAGCGGTCCGTTGCAGCTGAATTTTTCCGACACCTGGAGCAGCGCACGGATTCCCGATGCCTACGAGCGGTTGTTGCTGGAAGTGATGCGCGGCAATCAGAACCTGTTTGTCCGTAAAGATGAAATCGAAGCCGCGTGGAAGTGGTGTGACCAGTTGATCGCCGGGTGGAAAAAATCCGGTGATGCGCCCAAGCCGTACGCGGCCGGGTCCTGGGGGCCGATGAGCTCCATTGCTCTGATCACGCGGGACGGGAGGTCGTGGTATGGCGATATCTAATTTGAAACTGCCGCAGGGTGTCAGCGCCCATGCGTTCAAGAGCCCGGTGCTGCTGGCTGAAAGCCTGGCACTGAACGTGGCGAAACAACTGAGCGACGCGATCGAAGCCCAGGGCACTGCGACCCTGGTGGTTTCCGGTGGCCGCAGCCCGGTGGCGTTTTTCCAGCATCTGGCCAGGCAGACGCTGGACTGGTCGAACGTGGTCGTCAGCCTGGCCGACGAGCGTTGGGTGCCGGTGGAGCATGCCGACAGCAACGCGGGTCTGATCAAGCGTTATCTGTTGCAAGGCCCGGCGGCCAAGGCGCAGTTCCTGAGCCTGTACAGCGCCAGCGCCAACCTGGAACAGGCGGCCGAGCAGGCCGACCGTTTGCTGTCCGAGTTGCCGGTGATCGACGTGCTGATCCTCGGCATGGGCGATGACGGCCACACCGCGTCGCTGTTCCCCAACAGCCCGAACCTTGCCGAGGCATTGCAGGCCGATGGCGTCCGTCGTTGCTGGCCGATGCTGGCGCCGACCGTGCCGCATCAGCGCCTGACCATGAGTCGCGCGCTGCTGGCCTCGGCCAAGCATAAAGTTCTGTCGATTTCCGGTCAGTCCAAGCTGACCACCCTGAGTTTCGCGCTGGCCGGTGACGATGTCGCCGAAATGCCGGTGCGCGCATTTCTGCAACCCACGTTAGAGATTTACTGGTGCCCATGAGCCAAGGAACAGCCGCTATGACAAGCCCATCCCCGACCGTTTCCATGGCGGATAAAGTTGCCCTGATCGACAGCATTTGCGCGAAAGCGCGGATTCTGCCGGTGATCACCATCGCCCGCGAGCAGGACGTTCTGCCGCTGGCCGACGCCCTCGCGGCCGGTGGCCTGACGGCTCTGGAAGTGACCCTGCGTTCGCAATTCGGCCTCAAGGCCATCCAGATTCTGCGCGAGCAGCGTCCGGAGCTGGTGACCGGTGCCGGCACCGTGCTTGATCGCCACATGCTGGCGGCGGCGGAAGCGGCAGGCTCGCAATTCATCGTCACGCCGGGTATCACCCGTGACCTGCTGGAAGCCAGTGTCGCCAGCCCGATTCCACTGTTGCCGGGCATCAGCAATGCCTCGGGCATCATGGAAGGCTACGGTCTGGGTTACCGCCGCTTCAAGCTGTTCCCGGCGGAAGTCAGCGGCGGCGTCGCGGCCATCAAGGCTTTGGGCGGTCCGTTCGGCGAAGTGAAATTCTGCCCGACCGGCGGCGTCGGCCCGGCCAATATCAAGAGCTACATGGCGTTGAAAAACGTCATGTGTGTGGGCGGTAGCTGGATGCTTGATCCGGAGTGGATCAAGAACGGCGACTGGGCCCGCATTCAGGAATGCACCGCCGAGGCTTTGGCGCTGCTGGACTGATCGCTTCACCCTACACCTCGTTGTGTGTTCTACGGCTTTACGGTGCACTTGGTCGGTGCACCGTTTTTTTTTGCCTGAAGAAAGTTGCCTGGATCGACTCGTATCCCCTGTGGGAGCGAGCAAGCTCGCTCCCACAGGGGACAGATGCATCATGCGATACATAGTTACCGCATATCGAAAACTGCCTGTCGTTAACCTGCGTCCATCTTATGGAAGAGAGAACGTCATGGACGCTACCACCTCAGTTGCACCCGCAGCACCGGTTTGCCTGTTGTCACCTGAACAGATTGCCGGCCCTTATTTCCGCAACCCGAAATTGATCCGCAGAAACATCAGCGAAGGCGCCGAAGGCGTTCCGTTGGTGTTGCGGCTGACCATTGTCGATGCCATGACCGGTGAGCCGGTCCCCGATGCGCTGGTGGACATCTGGCACTGCAATGCGCGAGGTGCGTATTCGGGTTGGAGCAAGATCAATCCTGATGTCGAGGTCGATACCGGTGACATCGGCGCGGTCCCGCGAACCGATGACGATACCTATCTGCGCGGTGGGCAGTTCACCGACAAGTCCGGCATCGTGCGCTTCACCACGATCTATCCGGGTTTTTACGCCGGCCGCGCCTTGCACATTCACGTCGCCGTGCGCATCACGGCCGGCAACAACTATTTGCAAGAGCGGCATGTCGCCTGGGTCGGGCAGCTTTACCTGCCTGAGGTGGCCTCGCGCTCGGTACTCGGCAGCCGACCGTATAGCGGCCGAGCCGTGCCGGTACTGACCAACGTTCAGGACTTTTTTTATACAACCATGGGCGGTGAAGAATCGACCTTGAGTGTGCACACCTTGGGGCGGGATTCGGCTGAAGACGGATACTTCGGGCAGATGACCATCGGCATCGACACGTTCGCCGTGTCGACACAGATCAAGCCCGAGGACTTTGACAAGTACACCGTCTGACGTCAGCCCAGTTCAGTCAGTGCCCTGGCCAGCACATCCATGTCGGCCGCCGTGGTGGTAAACCCAGGTGTAATGCGGATGCACGGACCGCATGCCGCGCCACTGCGGGTCACGGTGAACAGGTTGTGTTCATTGAGCAGGCGCTGGACCATGAGTTGCTGGTCGGTATGCCGGGTAAAGCGCATCGAGGTGATGCCGCAATACAGGCGCGGGTCATCGGGGGTCAGGACTTCGACGCCCGGCAACTGTCGCACCGCACCGACCCAGCGGTTGCGCAGATAATTGAGCCGCGCACCCTTGGCCGCGGCACCCCCCATCGCCCAATGTTCTTCGAGCACCAGCGGCAGGGTGAGCAGCGCCGGGATGTTGGGGGTGCTGTACGAGGTACGGGCGCGAATGTCAGAGTGCGGAAAATGCATCTCGCCCATGTCCGGGTCGATGTCGGCCAGGTGTTCGGGTGCGATGTAGATAAAGCCGAGCGTCAGCGGTGCGCCGATCCACTTGTGCAGGTTGTAGCCGGCGAAGGCGATACCGAGCCCGGCCAGGTCAAATTCAAGTTGGCCTAGGGCATGGGCCCCGTCGAGGATGACATCAATGCCATGTTCCTTCGCAGCGGCTGCAATCGCCTGCACCGGCATCACCAGGCCCGTGCGATGGGTGACGTGGGTCAGGGCCATCAGCTTGAGCCGCGGATGCCGCGCGAAGGCTTCTCGATAGGTATTGAGCAGGCTGTCGAAAGTTGCCGGGTGTGCGTGTTCGATCTCGATCACTTCGACACCGCGATTGCGTGCCAGCCAACGCATGGCACCTTTGACCGTGTCGTATTCCAGATCGCAAACCAGTACCTGATCGCCGGGCTGCAGCCGGTTGTAGTTGCGGATCAGCGATTGCAAACCTTCCGATGCGTTGCGAGTCAGGGCGATGCTGTCGGCGGGTACGCCTATCAACCTGGCCAGTTGCGCGCGGATCTTCAGGCTGTCGCCCTGCTCGAAACGCTGACGCACGTACACGGAGTTGCTGCGGTTGATGAGCTCGATGTTGCGCTGGTATTCCTCGACCACCGTGCGCGACATGCGTCCGAAGTAACCGTTCTCCAGATTGAGCGGGCCGGGTTCGACATCGTAGCGGTCGGCAAAGGTTTGCCAGAAGGCTTCATCACGGGCGCGGCGGGTGTTGTCGGGCATGGGGTACTCGGTAGGTGTTCAGTGGCGGGGGGCCGGTTTGCCGTGTTTGGCGCGCAGCGGTTCGAGCAAGTCCGACAAACCGTTGTGGTCGATTTCCTGCATCAGGGCCAGCAGGCCACCCAACTCGCCATGGGGGAAACCCTCCCGGGCGAACCAGTTCAGGTAAGGGCCGGGCAGGTCGGCAATGATTCGACCCTTGTACTTGCCGAAGGGCATTTCGCGGGTGATCAGCAGTTCGAGCTTTTCAGGATTCATCGATCGGTCGTCTTGATTCAGTCAGTCTGGAAAATACAGGCCTTCTGCATGCAGGCCAAATGACCGACATGAATAATGCCAGCTAGCCTGGCGTTTTTTATGCGAACAGGAATTGCAAGAGACTGCAGTAGTTGAGGTGCTACGGGGACTGTGGCGAGGGGGTTGTCGGAATGCCGCCTCGCCACAGAGGGTTAGCCGATGCTGATCGCTGGCAGCGTGGTCAATGTCACGCTCTGTTGCTTGCGTGGCGCGAGGATTTCCGCCTCGCCATCGACCACCAGTTCATCGCGCTGGTTGAACACGCGGGTGGCAATGCGCACGCGAAACTTAGGCAGTTTTTCCAGGATTTCCAGGCGCACGGTCAGGGTGTCGCCGATCTTCACCGGTTTCTGAAAGCTCATTTGCTGGCCGATGTAGATGGTCCCCGGTCCAGGCAATTCGCAGGCGACCGCCGCGCTGATCAACGCGCCGCTGAACATGCCATGGGCGATGCGCTCCTTGAACATGGTGCTGGCGGCGTATTCGGCATCCAGGTGCACCGGGTTGTGATCGCCGGACATCGCGGCGAACAACTGGATGTCGCGCTCTTCGACTGTCTTGCTGAAACTGGCGGTCTGGCCGACTTCGAGGGCTTCGTAAGGGGTGTTGGTAACCTGGGTCATCTGTCTCAATTCCTGTGACGAATTAAAAAATTCACAAAAAAACTATTCGGACCGGTGTGGCCGAGGAGTGCTCAAGGCCTGTGCGATCCAGTTCAGCACATCGGCGATGATTTCATCGCGGTTGCTCTCGTTGAACAGTTCGTGCCGCGCCTGCGGGTAAACGGTCAGTTGCAGGTGCTGGCTGCCGGCCGCCCGCAGCGCGTCGGCCAGATCCTTGAGACGTTTGCCTTCGCTCACCGGATCACATTCACCGCCAATCACCAGCAGCGGCAGGCCCGGATCGATCTGGGCGAGATTGGACGCTTTGCTGATTTGCTGCAAGCCGCCGAGCAAATCGATCCACAGTTGATTGGTGCAACGGAAACCGCAGAGCGGGTCGTTGACGTACAGATCGACCTGCGCCGGATCACGGCTGAGCCAGTCGAACGGCGTGCGTGCCGGTTTGAATTTGTTGTTGAACGAGCCGAACGACAGCCATTCGATCAATGCGCTGCGGCCTTTGCGGCCCTGGCGCAGGCGTTCGATACGGGCGATTTGCCGTGCCGCGCGATAAAGCGCCACAGGCTGGAAGTTCGAGCCGCTGAGGATTGCCCCGTGCAGGCTGGCACTGTGGTGCAGCAAATAGGCCTGGGCAACGTAACTGCCCATGCTGTGGCCCAGCAGCACGATCGGAACGCCAGGGTGTTGCTGGCCGATGTGCTGGTTGAGGCAGGCCAGGTCGCTGACGACCTTGCACCAGCCATCGTCATCGGCGAAATGCCCGAGCGTCCCGTTTTCGGCAGTTTTGCCATGTCCACGCAGGTCCGGCGCGCACACGCCATAGCCCTGATCACAGAGTTTTTCCGCCAGGGGTCCATAGCGACCGCTGTGTTCGGCCATGCCGTGGGCCAGCAGAATCATTGCCTTGAGGCTGCCGTCGGGAAGCCACTGGTTGACGAAGAGGCGGCTGTGGTCGCTCGTGGTCAGCCAGAAAGTGTCATGGATCATGGCGGTTCCTTTGCATGAGGCTGCCTGGTTGGAAACAGCTCGTTGCAGTTTATAGCGCATCCTTGGCTGGGCGTCTGATCAGCCTACGCCACGGCAGAAAGATTCATACGATCAATGACGACTGTGGGCATATTTGCCTGCTACGTCATAACTGCTAGTGTCCGTGAAGCTCCGCTTTTTGCATTTTTTTTGAAAAATGACAGAAAAGTGGCCCCGGATAGATTCAGGTAAAGAGGACAAGAACAATGCAACCTGATTTCTGGAATGACAAACGCCCGGCCGGTGTACCCCTGGATATCGATCTGGGGGCCTACAAGTCGGTGATCGAGGTGTTCGAGCGTTCCTGCAAGAAGTTTGCTGACCGCCCCGCGTTCAGCAACATGGGCGTGACCCTGACCTACGCCGAACTGGAACGCCACAGCGCCGCCTTCGCCGGTTACCTGCAAGCCCACACCGACCTGGTGCCAGGGGACCGCATTGCGGTGCAGATGCCCAACGTCCTGCATTACCCGATTGCCGTGTTCGGTGCCTTGCGCGCCGGGTTGATCGTGGTCAACACCAACCCGTTGTACACCGCGCGGGAGATGCGCCACCAGTTCAAGGATTCCGGTGCCCGGGCGCTGGTGTACCTGAACATGTTCGGTCAGAAAGTCCAGGAAGTGCTGCCCGACACCGATATCCAGTACCTGATCGAAGCGAAGATGGGCGACCTGATGCCCGCCGCCAAGGGGTGGCTGGTCAACACGATGGTGAGCAAGGTCAAGAAGATGGTCCCGGACTTTTCCTTGCCCCAGGCCGTTTCGTTCAAGAGCGCGTTGCACATGGGCCGTGGTCTGGGTATCAAGCCGCTGAGCGTCGGCCTCGACGACATCGCCGTGCTGCAATACACCGGCGGCACCACGGGCCTGGCCAAGGGCGCGATGCTGACCCACGGCAACCTGGTGGCGAACATGCAACAGGCACGGGCCTGCCTCAGCCAGTCGGCCAGCGACGGTCAGCCGCTGCTGCGCGAAGGCCAGGAGGTGATGATCGCGCCGCTGCCGCTGTACCACATCTATGCCTTCACGGCGAACTGCATGTGCATGATGGTGACGGGCAACCACAACGTGCTGATCACCAACCCGCGTGACATCGGCGGCTTCATCAAGGAGCTGAAGAACTGGCGGTTCTCGGCGTTGCTGGGGCTCAACACGCTGTTCGTTGCGCTGATGGATCACCCGGACTTCAAGACCCTGGACTTCACCAGCCTCAAGCTCACCAATTCCGGCGGTACTGCGCTGGTCAAGGCTACCGCCGAGCGTTGGGAACAACTGACCGGTTGCCGCATCACCGAAGGTTATGGCCTGACCGAAACTTCGCCGGTGGCCTGCACCAACCCCTACGGCGATCAATCGCGGATCGGCACGGTCGGCATGCCGGTGCCGGGCACCACGCTGAAAGTCATCAGCGATGACGGCGTTGAACAACCGCTGGGTGAGCGCGGAGAGTTGTGCATCAAAGGCCCGCAGATCATGAAGGGCTACTGGCAGAAACCTGATGCCACGGCCGAAGTGCTGGATGCCGAGGGCTGGTTCAAGTCCGGTGACATCGCGGTGATCGACCCGGACGGTTTCGTGCGCATCGTTGACCGCAAGAAGGACATGATTATTGTCTCGGGCTTCAACGTGTACCCGAACGAGATCGAAGACGTGGTGATGGCTCACCCGAAAGTCGCCAACTGCGCGGTCATCGGTGTGCCCGACGAGCGGTCGGGAGAGGCGGTGAAGTTGTTCGTGGTGGCCCGTGAAGCGGGGGTCAGCCTTGAAGAGTTGAAGGCTTACTGCAAGGAGAACTTCACGGCGTACAAAGTACCGAAGCACATCGTGCTGCGTGAGTCGTTGCCGATGACGCCAGTGGGCAAGATTTTGCGGCGGGAGTTGCGGGATATTGCATAGCAGGCCGTAGAGACCGGTGCGACTCCAAAAGATCGCAGCCTTCGGCAGCTCCTACAGGGATCGCATTTCTTTGTAGGAGCTGCCGAAGGCTGCGATTTTTTGCTTTGAGCCCCGGTTTTCGTGGGTTACAGGGCTTTATAGGTTTTTTGCTCTAAAATGACTGCTTGCAAGTCTTTAGTCACTATTGTGACCGTAGAGGCCGCTTTTGGCTCTAGTCGACCCTTGGCAAAGCTGCTACTCTCGGCGCGCTTTGTGACTTCTCGGCCTTCTATCAGCCAGATTCACCAATGACCAAACACCAATAATAATCGCATCAAATGCGGTGCTGAATTCGCGTTGCTGAGGAGTGGGCTTCCATGATCGAAGACTTTTGGAAGGATAAGTACCCAGCTGGGATTGCTGCTGATATCAATCCAGACGAGTATCCGAATATTCAGGCAGTGTTGAAGCAATCCTGCCAACGCTTCGCCAACAAGCCGGCATTCAGCAACCTGGGCAAGACACTCACCTACGGTGAACTGTACGAATTGTCCGGTGCGTTTGCCGCTTATCTGCAACAGCATACCGATTTGCAGCCTGGCGATCGAATCGCCGTACAACTGCCCAACGTGTTGCAGTACCCGGTAGCCGTCTTCGGTGCAATCCGCGCCGGGCTGATCGTGGTCAACACCAACCCGCTCTACACCGCGCGGGAGATGGAACACCAATTCAACGACTCCGGTGCCAAGGCCTTGGTCTGCCTGGCCAACATGGCGCACCTGGCCCAGACCGTGGTACCGAAAACCGGCGTCAAGCACGTGATCGTCACCGAAGTCGCCGACCTGCTGCCGCCACTCAAGCGTTTGCTGATCAACAGCGTCATCAAGTACGTGAAGAAGATGGTGCCGGCCTATCACTTGCCAAAAGCCGTCAAGTTCAACGACGTGCTGAGCAAAGGCCTGGGCCAGCCAGTGGCGGAAGCCAACCCGGCCAGCGGTGATGTCGCGGTGTTGCAATACACCGGCGGCACCACTGGCGTGGCCAAGGGCGCGATGTTGACTCATCGCAACCTGGTGGCGAACATGCTGCAGTGCAAGGCGCTGATGGGTTCCAACCTCAATGAAGGTTGCGAGATCCTGATCACGCCGCTGCCGCTGTACCACATCTATGCGTTCACCTTTCATTGCATGGCGATGATGCTGATCGGCAACCACAACATCCTGATCAGCAACCCGCGCGACCTGCCGGCGATGGTCAAGGAACTGTCGAAGTGGAAGTTCAGCGGCTTCGTCGGTTTGAACACACTGTTCGTGGCCCTGTGCAATAACGAAGGCTTCCGCAAGCTGGACTTCTCCGCGCTGAAAGTCACCCTGTCGGGCGGCATGGCCCTGCAACTGGCCGCGGCCGAGCGCTGGAAAGCAGTGACCGGTTGTTCCATTTGCGAAGGCTACGGCATGACCGAAACCAGCCCGGTGGCGACGGTGAACCCGATCCAGCACATCCAGGTCGGCACCATCGGCATTCCGGTGCCGTCGACCCTGTGCAAAGTCATCAACGATGCCGGTGTCGAGCAGCCGCTGGGCGAAATCGGCGAACTGTGCGTGAAGGGACCGCAAGTCATGAAGGGTTACTGGCAGCGCCAGGAAGCCACGGATGAAATCCTCGACAGCGAAGGCTGGTTGAAGACCGGTGACATCGCGCTGATCCAGCCTGATGGCTACATGCGCATTGTCGATCGCAAGAAAGACATGATCCTGGTGTCCGGTTTCAACGTGTACCCGAACGAACTCGAAGATGTGCTGGCCACCCTGCCGGGCGTGCTGCAATGCGCGGCCATCGGTGTACCGGACGAGAAGTCGGGCGAGGCGATCAAGATTTTCATCGTCGCCAAGCCGGGCGTGACCCTGACCAAGGAACAGGTGATGGAGCACATGCGCGCCAACGTCACCGGCTACAAGGTCCCGCGCTCCGTGGAGTTCCGCGATGCACTGCCGACCACCAACGTCGGCAAGATCCTGCGTCGTGAATTGCGCGATGAAGAACTGAAGAAGATCAACGCGAAGAAAGCCACCGTGTAATCAACAAAAAGCCCCGCAGATGCGGGGCTTTTTGTAAGTATCTGTAGGAGCGAGCTTGCTCGCGATGATCGTTAACGATAACGCGTGTTTATTGATTAAACGCAGCGCTCTTGAGTCCATCGCGAGCAGGCTCGCTCCTACAAGCGAAACGGCGCGAAGTTGACGTTGGTGCCCGCCGGGCGCATGTCCTGCAGGAAGGAGTCCTTGTCGGCGCTCAGTTCCAGGCTCAATGCCGCCTTACGCTTGCCTTCATTGCGCACCACCAGGCCTTCGAGCTTCTCGCGCAGGAACACGGTCGGCACTTTCAGGTGCAGCAGCTCGTCGGTGTCCGGGGTGTGCATCAGCAGGTGAATCCACTCGTACTGACCCACGGCCAGGCGCGCTACCGGGATGTCGAACCACCAGATATTGCGGTTGCGGTTCAATTCGGTGAAGTGGCAGTTGTTGACGCCAAGCACAGCACCGCCGAGTTCCTGGTTTCTGCGGGCAATGGCCTGCTTTTTATCGAGTTTCATAACATTCCTACGGGATTGGATCTTCAGCGCCATGGCCTGAACGTGTTGCGCATTCTCAGGGGTTGGCCCGCAAACATAAAGCGCAACCTGCACTGAACGATGAAATGTCGTGGTGAAAATAAATGAAACTCCCTGCAAAAGCCCCCGGTCAACCTTGTGTAACGACTATTCCTCCATTGAAATGCCGTTAATTAAAAGAAGAAGCGGCCATCTTCAGATGGCCGTTTTTGTGTCAGCCTGAACTTGCGCATTGAAATTGTTTCAAAGTCGCCAACTGGGCTACCTTGATGAAAGAAAACGGCCCCTGAGTCGCCACGACTTCAACCCAAATCCGTATGCGGCGAATGGAGACGCGAATGATTTTTCCGGACATGAGAGGCTTGCCCCTGCACCGTGTGATGATGCGCACGGTCACCGAGTTCATAGCCGACGAGATGTCGACCTATGCCTCGGCGCTGGCCTATCAAATGCTCTTTTCGCTGTTTCCGTTCATTCTGTTTCTGATCGCCCTGATCGGCTTCCTGCATCTGCCCGACTTTTTCTCCTGGCTGCGCCTGCAATCGGAACTCGTATTACCGCCCCAGGCGCTGGAGCAGGTCAATCCGGTGATCGACCAGCTTCAGCAGTCCAAGGGGGGGCTGCTGTCAGTGGGTATCGTGATTGCGCTGTATACCGCCTCCGCCGGCGTGCGGCTGATGATGAGTGCGATGAACGCTGCCTACGACGTGGTTGAAGGGCGCCCGCTGTGGAAACGCTTTCCGTTGTCGATCATCTACACCGTCGGCATTGCCGGCATGCTGCTGATCGCCGCGGCACTGATGGTGCTCGGGCCGCAGGTGATGAGCTGGATCGCTGCGCAGGTCGGCCTTGAGTACTTCATCGTCACCCTCTGGACCATCGCGCGCTGGCCGGTGATCGTGATTCTGATGATGGTCGCGGTGGCGTTGATCTACTACGTCATGCCCGACGTCAAACAGGAATTCCGCTTCATCACCCCAGGCTCAGTGCTGGCGGTGGTGGTATGGATCATCGCGTCCCTGGGCTTCGGTTTGTACGTCAAGGAGTTCGCCAACTACAACGCCATGTATGGCAGTATCGGCGCGATCATCGTGCTGTTGCTGTACTTCTACATTTCCGCCGCGGTGCTGCTGCTGGGCGCGGAGATGAACGCGGTGATCGAGCACATGTCGCGAGAGGGCAAGGACCCTGGCGAAAAAGTGGCTGGCGAGCATGGTCCCGTCCATGAGGAAAAACACCACGTGTCGGGACT
The DNA here is from genome assembly GCF_056405655.1 of Pseudomonas sp. P1_F7. NCBI lineage: Bacteria > Pseudomonadati > Pseudomonadota > Gammaproteobacteria > Pseudomonadales > Pseudomonadaceae > Pseudomonas > Pseudomonas sp. P1_F7. The sequence continues at coordinate 90,260 of NZ_JBFUBR010000026.1, forward strand.
GGGCCGCGATCACTCACACAAACCGACCATTGATGAAACCTGATCATGATTCGTGAAATTCTGAAAATGGGTGATGAACGCCTGCTGCGCATTGCTCCGCCAGTGCCGGCCGAGATGTTCGACAGCCCCGAGCTGTGGCAACTGATCGATGACATGTTCCAGACCATGGAAAGTGTGGGGGGCGTTGGCCTGGCTGCTCCGCAGATCGGCGTCGACCTGCAACTGGTGATCTTCGGTTTCGAGCACAGCGAGCGTTATCCGGATGCCGAAGCCGTGCCGCAGACGATCCTGATCAACCCGCTGATCACACCGCTGAGCCCGACCCTGGAAGAGGGCTTCGAAGGCTGTTTGTCCGTGCCGGGCCTGCGCGGCGCGGTGCAACGTTACCAGCAGATTCGCTACGAAGGCGTCGACCCCAAGGGTGAACCCATCGTGCGCATTGCTTCGGGGTTTCATGCGCGGGTGGTGCAGCATGAGTGCGACCACCTGATCGGCCGCCTGTACCCGTCGCGCATTACCGACTTCAGCAAGTTTGGCTTCACCGAAGTGATGTTCCCGGACCTGGACCCCAACGCGGACGATTAAATCGCCGCAAAGCCCTGTGGGAGCGAGCTTGCTCGCGATGAGGCCAGGTCAGTCAACATTGTTGGCGACTGATACGCCGCCATCGCGAGCAAGCTCGCTCCCACATTGGATCTCCATCAGGTTTTAGTGTGTCACTGGCCTGGCGCCAACCCCATCGCAATCATCGGCTTGCTGCGCGCATATCGGCTCAACCGTTCAACCATCGCGTAAGGCATCGGCGGATCGAAAGTAAACCCGCGTCGCTCATAAAACCCCCGCAAATCCGGATGACAGAACAACCACACCGGCTGTTCGCAATCCTTCACAGCGGCCGCAATCAACCCGGCGGCAAGCCCTTGTTCGCGGCAGGCCGGATCGACCAGCAATCCGGTCAGCCAATGCCCGCCGGACACCGGACGCAAACACAGCACGGCAACAATCTGCTCACGCCGGGCCACCCACAGCTGCGCGTCGCGCACGGCTTTCATCGACGACTGGTGAGCGCGGTAGAACTTGTTCATCAATGGCCATAACGGCTCGTCGAGCAGGGTGAATTGGGTATCGGGCATGGTCTTGGACTGTCGGTGTGCAAAGCGGGCGATTATAAAAGAACACGCGCGCCGGGATAGGTGTATACCTGATCTCACATCCCCATGAGTGGAGTACGCATCATGTCCAAAGGTCTGGATTCAAAGAAATCGGCGAAAAAGAAACCGGTAAAAACCGCCATTGAAAAGCGTGCGGACAAGAAGGCCAAGAAGGTCGGCGTGTTCGGTCACTGATCCCGCGTTGCTTGATCGCTCCCATGCAATATGGGAGCGATCTTCCTGAAAATAATCTGCAAGATTTCCCAAGGCCAATGCACAGAAGGGGACTGGTCCCCGATCTGAGCAACGCCATGCCCCATTACTTTGATAGCACCCATCAAGAAGAAATCGAAACCCTGCGTCGCCGCTTCACCGCGCGCACCGAATGGCCAACCTGGTTGCTGTTGATCGGTGTGTATGGCGGCTGGTTCGGCATCGTGTTGAACAGCCATCGGTTGGGTTTGTGGTGGAGCACGCTGTTGCTGATTCCATTACTGGTGCTGTGGTTATCCGTGCAGCACGAGCTGCTGCACGGCCATCCCACGCGCTGGCCAACCCTGAACAAAATCCTTGGCTACGCGCCGTTTGCCGTCTGGTATCCGTACACCTTGTATCGAGATAGCCACTTGTTGCATCACCGCGACGAGGACCTGACGATCCCCGGTCGCGATCCGGAAAGCCGTTACCTGAGCTCCGGGCAGTGGCAGGGCAGTTCACTGCTGGTGCGCAGCCTGCACTGGCTGAACAAAACCGTGCTCGGCCGCTTTGCCCTGGGTGCACCGCTGGCCTTGCTGGCGTTGGCCCGTGAAGAGCTGCAACGCCTGAGAGCAGGCGAGCGCCGGGCCTGGCTGATGTGGTTGAGTCACGGCGCGATGACCGGGTTGATGCTGCTGTTCATTACAAGCTTCAGTGTGCTTCCGGTTTGGCATTACCTGTTTTTGATCAGTGTGCCGGCGCTGTCGATCGCCATGATTCGCTCCTACTATGAACATCGACCTCATGCGGCGCCGGAGCAACGAACCGTGCTCAATGAAGCGGCGTGGCCGTGGCGCTGGCTGTTCCTGAACCTCAATTTTCATCTGGTGCATCACGAGTTGCCGGGGTTGCCCTGGTACGACTTGCCCCGCGCTTACAGGGCTCGCCGCGAGCAATGGCTGGCGCGCAGCGGCGGGTTTCTGGTGCAGGGGTATGGGCAGTTGTGGCGTGAGCATGGAGTAAAAGCCATCGACAGCCCGAGGCATCCGTTTTACTGATTTTTTGAATCGCCACTGACCTACTGTGGGAGCGAGCTTGCTCGCGATAGCGGAGTGACAGATTGCATGGATGTTGACTGACACGACGCCATCGCGAGCAAGCTCGCTCCCACAGGGGATTTTCGTTGCATGGGACAATATCGATGACCCAACACATCGCCGAACTGCTGATGTACACCGCCCCCGAATCCATCCACCAGGCCAACGAACGCTGGCTGGCGCGAATCCTCGAGCACCTGGGCGACACCCGCGAGGATGCCGAAGGCCTGTCCCTGATGCAGATGTGGTTGTCACCGCACTTGCTGCTGACACAAACCTGCGGCTATCCGCTGATGACGGCATTGCGCGGCAAGGTCCGGGTACTGGGCCGCCCTCGTTATGAGTTGCCGGACAGCAGTGGCGGCAATCATTGCAGCCTGCTGTTGGGCCGCGTCGATGATCGGCGACAGACCCTGGCGGATTTTCGCCACAGTCGAGGGGTGATCAATGGCCTGGACTCCAACAGCGGCATGAATTTGCTGCGCCACCGGTTGGCGCCGTTGCAGCGTGACGGGCAGTTTTTTGCTCAGGTCGGAATCAGCGGTAGCCATCGCGAAAGCCTGCGCTGGCTACGCGAAGACCTTGCCGATCTGGCAGCCATCGACAGCGTGACCTTTGCCTATCTGGCGCGTCACGCCGAGGCCGAAGTGGCAGGTCTGCGCGTGATCACTCGCAGTGCCTACAGCCCGACATTGCCCTACATCACGGCAGCCTCCGTCAGCGATCAGCAGGCTGAAGCGTTATTACAGGCGATGAATCAGGCGTTGCGCGAATTGCCTGACGTCGCCGAAACCCTCGATCTGCCAGAGGTTTTGCCCGCCAACGAAAGCGCCTATCAGGTTGTGCTCGATTATCAGCGTGAAGCCGAGGTGTTGGGGTATGGGCATTTGCGATAGGGCGCAAACAATCTTTAATCTCTTATAGGAATATAAAAATAAGTTTTAAGTATTATTAATGAATAAGGCTCCTTGCTAGGATTCGCCTCACCGGACCACCGGACATTCAGCGACCCCTAACCCAGGAGCCCCTATGTCCGGCGCCGATATTCTTCATCGCAATCACGTGGACGGACTGTTCCGCGCTCACTACCACTGGCTTTGCACACGCCTGCGTCAGTCTCTGAACGATGCCGCCAGTGTCGAAGACATTGCCTGCGAAACCTTCGCGCAACTGCTCGAAGCCCCTGGCCTGACGGCAATCCGTGAACCCCGAGCCTTGCTCACCACCATCGCCCAGCGCTTGCTCTATCAGCGTTGGCGTCGAGGTGATCTGGAGCGCCGGTATCTACAGCAACTGCAACAGGCCGAGCCGATCCACGCCGAATCGCCGGAGGCACTGGCTCAGGTGTCCCAGACCCTGACTCGTGTGGATCGCAGCCTTCAGCGGCTGCCAGGCAAAATCCGCTCGACCTTCCTGCTGTCGCGGATCGACGGCCTGACCTATCCGCAAATTGCCGCTGCGCTGGGCATCTCGCTGCGTTCAGTCAGCGACTATATGACCCGTTCCCAGGCCCTGTGCGACCGGCACAGCGCCAATCAATCCCTGAACCGTCCCCTCCAGAACAAGAGGTCCGCATGAGATCGATCAAAACCCTGCTCGGCAGTTCGTTGCTGGCCCTGAGCCTGTTGTCCCAGCCGGCATCGGCCACGGAAAAAGCGGCGCCTATCCACTTTGGCGATATCACCTGGGAAAGTGGCAGCCTCATCACCGAAATCCTGCGCCTGATCGTTGAAAAAGGTTACGGCTATCCGACCGACACGCTGCCGGGCAGCACCGTCAGCCTGGAAGCGGCGCTGGCCAAAAACGATATCCAGGTCATCGGTGAAGAGTGGGCCGGACGCAGTCCCGCCTGGGTCAAGGCGGCGTCGGAGGGCAAGGTGTTCGGCCTCGGCGATACGGTCAAGGGCGCCACTGAAGGTTGGTGGGTGCCGGAGTATGTGATCAAGGGCGATCCCGAGCGCGGCATCAAGCCCCTGGCTCCGGAGCTGAAATCCGTTGCTGATCTGGCGAAGTACAAGGACGTGTTCCGCGACCCTGAAGACCCGAGCCGCGGACGCTTCCTCAACAGCCCGACCGGCTGGACCTCGGAAATCGTCAACAGCCAGAAACTCAAGGCCTATGACCTGACCGCCAGCTACGTCAACTTCCGCACGGGGTCCGGTGCCGCACTGGATGCCGAGGTGGCGTCGTCGATCCGCCGTGGCAAACCGGTGCTGTTCTACTACTGGTCGCCGACACCGCTGCTGGGGCGTTTCAAACTGGTGAAACTCGACGAACCACCATTCGACGCCGAAGCCTGGAAAACCCTGGCCGACGCCAACAATCCGAACCCCAAGGGCACGCGCTCGATGCCGGCCAGCCTGGCCATCGGCGTATCGGCACCGTTCAAGGCGCAATACCCGGACCTGGTGACGTTCTTTGAAAAGGTCGATTTGCCGATCGATCTGCTGAACCAGACCTTGGGCCAGATGAGTGAAAAGCGCCAGAAAGCCCGCGAAGTCGCCGAAGCGTTTTTGCGTGAGCAGCCGCAGGTGTGGAAGGGCTGGGTGCCGGGGGAGGTGGCTACCAAGGTGAGTGCCAGCTTGTAGTTTTGTAGTGTCCGGAAGGTAGCCATCGCGAGCAGGCTCGCTCCCACATTGGGTCTATTGTGCCTACAAATCCCGTGGCCAACAGAGCCCCCTGTGGGAGCGAGCTTGCTCGCGATAGCGGACTGTCAGTTAGCGTAAATGTTGACTGTGCAACCGTCATCGCGTGCAAGCTCGTTCCTACAAAAAAGCACAATGAAAAAGGGTCCCGGTAGAGGGACCCTTTTTCATTGTGTGGCGGTTAGTGCGAGGCGGCCAACCTGCGGCCATTCAAGGCAAACCGTTGCAGCAGTGCTTCAGGAAACCGGCGTGTTGCGCCAGGCGTTTGAAATATTCATCGACGGCGGGGTAGTCAGGACGGTCAATCGGGGTCATCAGCCAGCGATTGACCGACAAACCGATGACAACGTCGGCCAAAGTAAACTGTGGCCCGGCGACATACGCCTTGGTGGTCGCCAGTTGATGTTCGAGGATACCCATCTTCTGGTTCCAGCCGCGGATGCCGACTTCAAGGCTATGCGGGTCCTGGAATTCCGGGTCCTTGCGCACCAGTGCCATGAACGGGTATCTCCAGGACGGATTGAGCTCGGTGGCTTGCCAATCCATCCACTGTTCCACCCGGGCGCGGGCGGCCGGTTCGGTAGGCAGCAGCTCGGTATGATGGTGATGGTGTTTGCCGACCAGGTAGCGGCAGATGGTATTGGACTCCCAAAACACCCCGGCTTCATCGATGATCACCGGCACCTGCGCGTTGGGATTGAAGCGCAGGAACTCGGGGCTGTGGGTGGACGCGAAGCCACTGCCCCAGTCCTCGCGTTCGTAGGCAATACCCAATTCTTCGCAGGTCCACAGGACTTTTCGGACGTTGATGGACGAGGCTTTGCCGAGAATCTTCAGTGTGTGTTCCATTTGAGCTACTCCATCGCGAAAGGCGTAGGTGTAATTGTAGGAGTGGTCTGTAGGAAAGGCGTTTCGGCAGGTTTCCGCTGCCTACGATTTATTGCGTCATTGCCTACAACTACGCCAGAATCCGCCGGCTTGTGCGCCTGGTATCCGGACTCTATCGTTCCGCGTCGCTGCAAATTCAGCGATCGGGTCTAGCAGCCTGGATACTTTAGACGCATAGCGTCCACCATTCGTGAGCAGGTGTTTTTTATGCCTGTCAGCTCATGTTATGGCGGCTGTGTGTGGGAAGACTTTCGGGTCTACCGGGTTCTAGAGTCCTGGTCTGCTAGCCCGCGCACGGCTGCCACCCTATTTTCGTCTAGCAGCGAATCGTGGCAGCTCCATCACTCTAGGAGCATCACCATGTTCAAACCCACGCCGAACCCCCCACGCAATCCCAGCCCAATGTTCTCCATCTCACCCGGCATCAATAACGAAACTCTGTTGGCTCACGCCTGCGAATCACTGGCCTCGGCGAGCGTCATGACCAATGACTTTGCTACGTTTCTGGAAGGCAGTCAGCGCAATACGGCATTGGCGATTGCACAGATCATCATGCTGGCCGAGCTGGCGGTGAACCGGGTGCTGGATAACCTCGATCCGCAGGACTAAACACAGAGCGAGGGCGAGAGGCTTTCCCTGTGGCGAGGGGGCTTGCCCCCGTTGGGTTGCGAAGCGACCACAAAACAGACACTGCGGTCATACAGTTAAATCCCGTGAACCGGATTACGACTGCTCCGCAGCCGAACGGGGGCAAGCCCCCTCGCCACAATGTCACTTGCCTGACTAAATTGATGTGGGTGCTTATGTACTCTCCCGCACCTTCAACTCAAACCCCATGTCCTGCACCGGTCTGGCCACGGTATTGCCGGCCATCAGCGTCAGCATCTGCTCCGCCGCGCGGCGGCCGATGGCTTCGCGTGGGGTGTTGATGCTGCTCAGGCGCGGGACCATGTGTTCGGACATGGGCAGGTCGTTGAAGCCGAGGATCGCCACTTGCTCGGGGATCTTGATCCCGTGTCGCATCGCTTCGAGCAGCGCGCCCTGGGCCAGGTCGTCGTTGCCGAAGAAGATCGCATCGACATTCGGGTGGCTGGCGATCATCTGCAAGAACAATTCGCCGCCCAGGCCGACCGAAGACGGGCGGGGCGTCAGCACTTCCAGCGCCGGGTCATACAGGCCGGCCTTTTGCAGCGCTTTGCGGAAACCTTCGCCACGCAGCAAGGTGCGCTGGTCGAGTTGCGCGCCGATGTAGGCCAGACGCTTGCGGCCGCGAGACAGCAAGTGTTCGGCCGCCGTTTCGCCGGCGGCCAGTTGCGAGAAGCCGACGCAATTGAGCCCGGCGGCGCTGTCCAGTTCCATCATGTAAACACAGGGAATGTTGCTGGCTTCGATCATCCGCCGCGAACTTTCGGTGCGGTCGAAACCCGTCAGCAACAAGCCGCGCGGTTGATAGGCCATGTAATTGCGCAGCAGGTTTTCTTCTTCATCGCGCGAATAGTGGAAGTTGCCGATCAGCACTTCGAAGCCCTTGGGGCGCAAAATCTGATGAATGGCTTCCAGGGTGTCGATGAACAAAAGGTTCGACAGCGACGGCACCAATACCACCACCGAATGGCTCTGGGCCGAGGCCAGGGCACGGGCGGCAGGGTTGACCACATAATTGAGTTCCAGCGCCGCTTTCTGCACCTTTTCCACAAGTTCAGTGGCCACGGTGCTGACGCCCCGCAAGGCGCGGGAGGCGGTGATCGGGCTGACGCCGGCCAGTCGGGCAACTTCGTTCAGGGTAGGGCGGCCAGTGGTGCGGGTATTTTTATCGTTCTTGGTTGTGTTCATCGACGGCTTGCCAAACAAAATTCAAGGCACTAAGGTAGCGCTGTCTCGATGCAGCTGCAAATGCGTGAGCGAGGGTTCGCCTGATCCTTGCTTTTTGGTGTTGGGACCTAACCTGCTGCAACCCATAAAATGACAAGAAAGGCGTCGGCAACTTCTGCTTTTGGTCTAGTGTCATAACTGGCAAAGGTAGCGCTGTCTGCGCGCTGAGGTGTTACATGAATCATCCCATCACCGCCCTGGTCATCATGGGCGTTGCCGGTTGCGGCAAGACGTGCGTCAGCGAGGCCCTGTGCCATTTGAGCGGCGCCACGGCCATTGAAGGCGACTCTTTTCACCCTGCCGCCAATATCGAAAAGATGAGCGCGGGGATCCCCCTGAACGATGAAGACCGCGCCGGCTGGCTCGACAGCCTGTGCGATGAACTGCGCCGTGTCGACGCCAAGGGCCAGCGCCCGGTGCTGACCTGTTCGGCTCTCAAGCACATCTATCGCGAACGTCTGCGCAGTGCCTTGCCGGGCCTGGGCTTCGTGTTCCTTGAGTTGACCCCCGAAGTCGCTGCCGAGCGCGTTTCCCATCGACCTGGTCACTTCATGCCGGCCACGTTGATCGAAAGCCAGTTCGCCACCCTCGAATCGCCCGTCGGCGAGTCGTTGACCCTGGCGCTGGATGCTTCGACCTATAACGTTGAGCAACTGGCGGCACAGGCTCATGTCTGGTGGCAGGCGCACGGCCTGAAGCAGGCGGTATGACTGTGTTTGCAAAGACAGCGCTGTCCTCACGACTTCTGATCAACCCGCTTTAATAACAACAACAACCAGGAGACACCCCCAATGTTTGGCATGTCCCACGAGACGTTCCTGCTGCTCGATGCAGTGGTCACGGTGATCGGGCTTATCGTCCTGATCACCAAGTTCAAGTTCCACCCGTTCATTGCCCTGATCATTGCCGCCGCTTTCCTCGGGCTCACCTCCGGCATGCCGATCGGCACCATCATCAAGGCGTTCCAGGACGGCTTCGGTGGCGTGCTTGGCTTTGTCGGCATCATCCTGGCGCTGGGCACCATGCTCGGCAAAATGATGGCCGAATCGGGCGGTGCAGATCAGATTGCGCAGACGTTGATCCGCGCCTTCGGCAAGGACAAGGTGCAGTGGGCGATGATGTTCGCTGCGTTTCTGGTCGGTATTCCGCTGTTCTTCGAGATCGGCTTCGTGCTGCTGATCCCGCTGGTGTTCATCGTCGCCCGGCGCACCGGCGTGTCGATCATCAAGATCGGTATCCCGCTGCTGGCCGGTCTGTCCGCCGTGCACGGTCTGGTGCCGCCGCACCCGGGTCCGTTGCTGGCCATCGGCGTGTTCGGTGCCGACATCGGTAAAACCATCCTTTACGGCCTGATCGTTGCACTGCCGACGGCCATTATTGCCGGCCCGATCTTCGGTACGTTCATTGCCAAGCACATTCCTGGTCATCCGAATCAGGAACTGGTGGATCAACTGGTGCGCGATGAGAATGCAGGCGATCTGCCTAGCTTCGGCATTACCCTGATCACTGTGCTGTCGCCCGTGTTCCTGATGTTGCTCAAGACCTTTGCCGATGTGGTGCTGCCGGACGGCAACTTCTTCCGCACTTTCATGGACCTGATCGGTCACCCGATCTCGGCCCTCCTGCTGGCGTTGCTGCTGTCGCTGTACACCTTCGGCTACAAGCAGGGCATCGGTTCGCAACAGATGCTCAAATGGCTGGATGCGAGCCTCGCGCCGACCGCCGCGATCATCCTGATCATCGGTGCCGGTGGCGGCTTCAAGCAGATGCTGGTAACCAGCGGTGTAGGTGATGTGATCGGTCACATGGCGGTGGCTGCACAGATCTCGCCGATCCTGCTGGCCTGGCTGGTGGCGGCGGTGATTCGTATCGCCACCGGTTCGGCGACCGTGGCGACCATTACCGGCGCCGGTATCGTAGTGCCGGTGGTGGGGATGATTCCGGGTGTGAACCGTGAGCTGCTGGTGCTGGCCACCGGTGCAGGTTCCCTGATCCTGTCCCACGTCAACGACGCCGGTTTCTGGCTGGTCAAGCAGTACTTCAACATGACCGTGGCTGAAACCTTCAAGACCTGGACTGCGATGGAAACCATCCTCTCCGTGGTTGGCCTGGGCTTTATTCTGTTGTTGTCGCTGTTCGTCTAAGCGATTCGACAGACACAAAAAACCGCAGCGATGCGGTTTTTTTGTGGGTGATCGATTTCAAGGACGGATACAAGACCCTGTGGGAGCGAGCTTGCTCGCGATGGCGTCGTATTAGTCAATAATGATGGCGACTGAAACACCGCTATCGCGAGCAAGCTCGCTCCCACAGGGGATATGGGTCAGGCGTTGGTTTTCGGTGCCAACCCATCCGCCCGGAACATCCCGCGAATCCCGCGTACGGCCTGACGAATCCGGTCCTGGTTTTCGATCAGGGCGAAGCGCACGTGATCATCGCCGTACTCGCCAAACCCGACGCCCGGCGAGACACACACCTTGGCCTCGGACAGCAGCTTCTTGGCGAACTCCAGTGAACCCAGGTGCGCATAAGCCTCGGGAATTTTGGCCCAGACGTACATCGACGCTTTCGGGTTTTCCACCATCCAGCCCAGTTCATGCAGGCCCTTGACCAGCACGTTACGTCGCTGCCGATACTGCTCGGCGATGTCGCGCACGCATTGCTGGTCGCCTTCAAGCGCAGCGATGGCCGCTACCTGCAGCGGGGTGAAGGTGCCGTAGTCGTGGTAGCTCTTGATTCGCGCCAGGGCGTTGACCAGTTCCGGGTTGCCGACCATGAAGCCAATGCGCCAGCCGGCCATGTTGTAGCTCTTGGACAGGGTGAAAAACTCCACCGCAATGTCCTTGGCCCCCGGCACTTGCATGATCGACGGGGCTTTCCAGCCGTCGTAGACGATGTCGGCGTAGGCCAGGTCGTGCACCACCAGCACGTCGTACTGCTTGGCGAGGGCGATGACGCGCTCGAAGAAATCCAGCTCCACACACTGCGCGGTAGGGTTGGACGGGAAGCCGAGGATCATCATCTTCGGCTTGGGGATCGAGCCACGAATGGCCCGCTCCAGTTCCGCGAAGAAATCCACGCCCGGCACCAGCGGCACCGAGCGCACCTGGGCGCCGGCAATCACCGCGCCGTAGATGTGGATCGGGTAGCTCGGGTTCGGCACCAGTACGGTGTCGCCCTGATCCAGGGTCGCCAGCATCAAGTGCGCCAGGCCTTCCTTTGAACCGATGGTGACGATGGCTTCGCTTTCCGGGTCGATGTCGACCTCGTAGCGGTCCTTGTACCAGTTGGAAATCGCCCGACGCAGGCGCGGAATGCCCTTGGAGGTGGAGTAACCGTGGGTGTCTTCACGCTGAGCGACCTGCACAAGTTTTTCGACGATGTGCGGCGGCGTAGCGCCGTCGGGGTTGCCCATGCTCAAGTCGATGATGTCTTCGCCACGACGACGGGCGGCCATCTTCAGCTCGGCGGTGATGTTGAAAACGTAAGGGGGGAGTCGATCTATGCGCGCAAAGCGGCGCGGCGAACCTTGTTCGGCCATTGTTGCCTCGGATAACGTAAGCGCCCGGAACCGTCCGAGCGACGCTGGTCACTGCGGTGACCTGTGGCGGAATGTACGGGCAGCTGTGGCAGACTGTCCAGCCTCAATGTAAACAAATTTGTCCGAAGGATAGGGTTCGATGGAATTTACCAGCGGCTTCTTGCTGAGCCTCTCGCTGTGCCTGGATATCGGCGTGGCCAACATCGCGATGATCACCCTGGCCATGCAGCGCGGCTATTTCCAGGGCTTTGCCCTGGGGCTGGGGACCTGTGTCGGCGACCTGATCTACGCGGTACTGGCACTGGCGGGCATGACCGTGTTGCTGCAATACGAAACCGTGCGTTGGGTATTGTGGATCGGTGGCTCGGCGCTGCTGGTGTACTTCGCGGCGAAGATGATCTATTCGGCGATTCACCACGAGGCGCTGCTGGCCGAGACGGCAGAGGTCGGGAACAACTCCCACCGCAAGGAGTTCTTGCGCGGGATCTTTCTCGCCATGTCTTCGCCCAGCGCCATTCTCTGGTTCGCGGCAGTTGGCGGCACCCTGATCGCCCGTTCCGGTGGCGGTGGCCCGCTCAGTTCGGCGCTGTTTCTCAGCGGTTTCCTGTGTGCCGGGCTGCTCTGGTCGGCAGGCTTGTGCTTCGCCGCGAGCCATGGCGGCAAGTTGCTGGGCGACAAATTGCTGCGTTATTCCTATATGGCATCGGCGGCGATCTTCTGTTATTTCGCGGTCTACGTGATCCTATCTGGCTATAACGAGTTCGTCGCTGCCGCGGCCGTCGAGCAGCTGCACGCACTGTAATTGGGCGAATCGGGTTTGGCTTCTATACTCCCAGCCGAACCCATTTTATGCGTCAGGAGTCGAGTCATGGATGAGTTAGCACGCGTCGAACCGACGCAACCGCGCTTCGAACACGGGCACTTCCTGCTGATTGCAGGGCTGGGCGGACAATTCACCCAGCAAACCACCCAGGGTATTCCCGAACTCTGGGAAAAACTCGAGCCCCACATTGGGAACATTCCGGGCCAAAAAGGCGAAGTCACCTACGGCGTCTGCTGCAATTTCGACGGCAAGGGTGGCTTCGATTACATCGCTGGTGTCGAGATCAGCAAACTCGACGACTTGCCGGAACAATACCGTTGGGTAGAGGTTCAGCCTCAGCTGTACGCGGTGTTTGAGCACAAAGGGCCGCTGGATACTTTGCCGCAACTGTTTCAGTACATCTTCGGCACCTGGCAGCCGCAATCGGGGCATGAGGTGCTGGATGCGCCGGAGCTGGAACGCTACAGCGAAGACTTCAACCCCAAGCTCAACACCGGCAAGCTGGAGATCTGGATTCCGATCAAAGCGTGAGATATGTGTCGAGAGGCGGATCAGCCGATTCGTCTCTCGATGTCCCACGGCGGCTGATTTATCATCCCCAGCCTTCCCCATGCCGATTCCGAGCTGCCATGAACACCGTCATCCGCAACGTCACCCCCGCCGATCTGGACCGCTGCTTTGCCATCGAAACCGTTGCCTACGAAGGTGACGAAGCCGCGACCCGCGAGAAAATCGCCACTCGCATCACCACCTGGCCCGAGGGTTTTATCGTTGCTGAAGTGGACGGGATCGTCGCCGGTTTCATCAACTCCGGTGCGGCGTTCCAGGTGGAAATGTCGGACGAGGCGTTCAAGGAACTGATCGGCCACGACCCGGCCGGGCCGCACGTGGTGATCATGTCGGTGGTGGTGCATCCGGATTATCAGGGGCAAGGCCTGGCCAAACGGCTGATGGGCGAGTTCATCGAGCGCATGCGTGCGATGGGCAAGGTCAGCATCAACCTGATGTGCAAGGAGCGGCATATTCCGTTGTATGCCGGGTTCGGTTTCGCCTACGTCAAGCCTTCGGCGTCCGACCATGGCGGCATGGCGTGGCATGAGATGGTGCTCGAACTCTGATCCGACGCAGATCCCAGAGTAGTTTTGTGGTGTTGGTGGGGGCCGAGTTCAGAACACCAACCCCATCCGCCGCTCATAACCGATCCGCCCCTTGTACGCCTCGCCGCTGTCGACAAAGCCAAACCTGGCGTACAGGGCGATGGCGGCCTCGTTGTCGGCATCCACCGACAGCTCCAGCCCCCTGATTTCCGGCCAGGCCAGGCGTGCCGCCTCGGGCAGCGCTTGCAGGCAGGCCTTGCCGTAGCCCTTGCCCTGGACGCGTTGATCGACTTGCAGGGCATGCAGCGTGGCGCTGTGTTCATCGGCCCAGGCCGGCAACACCGGCGGGCGCTTGAGCAGCAGGAACGCGACGGGCACATCCTCGGCCAGCAGGGCAAATCCCTTGACGCCGGGTCCGGGCTTGGACAACAACGTGTGCAATGCGCCGTGGATGTCACCCGAGAACCTGATTTGCTCCGAATGTACTTCGATGGCCTCGACCTGTTGGCGCTGCAGCGTGTTCAGGCTTTCATAGGGCACGAGTCGGGCTGTCACTGGAGTGTCCTGTTTCCAACTGAAAATGAGCCTCGGATTCTAGCGAGTCTGGCGCCATGGATTATTTTTATTTCACTTGTCGATTCGCCGGATCGCCGGACGACTAAGGGTGTCTTCACTATAAAAACCACGGAGAACCACCATGAACTCGCAAACCCAGATCCAGAACCTCATCGAGAACTATCGTCAGGCGGTCATGGCCAAGGACATTGAAAAAGTCATGGCCCTTTATGCCGATGACATCGTCTCCTTCGACGCGGTCAAGGCCCTGCAATTCAAGGGCAAGCCGGCCTACCGCGCGCATTGGCAGGCCTGCATGGAAATGTGCCCCGGCCCGCACATCTTCGAATTCCACGAAATCACCATCGAGCCGTCCCAGGAAATTGCGTTCGCTCACTGGCTGGCAAATTGCGGTGGCACCAACGACAAGGGCGAAACCCAGTCCTGCTGGATGCGCGTCACCGCCTGCTATCGGCAAGATGCCGGGCTGTGGCAGATCGTCCACGAACATTGGTCGGCACCGTTCGACATGACCAGCGGCGCGACGCTGTTTGATCTCAAACCCTGATCGTCGGGAAGCCGAGCCAGAATGCCAATCAGCGACCATAGTTGATCGTTCGATAAGGAGAGCGTGATGAAGTATTTATGCCTGGTCTACAGCGACGAGCACCTGTTGCACTCGCTGCCGGAAAGCCCGCACGACTCGGAATGCATGGCCTATGCCGAGTCGATCCAGGGCAGTGGCCGGATGGTCGCCGCCGAAGCATTGGAGTCGGTGCAGACCGCCACCACCGTGCGCATGCGCAACGGCAAGATGTCGATCACCGATGGTCCATTCGCTGAAACCAAGGAGCAATTGGCCGGCTTCTACCTGATCGATGCCAGGGACCTCAACGAGGCCATTCAGGTCGCCGGCAACATTCCGGCGGCCCGGGTCGGCAGTGTCGAAGTGCGCCCCGTTCGGCAGTTGAATCCTTAAGATGCCGGGGCTGCCGGTTCAGGCGCAGGTCGAGCGGGTCTATCGCGAAGACTCGCGGCGGATTCTTGCGACCCTGATTCGCTTGCTGGGGGATTTCGACCTCGCCGAAGAAGCCTTGCACGAGGCGTTTTTCATCGCGGTCGAACGCTGGCAGCGTGACGGCGTGCCGGACAATCCGCGGGCCTGGCTGGTGTCCACCGGGCGCTTCAAGGCCATCGATGCCTTGCGTCGACGCGCACGCTTTGCCGCGTCGCAGCCCTTGCTGATCGCGCAACTGCAGGAGCTGGAACAGGCAGACTGGAGTGATGAAGACGTGGAAGACGATCGCCTGCGGCTGATCTTCACTTGCTGCCACCCGGCCCTGGCGGCGGACGCGCAAGTGCCGCTGACGCTGCGGGAAGTCTGTGACCTGACCACGGAAGAAATCGCCCGGGCCTTCCTCTCGGCCCCGGCCACCATCGCTCAGCGCATCGTGCGCGCCAAGGCGAAGATCCGTGATGCGAAAATCCCCTATCAAGTGCCGATGCTGGCTGAGTTGCCTGAGCGTCTGGACAGTGTGTTGCGGGTGATTTACCTGGTGTTCAACGAGGGGTACTCGGCGTCCATCGGGGCCGAACTGATCCGCGAGGATTTGACCCGCGAAGCGATCCGTCTCGGCCGGTTGCTGGTGGAACTGCTGCCGGAGCCAGAGGTGATGGGCTTGCTGGCGTTGATGCTGCTGCACGAGTCGCGACGCCCGGCCAGGACTTCCGCGAGCGGCGAGCTGATTGTGCTGGACGAGCAGGACCGTTCGCTGTGGGACGCCGGGTTGATCACTGAAGGCTGCGCACTGATCGAACAGGCGCTGACCATGGGGCGATTCGGACCCTATTGCCTGCAAGCGGCGATCGCGGCGGTGCACGCCGAAGCCCCGACGGCGGGGGAAACCGATTGGCCGCAGATTGTCGGTCTGTATGACGTCCTGCTGCGGGCGGTGCCGTCGCCGGTGATCGAGTTGAATCGGGCGGCGGCGATTTCGCAACGGGATGGACCGTTGGCGGGGCTGACGCTGGTTGACGCCATTCTGGAACGGGGAGAACTGCTCGACTACCACCTGGCGTATTCGGCGCGGGCAGAGTTTTGTCGGCAACTGGGCCGCAAGCAAGAGGCGCGGGCGGCGTGGGAACGGGCGCTGGCGTTGACCCGGCAAGAGCCGGAGCGGCGGTTTATCGAAGAGCGGCTCAGGGCACTGGATTGATGCGGCCGGTCTGGCCTCATCGCGAGCAAGCTCGCTCCCACAGGGATTGATGGTGTACTCGATACACACCGTTTTCGGCCAGCCGCGCACCACCAGCTCCTGCAAGGTGCCAGGCCCGAACCGCTCGACCAGCCAACGGGGCAACGGCGCCCAGCCGAATCCGCCCTGAGCCATTTCCAGCAGCATCAAATAACTCGGTGCTGACCAGACGCGGCCCTTCGCCCGACTCTCGTAGGGATTGATGATGGTGGCCAGACGCAGTTCGCGGTGCTGCTGCAGTACGTCCCGGTCGACGTAGTCCAACGTTGCCAACGGGTGTGCCGGGGACACGAACAAGGCGATTTCCGTGCGCTCGTCCACCGTCGAACTGACCAGGTCTGGCGGGTAGTTGTCCTGCATTTCGGCGAAGGCAATCTGTGCCCGGCCGCTTTGCACCAGGGACACCAAGTCATCGCACTCGGCGATCAGGCATTCGAGCTCCAGGTCCGGATATCGCTGCTCGAAGGCACTGAGGGCGGCTTCGAAGCGGTCCGACTGATAGGTATCGGACAGCGCCACCGTCAGCTTCGCTTCCACCCCTTGGGACAGTTGGCTGGCGGTCATTTCCAGGCGACTGGTGGCGGCAAGGATGTCTTCGGCCCGTTGCAGCATGACGTGCCCGGCCGGGGTCAGTCCGGGCTTGCGGCTGCTGCGGTCGAACAGCGTCAGATTGAGATCGATTTCCAGGCTGGCCACCGCCGCGCTGATGGTCGATTGACTGCGGCCCAGCTTGCGCGCCGCCGCAGAAAACGAGCCTTGGGTTGCCGCTTCGACAAACGCCAGCAGCACTTCGTGAGAAGCCATGAACTATCGCCTTGATCGATGGTTATTGATTATGAAGTATCGGTGTGATGACTGATCATGGCAACCACAGTCATTCAAGGGAGTTCGGCCATGAGCGCCAACAAGTCCATTACTGAACGTATTTTTCAAGCCATCGGTTTCGAACTGCTGGCCATCCTGATCTGTACCCCGTTGCTGGCCTGGATCATGAAGAAACCGATGCTGGAAATGGGCATGGTCACCGTCCTCATCGCCGGCCTGGCCCTGGCCTGGAACGTGGTCTTCAACGGTCTGTTCGATCGGCTGCTCAAGCGCCTCGCCATCACGCACAACGCCTGGGTCCGCGTGGTGCATGCGCTGTCGTTCGAAGGCGGACTGGTCGCCCTCGGCGTGCCGCTGATCGCCTGGTGGCTGAATGTCAGCCTGTGGCAGGCGTTCCTGCTGGATATCGGTGTGTTGCTGTTCTTCCTGCCGTACACCTACGTTTACCACTGGGTGTATGACGTGGTTCGGGAGCGGGTGTTGGTGACTCGCGAGGCTTGCTGAGTACCGTTTTTGCGGCGAGGGAGCA
>NZ_JBFUBR010000026.1:107757-148690 GCF_056405655.1 Pseudomonas sp. P1_F7
GGAGCAAGCTCCCTCGCCGCAGGGTGTTGCAGTGTTTAGAACAATTGGGTGAACAACCAGTACAAGCTACCCGACAGCAGGATCGCAGCCGGCAAGGTCAACACCCAGGCCATCAGCAGGTTGCGGATGGTCTTCATCTGCAAGCCGCCGCCGTTGGCGACCATGGTCCCGGCCACGCCCGAGGACAGCACGTGAGTGGTCGACACCGGCAGGCCGAACATGTCGGCGGCGCCGATGGTCAGCATCGCCACGGTTTCTGCCGAGGCGCCCTGGGCGTAAGTCAGGTGGGTCTTGCCGATTTTCTCACCGACGGTCACCACGATGCGCTTCCAGCCGACCATGGTGCCCAGGCCCAGGGCGATGGCCACGGCGATTTTCACCCACAACGGAATGAATCGCGTGGAGTTGTCGATCTGTTGCTTGAACAGTTGCAGCTTGCCATTGGTGTCGGCGTCGAAATTGCCGACCTTGTTCTTGTCCATCAGGCGAATGGTTTCGCTGCTCAAATACATGTCGTTACGCACGTTGCCCACGGCCTCGGCCGGGACTTTTGACAGCGAGCCATAACCCTTGACCTGGGCACCGATGCTGCCGGTCAGCGCCGCCAGCGCCGGCACCAGTTGCGGGGTCGCTTCCTTGCTGCGCACGTATTCGGACAGCACCGCGCGTGGGTCGGCCGGCGCTGGCAGGGGCGCCGCCTTGACCAGCGCTTGCTGGGTCACTTCGGCGACCGCCGCGAACTGCAACGCTTGATCCGCCGGCATGGTGCGGTTCAATGCGTAAGCCATTGGCAGCGTGCCCACCAGAATCAGCATGATCAGGCCCATGCCTTTCTGGCCGTCGTTCGAACCGTGGGCAAACGACACACCGGTGCAGGTCACGATCAGCAGGCCGCGAATCCACCATGGTGGCGGGGTCTCGCCCTTTGGTTCCTTGTACAGCGCACGATTTTTGACGAACGCGCGCAGGGCCAGCAACAGCAGCGCGGCGCAGCCGAAGCCGACCAGTGGCGAGAGCAGCAGCGCGTAACCGATCTTGATGGCTTGCGCCCAGTCCACACCGCTGGTGCCGTCGCGACCGTGCATCAGGGCGTTGGCCACACCGACCCCGATGATCGAACCGATCAGGGTGTGCGATGACGACGCCGGCAGGCCCAGCCACCAGGTGCCGAGGTTCCACAGGATCGCGGCGATCAGCAGGGCGAAGATCATCGCGAAGCCGGCCGACGAGCCGACTTGCAGGATCAGCTCCACCGGCAACAGGGCGATAATGCCGAACGCCACCGCGCCGCTGGACAGCAGCACCCCGAGGAAGTTGAAGAAACCGGACCAGACCACCGCCACGTTCGGTGGTAGCGAGTTGGTGTAAATCACCGTGGCCACCGCGTTGGCGGTGTCATGGAAGCCGTTGACGAACTCAAAGCCCAGGGCAATCAAAAGCGCCACGCCGAGCAGCAGGAACGGCGTCCAGGTGGTGACCACCGTGCCGAGTTCGTTCATGTCGTGCATCAGGCTGTAGGCGGTAAACAACAAGCCGATGGCCAACACGGCAAAAAACACCACGATGGTGATCAGGCCGGGTTTCTTGTCGAATTGCGGTTTGGCGCTACTGGCGGGTGCCGGGGCGGCGGTGAAGGAGGGCGTAGCCATCACGGACATTCCTGAGGAGGGAGGTGTATCAGTGATAATCGTTGCCAATTGTTACAGGGAGACTGCTTTGGATCAGTGTTTGGGTTTTTTGCAGGGCCGCTGATCTGAAGCCACCTGTCTGTGGAAGTGAACCCTGTAGCCCCAGAAACCGGCGATGATGTTGATCGGCAGCGCCAGCACGGTCACCACCGTCAGGGTGAACAGCGTGCGGTTGGTCTGTTCGTTGATGTTGGCGGCGATCTCTTCCTGCAACAGCTTGATCCGCTCGCCCAGCGCCGTGAGGTCGTTGATGATCAGCGCAAACTCTTCGGTGGATTTGCGCAGCTCCTTGACGTCTTCCTTTTGCAGCCATTGCGGCGGCCGGTTGAGCAGACGCAGCAATGAGCCTGGCTCCAGCGCCAGCAGCCGTTGCAAACGCACCAGCACCCGGCGATTGGCGCCCAGCTCGGCGCGGTTGGTCGACAGGCGCGAAGAGAGCAATTCATCTTCGATCTGGTCCACGCTCTGGCTGGTCTTGCGCACGATCTGGGTCAGCACTTCACCCTGGTCGCGCAGCAAATGCACCAACAGCTCCAGCGGGGAGCGAAAGCATTCCCGGGCCTTCACCGACGAGCGCAATTTGTCCACCGAGTGCAGCGGTTGCAGGCGGGCGCTGATGATCAGCCGGCTGCGGGCGCACACCCACAGGGTCGAGACATCCGACGAGACCATATTGCTGAGGTTGAACACCACGTCGTTGACCACCGCCAGCAACGCCGAATCGACATGTTCGATGCGCGTCGAGCGCGAGCCTTCGTGCAGCGCTTCGAAAAACTCCTCGGGCAAATCCAGATGGCTTTTCATCCAGCGCTCGCACGCGGCGTGGGCGAGGTTCAGGTGCAGCCAGAGAAATTGCTCGTCGCTCTCCGGTTGTTGCAGGTACTGCAAGGCCTCGGCGGAATTGATTTCCCGACCGGGCTCACCGGGGCGAAAGCTGAAACCGTAAAGCAGGCCGAACAGATCCGTGTCGCGATGACTGTGATCGATGCTGTGGTTCATGAGGGCTCGCAAGGGGAGACGCCTGTCGCAGGTTTCGCAGGTTCACTTGAGCGGCATCATCGCAAGGCAGGGTGACGTTTTTGTGACAGGAAAATAACGCAAACGATTGCACTACCGGCGGTCGGGATTTTCTCAAGAACCGCTCTGGCTAGCCGATCACGCTTGGGTTGAATTGCGCGCCGCAGGCCTCGGCCGTGAACGCAGACAGGGAAGTCCGGACACCTTTCACGCCTTACCGGGGCGTGCCTCATTCCTGTCATGAGTACATCCGATGGTTTTGCAAAAGTCCCTGAGAGCACAAATTCTCGCCCTGCTGAGCGGCAGCCTGCTGGCGATGCTGTTGATCGCCCTGGCGTGCTTTCACTTCCTGTCCAGTGGCGTGCAGCGCTACGCCAATCTGATCGAGGGCCCGCTGCATACCTCGCAATTGATCGATGAAGCCAACCTGCAATTCAAGGTGCAGGTGCAGGAGTGGAAAAACGTCCTGTTGCGCGGCAAGCAACCGGCGGACCTGAGCAAGTACTGGGGGCAATTCGAAGCCCGTCAGCGCGATGTGCAAAACATCCTCGGCGAACTGGCCGCGCAGAAGGGCATCGAGCCACAACTCAAGAGCCGCATCGAGCGCTTGCGTGACGAACATCGCCAGTTGGGCGCGGCCTATCAGAAGGGTCGGGACGCGTTCGTGGCAGCGGGCGGTGACCCGACGGCGGGCGACACGGCGGTCAAGGGCGTGGACCGCACCGCCAGCGATCAGATGAGCGAACTGGTTAGCGAGTTGCGCAAACAGGGCGCCGAGCAATCGACACTGATCAGCGCCGCCGCCGATCGCACGGTGATGCTGGGGATTATGGTGATGTTGGTTTCGGGGCTGCTGATCGGTCTGCTGAGCCTGTGGCTGGTCAACCGCCATCTGGTCGAGCCGATCCGCAAACTGATCGAGTACGTGGCGCAACTCAGCCAGGGTCGTTTTGCCGAGCGGGTGGCCAGCACCCGTCAGGACGAGTTGGGCAAACTGGCGATGGCCGCCAACACCCTGCGCGATTTCCTCGCCGAAACCTTCAACCGTTTGCAGCGCAGCGCGTCGGACCTGGACAGCGCCAGCGGCGAGTTGAATTCGATTGCCACGGTGATGGCCGGCGGTACCAACGAGCAGTTCAACCGCACCGATCAGGTGGCCACGGCGATGAACGAAATGTCCGCCACCGCACAGGAAGTGGCCCGTCATGCCGCCGAAGCGGCACGGGCCGCCGATGATGCCGACCAGTCCGCCCAGCAGGGCGAAAAAGTCATGCAGGGCACCATCCACACCATCACCCAAATGCGCGGCGAAATCGCCAACACCGCCACGGTCATCCGCCAGCTGGAAACCGACAGCGGGCGTATCGGCAAAGTGCTGGAAGTGATTCGCGGCATCGCCGAACAGACCAACCTGCTGGCGCTCAACGCGGCCATCGAAGCGGCGCGCGCCGGTGAAGCCGGACGCGGATTCGCGGTGGTGGCCGATGAAGTACGCAGCCTGGCCCAGCGCACGGCGGCGTCGATCATCGAGATCAACCAGATCATCCAGACCGTGCAGACCGGTGCAATCGAAGCGGCCCAGGCGATTGAAAGCGGTCAGTCACGCAGCGAACAAAGCGTGCAGCAAGTGACCGAGGCCGGCGCCATGCTCGAACGCATCACCCTGGCCGTGGAAGCCATCCGTGATATGAACCGCCAGATCGCCACTGCCGCCGAAGAGCAGACCTCGGTGGCCGAAGACATCTCGCGCAACCTCACCGAGATCACCAGCATCGCCAGCACCAACCTGGACAACGTGCAGCGCACTGAAGCGGCCAGCACCAACCTGCACGGTTTGTCGGGGCAGTTGAACGAGGTGACGGCGCGCCTGAGCGCTTGATGAAAGGGACTGTGTACCGGGTTCCTTATCGAGTCGGTACACAGTCGGTCTCAAGTGCAGATATAGGGTGTCGATGACGGGTTGAAGCTGAATCCACATTGGAAAAAAAAACGCCATGGTCAGCACGTCGGCCTGATCAATCATCCAGACGCAGAAAAGCCGCACGATCCGAAAACCGTGCGGCTCTTTGTTGTGTGCATCAGACGTCTTTTTTGTTCTTCAGGACTTCGCCGGTGGTGGCGTTCAAATCCACGTCCCATTCAACGTTGCTGGCGTCACGCAGTTCGACTTCGTACTCGTAGATGGCAGAGTGTTTGTCCAGGTCGCTGTCGGTAATGGTGGCCCCCGGGTGCAGCTTCAACACGATCTGGTTCAACTCTTCCATAGGCTTGATCTTGCCCTCCTTCACCAGCTGAGGGATCTGGTCGACGGGAACGTCTTTGGCCTGGGCCAAACCAGCGGTGAGCGTCAGGGCGGCAGCGGTGAAGAGGGCAGTCAAAGTCTTCATGAGTTCTTTCCTTGGGATAGTTGTTCAAGTGGGATCAGGTTAGTCGTATCAACTTAATTCACCCTTAAAACTGAGCGTTCGATTGCTTCGTTTGTTCAATTCTGTGCCCGGATCAACTCGCATGCTTTGCCTTCAATCAATGGAGGTGGCGATGAAAACTATCATTGCGGGGTTGTACGCACCGGTATTCTGGGGCGGATTCATCGGGGCAGGGGTGTGGCTGATCGGTGTCGGTGGCCTGTCGACGCTGTGGTTGATGCTGCTGTTTATTGCAGCCTTGCTGGTGTCGTTCCTGGCTGAATGGGCACTGCCCTATGAAGCTTGCTGGAACCGCAGCGCCGGCGATCGTCGGCGGGACATCCTCCACGCACTCATCAACGAAACCTTGGGCGCCCTCGGGCTTTTGGCATTGCCGGCTCTGGTGGCGTTGCTGGCGATTGATGGTGCGTGGCCACGGGGCTGGCCGTTATGGCTGCAACTGGGGCTGGCGATTTTCGTGGCAGACGCCGGGGTCAGCCTGATGCACTACGCCAGTCATCGACTGCCCTGGCTGTGGCGATTGCACGCGGTCCATCACAGTGTGCAACGCCTGTATGGCTTCAACGGCTTGATGAAACATCCGCTGCATCAAATGCTGGAAGCCTCGGCGGGGCTGTTGCCGCTGCTGGTGCTTGGCATCCCGCAAGATATTGCAGCGCTGTTGGCGTTCGCCATGGCGATCCAGCTTTTGCTGCAGCATTCGAATGTCGACATGCGCCCTGGTCCCTGGCGCTGGATCTTTGCCTGGGCACCGATGCACCGCTTTCACCACATCAAGTACGGCAAAGCTGGTGACGTCAATTTCGCCTTGTTCTTCAACCTGTGGGACTGGCTGCTGGGGACCGGGTTTTACACGCAGGACTATCAGGTTCGCCAAGGCGATCTCGGGATCGGCAGTCGTCCGGATTTTCCTTTGGATTATGTGGCGCAGTTGCTCGACCCGTTTGAGTCGATAGCGCTGGCAGAAGAGCCGCTCGTGCCGCCAGCGTTGCGTCGCTGAGTCAGTCCAGCAGATGCAGGTCGAGATGCCGCAAGGCTTGGCGGGCGGTCACGCCAAAGAGTTTTTTCAGGCTGCGGGAAAAGTGCGCCGAGTCGGCAAACCCGGCCGCATGGGCCGCCAGCGTCACGGCTTCGCCCGCCAGGATCAATTCCATCGCCAGACGCAGGCGTCGCCACAGCACCAGCCTGCGCACTGGCAAGCCGACCTGGCTGACGAACAGTCGCTGTAGCTGGCTCATGGATAGATGAGCGGTGTCGGCTACCGCGCGCGCGGCCACTTTGTTTGCCAGGGATATATCGATGGCAGCGATGGCGCGTTCGATCCGTGGGTCGGTCGGTGCGCGTCGCGAACAGTTGCGCACCGCCTGATCGAGACCTTGCAGAGACTGCTCGGCGTCCGACATTGCCTGGCTGAGTGTCGGCGCATCAAAGACCAGCGGCTCGGCATACAGCGTGAACAGCGGATCCGGCGCTTCGACAATGGCATGTCGAACGTGTGAAGGAATCAGCAGGCGAGTGGCGGTGACAGGCGTGCCGTCGAGCTCAACGGTCACCGGTTTGTCGGGTGCGAAGATCAGTTGATGGGCGTAGTGAGAGTGGGGCGCGGTGCGCCCCGACCGACCGTGGATCAGGGCATAGTCACGCCCGAGCCACAGTTGGCCAGTCCACTCGTTACCTTGGGTCATTTAAAAACCGTTGTTCTTCAACACCTGATCGACACTCGCCGCCGGGCGTTTATAGAACTTCAACAACTCACTGGCGCGATTGGTGAAGATGCCGTCGACTCCGGCGTCCATGACTTTCTGGTAATCCACCGCATCGTCGATGGTGTAGACGTGCACCAGCAGGCCCTGGTCGTGGGTGTACCGGTTCATCCAGGGTTGCACCAGATCCGAGTAACTCTGGTCGCCGCCCTGGGTCAGTGCGGCGGACGGGCCGGTGCCGATGGCGCCCTGGGCCTTGGCGTAGTCGACCCAATGCTGGAACTCGGTTTTGTCCTTCGGTTCCTGCCTGGCGTAGTAAGCGGCTTTGTCCTTTTCGCCGGACTCGGCAAATGTCACCTTGGACTTGGGCTCGATACTGCCTTCACCGACCCACAGCAAAAGGATTTTCGGCACCGTCGGCATCTCTTTTTGCAGCAGTTCGAGGCTGCTCTTCTCGAAGGTTTGCAGGACCACCTTGCCTTTGCCCTGGCCGACCGCCAGCTCGCTTTTTGCCAGCTTTGAACCGGTCGGGCTCAGCCACCCGCGGTCCTGAAGTTTTTCCTTGAGGTCGTGCTCGATGCCGGGAAACTGCTTCGGCTCCTTGGTCTCGATGTACAGGCCGGGCTTGTGCAGGCTGTTGCCCTCGGCGATATCGATGATTTCATCAAGGGTCAGAATCTTCAGGCCGGCGAAGGCAGGACGCGCGCGATCCGGGTACGCGGCATTGAACCAGCTGCCCGCATCCAGGGTTTTCAGCTCGGCCATGGTGAACGCATTGGCGGGGCTGTCCTTGCGCTCGGGGAATTTGCTGGCGACGTCGGTGGTGCGTTGCAGGTTGTTGTCGTGCAGGGCAAACAGCACGCCATCCTTGCTGCGTTGCAGATCCATTTCCAGGTAGTCGGCGCCCAAGTCGCGGGCAGTCTTGTAGGCGGCGGCGGTGGATTCCGGCGCATCGAAAGACGCGCCACGGTGGGCGATCACCGCCGGATGTGGAATTCCCAAGCGGGTCGCCAGCGCTGTGGGACCGGGTTCGCTGGCGGCCTGTGCCTGGCCGAGACCGAGACCGAGCAACAGGCTCAGTAACAGGGCGCTTTTGGTAAAGGTTGCGGGCATGGTCGAGATCCTTTCGCAATGAGTGAGCGGTCCCTTTTAACAACTGATCTTTGCAGGCGCTATAGCGAGACCGACATAAACCTGTCTAAAGCTGATTTTCGTCAGCGCTTTTGTGCGCCCGTTTGCAGTACGCTGGGGCGCTGCAATTTCCCCGGCAGAGGGAAACGCAGGCCCTGCGTGCAAACCAACGATCACCATTGCGGGGTTTACCATGCGCATCACTTCCCAGCTCATCTGCCAGGCTGCCGACCAACTCAAGGGCTTCGTCGGCCTCAACCGCAAGACCGGCCACTACATCGTGCGCTTCAGCGAAGACTCGTTCGGCATGGACGTGGCGGATGACGGCATTATCCCGACCAGTGAATTTGTCTGGGTCGCGGGTCCCGGGCAGACCATGACGCTCAAGCGTGAGTTGATTCAGTTGCTGCTGGACCAGAACATCGATGACCGGATCAACATCACCGAGCCGTTGCGGGTGTACATGAACCGGCGGGAAGTGCCGGAGATTTCGGCGGTTCGCAGTCTGGTTCAGAGCTGAGTTTTTGCGGTGATTTGACTGGCCTCATCGCGAGCAAGCTCGCTCCCACAGGTTTTTGTGTCGGGAATATGTCTTGCGTACACCCGCGCCCCCTGTGGGAGCGAGCTTGCTCGCGATGGCGGCCTGAAGAACTCTAAATCAGTTACTGATTGAACCCGTAGGCCCGCTCAACCCGACACACCCGCGTATGACACCGCGCATACCAGGTCGAGCGTCCGCGCTCGCGAATGGCCGCATGCTCAGGATGATGCTTCCACGCCAGAATCGCCGCTTCGCTGGCCCAGTACGACACCGTAATCCCAAGCCCATCCTCGCCCCGGGCCGATTCCACGCCGAGAAACCCCGGCTGTTCACGGGCCAGTTCCAGCATCCGTGCAGCCGCTTCGGCGTAACCCTGGTCACCCTCGGTGCGCAGTGAGGTAAAAATCACCGCGTAATAAGGCGCATCCGGCGTATCGGCGATCATGCCGAGCGCCCCGCACAGGCTTCGACAAAGGCGCCAACCAACGGCGGCAAGACGCCCTTGAGCGCTGCCCGCTCGGGCTGGAACAAGGTCGCGACAAAGAACGGATGGCCGCTGAGTTCGACCGCCCGCAGTCCGTGTTCCGAATCGTGGCCGACGGCGTGCAGTTCGCGCTTGAGCAGCTCCCCTTCGAACTGCGGATTCACCCCATAACGACAGCGATAGCCTTCACGAATCTCGGCGCTTTCGTACGCCTGGGCGAGCAACGAACCCTCAAGCAAATGAATCGTATCGACCGCTTCCACCAGCGTGCACGACAGTGGCGTCAGCAGCGCCCGTGCTGCATCGGGATTTGTCTCGCCGTGTTCGGCATCCGACCAGCCCAGCACGTTGCGCGCATATTCCAGCACCGCGTGTTGAAAACCGCCGCAGGTGCCGAGGAAAGGTCGCCGTTGTTCGCGGGCAAAGCGGATCGCTGTTAATGCGCCGTCCGTGCTCCGGTAAGGGCTGGCCGGTACGCACCAGAAGCCATCGAATGTGTGCAGCGGTTTCTCGGCGTGGATTTCATCGGTGGTCAGCCATTGCCATTGCACGTTAAGGCCACTGCGTTCAGCGGCCTTTTCGAGGGCGACGGGAATGGCCTGGTGGGCGGTGACGTGTGGGTCGTAGTCGCCGATCAGGGCGATGCGAATCGGGCGGGTTTCCATGAGAGGCCTCTGCACTTGTTGATTCCAGGTGCCCACTATAAATTGGCGTTCACGCACTCAATATTGGCGTTTTCCCAAATGATCAATGCGCTGGCGCACTATCGACTGGACTATGCGGACCTGGCCCTGATCCTCGCACTCGTGCGCGGCGGCTCTCTGGCTCGGGCTGCGCAACTGCTGAAGGTGGATGTCTCGACGGTGTTTCGAGCGGTGCGCCGGCTGGAGGCTGCACTGGGTCAGCAATTGTTCGAAAAAAGCCGCGCCGGTTACCTGCCCACCACCCTGGCGCAGTCCCTGGCTGAACAGGCCGAGCGCGCCGAGCAGGCGCTGGAGGCGGCGCGCATCGGGGTGGAGCAGGGTGGTGAAGTGATCAGTGGCATCGTGCGCCTGACCTGTACCGATTCGGTCCTGCAAGGTTTGCTGTTGCCGGCGTTGGCGCAGTTCATGCCGAACTATCCGGCGCTGACGCTCGAGCTCAGCACGTCCAATGATTTTGCCAACCTCAGCCGCCGGGATGCCGATATCGCCCTGCGCCTGACCCGCACGCCTCCGGAGCATCTGGTAGGACGGCGGCTGGCGGATATTTCCTACCGCGTGTGCGCCAGCAAGCGATACCTGCAATCGGTCAATACCACTGACCTGGCCTCATTGACCTGGATCGCCCCGGATGACTTTTTGCCTGATCACCCGACCGTTACCTGGCGTCGCCAAGCCTGGCCGGGCGTAACGCCGGGCTATCGCTGCAACAGCATGCTGTCGGTGACCGAGCTGGTCAGGGCGGGCCTGGGTGTAGCGGCGTTGCCGGACTTCTTGATCGGCGACGGATTACAGCCGCTGAGCGAACCGTTGCACGGATACGACACCGCGCTGTGGCTGCTGACCCGTCCCGACTGCCGCGCCTTGCGTTCGGTGGTCACCTTGTTCGATGAGTTGGGGCGGGCGCTGAAACTGCCGTGAAACCGTTCAGGCCTTTGGCTCATCCTTGCGCACGAAGTGCTGATGCATTTCCGTGGTCAGGTTTTCGATGCGTTCGGTGAGGGCCTTGGTCATCTCCGTGAGACGGGTGTTCTGCTCAAGCAGCTCCAGCAGTTGCGCAGTGTTTTTCGCGGCTTGCGCCTGTCGCTCACTGTTGGCAGTTGCCAGCGCTTCGCGGTGCTGCGCATCGGCATCGGATTGGGCTTTGTCCCGTGCGGCCTGACGAGTCTGGGCCAACAGAATCAATGGCGCGGCATAGGCCGATTGCAGGCTGAAAGCCAGGTTGAGCAGGATGAACGGGTACAAATCGAAATGGGTGAAACCGGACAGGTTGAGGCACACCCAGGCCACCACGATCAGCGTTTGTGCGCCGAGAAAAGTCGGTGTGCCGAAGAACCGCGCAAAGGCTTCGGCGCGCAGGGCAAACTTGTCATTGCCAAAGGTCGGCGCCAGGTGGGCATGAGGGCGATGGAAACGCAGGTGGTCGACGTGGGGGGCGGTTTCGTGGCTAGTGGTCATGATGCTCTCTGTCTGGCGCTGGGACTGAAGCTCACTATAGCCTCAGCGCCAGTTTCATTCTGAAACACATTGCACCATTCAAATCAGCGCCATCAATCCATCGACACCGCCGTCGACCTTGTCATTTATTGCACCTGATAGCAGGCCAGAAACATGTCCAGCGCGGACTCGGCCACCCGGTGTTGTTCTTCGGCTGACAAGCCGGGTTGCCCCATGGAAATCTGCGGCCAGAATGCAAAAGACTTGAGCAGGCCATGGATCTGTTGGGCGGCGAATTCGGGAGCCACGGCCTTCAATCGGCCATCCGCTTGAGCGGCCCGAATCCACACCGTCAGTCCCTCTTCGCGCGCGCCCATTCGGGCCACCATGTCCTGCGCCCGCTCCGGGGAATGAATTGTTGCCGCAATGGCGACCCGTGCCAGGTCGAGCAGATTGTCATCGCCCAACATTTGCAGTTTGGCCATCAGCAATATGCGCAGTTGATCGCGCAGCGGCAGGTCGGGACGGTAGGACCTTTCCTGTTCTGCCGTCACCCGTATCCACAACTGATTGAGGATCTCGGCGAACAACTCTTCCTTGCTGGGAAAGTGGTTGTACACCGTGCGCTTCGACACGCCGGCAGTGGCAGCAATCTTGTCCATGCTGGTGATCTCGAAACCGTTGTCACGGAATTCGTTGATCGCGGCTTGAATGATCGCTTGGCGTTTTCGGTCGGTGAGGCGCTGTGGAGCTGTCATAAGTACGCTTCGGCAGGGAAAAGGGGGTAATTACACTCAGCAGTTTACTTGTCCTCGACATTGATGCAACCTAGAAACTACACTGTGCAGTGTAATGTTTTGTTAACCCTGCCCAGTAAAAATAGAAAGTCCGGCTAATGCGTGCGTGCCTTGGCCATTTATCGTCCCAAAGCGGAGAATCGCGTCATGCGGTTTTTCTGGAGTCATTCAGTCATGGCCAATTCAAACTCCCCGGCGGACAACGCCTCCACACCTGAAGCGTCCCGACAGGCTCAAGGGCAGTATCAAAACTTCACGCCGGTTCAACGTTTAAGCTTTGGCAAAACCATGGGCATCCTGTGGAACGTGCTGTTCCACAAACCGCAAAATACCCGCCCGAGCGCACCCGTCCCGGTGCAAGCCCTGACTCAAGCCGCGCTGATTGCCGCGCCGAACCACAGCGTCTATCGCCTGGGCCACTCCACGGTGTTGCTCAAGCTGCGCGACAAGTTCTGGATCACCGACCCGGTCTTCGCCGAGCGTGCCTCGCCGGTGCAATGGGCCGGCCCCAAGCGTTTCCACCAGCCACCGATCAGCCTGGAAGAATTGCCACCGATCGAAGCGGTGATCCTGTCCCACGACCACTACGACCACCTGGATCATCAGGCTGTGCTGAAGCTCGCGGACAAGACCAAACATTTCCTTACCCCGCTGGGCGTAGGCGACACCTTGATCAAGTGGGGCATCGACGCCAGCAAAGTCCGCCAACTGGATTGGTGGCAAGGCACGGAAGTCGATGGCATCCAGTTCATCGCTACTCCATCGCAGCACTTTTCCGGCCGTGGCCTGTTCGACAGCAACAGCACCCTCTGGGCTTCGTGGGTGATGATCGACGGCGACACACGCATTTTCTTCAGCGGCGACAGCGGCTACTTCGACGGCTTCAAACGCATCGGCGAACAGTACGGCCCATTCGACCTGACCCTGATGGAAACCGGTGCCTACAACGTCGACTGGCCGCACGTGCACATGCAACCCGAACAAACCCTGCAGGCCCACCTCGACCTCAAGGGCCGCTGGCTACTGCCGATCCACAACGGCACCTTCGACCTGTCGATGCACGCCTGGTACGAACCCTTCGACCGCATCCTGGCCCTGGCCTGGGAGCGCAACGTATCGATCACCACGCCGCAGATGGGAGAGGCGTTCAACTTGATGCATCCGCAGCGTGGTGGGGCGTGGTGGCTGGCGGTGGAAGGGGAGAGTGATCGGGTGGTGGTGCAGAACGCGTAGAGTTGTGATCCCGGCCGGTCTGCGGACCGGCTTGGGAGCTCAACTAAATCAGTTAGCCACGCTAGTTCTTTAACTGCTCAAGGAACCCCGAGATCTTTTCCACGCTCAGGTCGCGAAACTTCCCTCGAAGTATTTCGTTTAGTTCTTCGGCAGACAATCCGAGCTTCTGCGCAGCATCAGTCTTACTCAATCGACCGCTTTCCAGCAGAAGGCCAATCTTCATAACGCATTCAGATTTGGCTCGCATATCACCAGCATCGGGAATGCCCAGTGCCTGATAAACGCAGTTTTCGCCATCGTCGATTTCGTTCATCTGTTGATCCTCACTCCACCATCGCAAAATCCGCCCGCCCAACCGGATTCGGCGTAGACCCCTTCACATTCATCCCTCGACCCGGCGCAAACCCCGGGAAGAACACCAGCCCCTCCGATTCGAACCGATAGGCCAGCGCCAGGCGCGTGACATCCAGCACCTCCTGGCGTGCCTCGAAACGTTGAATGGCTTCCACCGAGACCCGGGACTCCCGCGACAGCTCTTGCACACTCCAACCCAGCATCGCTCGGGCCTGGGCGCAGTGGGCCGGGGTGAATTGGAAGAGGGCGATACGTTCCAGGGTGATTTTCATCGCTTGAGAGGCCATGGTGTTCTCCGGGCTCGAGAGTGTTGGTCAAAATATACTGTGTTTTTGTACAGTTGTTTTGAGCCCGGATCAAACGCATTTTTTGATTTGTCTTTTCAGGCAGACGAACGGCACTGCGCCTATTTGTCCGCCAACCCTGGCGCCTCCCGCACAATAAAGTGATCCAGATTTTCAATGTTGGCGCTGAACACCCCGAACGTCTGCTCGGGGTTTTTCTTGCTCGGCACCTGCTTCAGCTCGGGCGTCACGCCATAAAAGAAGCAATACAGCTCCCGCCCGCTCTCGATGGCGTGCTTGATCTCCTCCAGGAACGCCTTGCGCTTGCGGTAGCTATCGATCAGCTTCTTGCTCAGGTAAACATTGACCGAGTACGGCTTCCTCTCGAACCAGACCTTCTTCTCGAAATCGATGCGAAAACTCTGGGTGTAGTCCTTGATCTCCTTGACCTTGCCCCAGTAAATCAGCCCCTTGTTGTCTTGCAGATACTCGATCTTCTTGAAAAACGACCCGTAAGGCGCGGTGTGCTCGCCAATCTTCAGCGGCACGCGCTTGAGCAAATCCTTGTCGTCGAAGTTTGAAACGAAACACTCCACCGGATGGGCGAAAACGCTGGTTTTGTCAGGTGTCGAATCCCGACTCGGTTGCTCGACATTGCTAGCCGCCTTAGGCGCCAATGGCTCATCCCGAACCACATCGGCAATCACCACCGGGCTGGACGGCCTACGCACATACTCACGCCGGCTCAGTAACAATTCCGACGGGAAATTTTCCTCGCGACTGTCATCCGTTTCCGCCTCATCCACACCCGACGCCGGCGTCTTCAAGCTGACATAAGGGCAACCCTCGACATGCCGCGTACTCGGCAAGTTCTTGAAGTGTGGCGTGCGCACGTAATTCACGTTCTTCGCGTTGAACGTGCCCAGCTCATTGGCCGTATCGAACGCCAGGCGACAGGCATCGTTGGGGCACTGGAAGTGTTCCCTGGCGGAATCGAAATCCATCGTCTCGTCGAAATTCAGATCCCGAACGTCGTAGATCGACAACTTGTCGTTGAGGCTGAGGCAGTAGGCGAGGTCGAATTTCATGTCGGGTTCCAAGTCCTTTAGGTGACCAGCTTCCAGTGATGGCGCATTCGAAGCAATAGCTACACTGAGATCACTTCGATATCGCCGAGTCTGCATCGTCCAGCAAAGAGGGCGGTTTATGAGCCATTCAGATACTTCGTCCCCCCTTCCGGAACCGGGCCGGATAGCCCTCCGGGATGAACAGACCGGTTGGCGCCGCTGGCTACCGGGGCTGGGCATGCTGCGCGAGTACCAACCGGCATGGTTGCGTTACGACCTCGTGGCCGGCCTGGTGCTGACCACAATGCTGGTGCCTGTCGGTATCGCCTATGCGGTGGCATCGGGTGTCCCCGGCATTTATGGCCTCTACGCGACGATCGTTCCGCTGCTGTTCTATGCCTTGTTTGGCCCCAGCCGAATTCTGGTGATGGGGCCGGATTCCTCCCTGGTGGCCGTCATCCTTGCCGTCATCATTCCACTCTCCGGCGGCGACCCGCAGCGTGCCGTCGCATTGGCGGGGATGATGGCGATCGTCTCGGGAGCGGTGTGTATCCTGGCCGGTATGGCGCGCCTGGGTTTTATCACCGAGTTGCTGTCCAAACCGATCCGCTACGGCTACATGAACGGCATCGCACTGACCGTATTGATCAGCCAACTGCCCAAACTGTTCGGTTTTTCGATTGAGTCCAACGGTCCATTGAGAGACTTATGGACCATTGCCTCAGCGGTGATGGAGGGAAAGGTCAACTGGACCACCTTCATGGTGGGCGGGCTCACCCTGGCGGCGATCTTGCTGCTCAAAAGATGGCCGCGACTGCCGGGCATCCTGATCGCTGTGGTAGGCGCGACAGTCGCCGTGGGCGTACTCGACCTTGCGACACGCGCCGGTGTGAAGGTCCTCGGTTCACTCCCGCAAGGCTTGCCCGGATTCGCCATCCCCTGGATCACCAGCGCCGATATCGTCCCGGTCTTGATTGGTGGTTGCGCCGTCGCACTGGTCTCGTTTGCCGACACCAGCGTGCTCTCCCGTGTCTATGCGGCGCGGACCCGAACCTACGTCAACCCGAACCAGGAAATGATGGGCCTCGGTATCGCCAACCTGGCTGCCGGATTTTTTCAGGGTTTCCCGATCAGTAGCAGCTCGTCACGGACTCCCGTGGCCGAGGCCGCGGGCGCCAAAACCCAACTGACCGGCGTCGTCGGCGCACTGGCTGTTGCCTTGCTGCTGGTGGTGGCACCGGACCTGCTGCAACATTTACCGTCCAGCGCCCTGGCGGCGGTCGTGATCGCCTCGGCCATCGGCCTGATCGAGGTCACCGACCTGCGACGGATCTATCGCATCCAGCGTTGGGAATGCTGGCTATCGATTGTCTGTACCGTCGGCGTGACCGTGTTCGGCGCGATCGAGGGCATCGGCCTGGCCATCGTGATTGCCGTCATTGAGTTCCTCTGGGATGGCTGGCGCCCGTACTCCGCGGTATTGGGGCGCGCCGATGGGGTCAAGGGCTACCACGACATCAAACGCTACCCCGATGCGCGGCTGATACCCGGCCTGGTCCTGTTTCGCTGGGATGCGCCCTTGTTCTTCGCCAACGCCGAACTGTTCAGCGACCGAGTGCTGGACGCCGTGGCGGCATCGCCCACACCGGTGCGCTGGCTGGTGGTCGCCGCAGAACCGGTCACCAGCGTCGACGTGACCTCTGCCGACATGCTCGCCGAACTGGACGACACCCTGCACGCGGCAGGTATCGAGCTGTGCATTGCCGAGATGAAGGACCCGGTCAAGGACAAGCTCAAGCGGTTTGGATTGTTTGCGCGCTTGGGTGAAACGGCGTTTTTTCCAACGGTCGGAACGGCTGTGGATAGCTATGTCGCGACGTATTCGGTGGATTGGGTGAAAGGGGGCGCGCATCGCTGAGCGGCGACTGGCAGTCCGTTCTGCGAGCCTGCCAGCGATTGACTGCATCAGCTCAGTCTCTACGCTTATGCCGAGGACGAAATCGAGACGTCACATCAAGGAGCGCACCATGCCGAACAACTGGCCCGCCGGGATTGAGCACGTTGTCGTGCTGATGATGGAAAACCGATCATTCGATCATTTGCTGGGGGATTACACCCGCATCAACCCTGCGTGTGACGGTATCGACCGTAACGCGCCCAGCACCAACCCGCTGAAGCTGGCCAATGGCAATTCGACGGTGATCACCCAGGCCTCGGAGTTCCCGGAGAACTACAGCCTGTGGGCGCCGCCGCCCCCTCTACCTCCGGCGCTACCGCCGAGTAACAGTGAGGGTTTCGACCTTGGCCACGAGTTCGTCAACGTAGAGAAACAACTGGGCGTCTCCTTCAAGACCAGCCCGGCCAACCCTACACTCGCTGGTTTTGCCCAGGACGCCTACGACAAGGCCCGCACCGATCTGAAGGTGTACAAAACCTGGTCGCAATCCATGGCCCAACGGGCGATGAACTACATCCCGTTCGGCGCTACGCCAGCGAAGGATACGCTGCCGGCGATCCACGGATTGGCGCGTAACTTCACCGTGTGCGACCGCTGGTTTTCCTCGGTCCCAGGCCCAACCTGGCCGAACCGCTTTTTTGCCATGCTCGGCAGTTGCAATGGTCATCTGCTGATGCCCTCCACCGGCACGGTGCTGGCTGGCATCAAAAGCCTGATCGCCCAGTTCGGCGGCGAGAGCATTTTTTCGCTGCTGCGCGACAACGGCCATGACGCACGTATTTACTCCGACGGCGCCGTTCCGCTGGCGGCGCTGGTCAAGGGTGGTTTGCAGCACCTGAGCATCGACGACTTCAAGTCAGACGTCGCCGGAAACAAACTCCCCGAACTGTCCTGGATCGAGCCGAGCTATGGCCTGCTCAATGGCAAACTCGGGCCAAACGTGTCCCATCATCCGCCTGAAGACCTGCGCTTTGGCGATCAGTTTGTCGGTGAGGTGTTCAATGCCTTGTCGGCCAATCCCGCTGTCTGGAACAAAACCCTGTTCGTGTTGCTGTACGACGAACATGGCGGCTTCCATGACCACGTGGTGCCGCCGACTTGCGTGGCGACCGGTTCAACGGTCGATGTCCCATGGAAAAACCCCTTCACCCGCCTTGGCGTGCGTGTACCAGCGATCCTGGCTTCGCCGTGGCTCAAGCCGGGTTTGATCCCCTGGACGGGCGATGTCCAGGCGCAGCACTACGATCACACCAGTTTGCTGGCGTTTCTTTGCGATCACTTCAAATTGCCGCGCAGCGCCCTCGGCCCACGGGTGATCGCGGCGCAGCACTTTGGTAATGCGCCCATCTGGCGTGCTGCACCGGGCGTAACGGCTGCGCCAAAATTGGCGGCCACCGTGGTGCCGAGTCGCGCCGGGTTGCCATTGATCGAGTCCGAACTGGCGACCCAGAGTCGACAAGTGGTGGACAGCGCCACCGGTTACCTCGACGGCCTCGATCCAGAGCAGATCTGGAAGAGCAGCGCCCAATGGGTCAGCGGTTTTCTCGGCAACCGCAGCCGCGCCTTGGCTGATCCGGGTCAGGCTGCGCTTACGCCTGCCGCGCCCAGTGCGGACAGCCTGGAGGCGAAACTGCGGCGCCTGCAGGATTTGATGGTCACCGCCCAAGGGCAAACGGTTCCTGCGGTTGCGGTGCCGGCCAGCAAAGCCTTGGTCGAGCCGGGATCGGATGCCGCGCTAACACGGCTGCGCATCCTGTGCCTGCCCGGTGTCGGGTTCAGCCGGGCAGCCGGCGGGCAGGGCGGTATCGATGCGAACTGGCAGGAGCAGTGGCGCACCTTGATCCGCACTCAACTGGCGCAGAACGGTCGCCCAATCGATGACCAGGACATCGACTTTCTGACTTTCGATGACCAGCTCAAGGAGGGGCCGGACTTCGCCCAGATCACCCGAGGCCTGGCGATGCTGAGGGCCGATGCCAGGGGCAAGGCCGACGAGAACTTCGGCAGTTGGGGCTTGCCGGTCAACCAGATGTTGCGCACCACGGTGGGCGCCCTCGTGCAATGGATCGAAGACGCCGATTTGCGTACGGAGTTGACTCAACATCTGCTCGCAAAGATCGAGGAATTCAATCCGCAGATCATCTTCGCCCAAGGCCTGGGCAGCCTGATCGGCTACGACGCCCTGCGCCGTTCGGTGGCGAAAAAAGGTTCGGCGCTCAAGCGCATCGATGGCCGAGTATTCGTCAGTTTTGGCTCACCGATCGCACTGCCGCTGGTGATGCGCGAAGTGTGGGGCGGGCGGGTCTTGCGCCTGAGCGAAAACGGCCGAGGCATCCGCCGCTGGTTCCACCTCCATAACCCCAACGACGGCTTGCTGACCCGGCCGATCACTTCGCCGGACTCCGCGCGAGTCGACCTGCAAACCGAATTCACCTTGCCATTGCGCGATGATCTGCTCGACCTCAATCACGCCGCCCAGGCCTACTTGTCGTCACCCACCAGCCAGACCGGCCTCTGGCCGCAACTGGCCCGCGATGTGGTGGCCGCACGGGCACTGGAAGTGCCGGCGTTCCTGTCCCGCAGTGGCCAACGCAAACGCCGCGCCCTGGTGGTCGGCATCAACGATTACCGCGACCCGAGCGCACGCCTCGACGGCTGCATCAACGACACCTACCTGATCAGCCGCATGCTTCAGGAAAGCGGCTACGACGCCGGCGACATCCGTTTGCTGCACGACGCCCGAGCGACCCGAGCCAACTTCGTCGAGCGCCTCGAGTGGCTGGTGGAAGGCGCCCGCGCCGGCGACGAGCGCGTGTTGTTCTACTCCGGCCACGGCACTCAGCTACCGGTCTACAGTAGCAGCGGCGAAGCCGATTGCATGGACGAAACCCTGGTGCTCCACGATTTCGACTGGGACGACGAAAGCACCCACTTCACCGACAAACTGTTCCGCCAGTTCTACAGCCACCTGCCATTCGACCCGGACGGCCACGGCGCCAAACTCACCGTCATGTTCGACTGCTGCTACGCTGGCGGCATGACCCGCGGCAACGGCCGCGTGCGCGGCATCACCCCACCCAGCGACATCCGCCACCGCATGCTGCGCTGGGACCCCTACGCCGGCGACTGGGACCGCCGCGTCTACGCCGTCGACGCCGACCGCCGCGACTTCAGCGAACAAGACAACAAAACCCGCGGCCTCACCCGCACCCGCACCACCCAAGGCGCCGCCACGGGCCTGCGCCCCGAGAAAAAAGCCCAACTGCTGCGCCAAGGCAAACTCTACGGCCACCACGGCCCCTACATGCCCCTGATGCTCTATGCAGCGCGGGAAAACGAAAAGGCCAGCGAATATGTGGCGGGCTCCAACCACTACGGCGCCTTCACCTATGCCCTGGTTGAACAATTACGCAAATTGCATCAGGAGGATTCGACGCTGGGGTTTGATCAGTTGATTGAGCGGGTGGGGAGTGTGCTGAGCGCGAGGTCGTTGGGGCAGACGCCGGAGATTGTCGGGCCGAGTGGGGTTAGGGCGGCGGTGTGTCCGTGGCGGATTAGTGGGTTGGGGAGGTGAGGGGCTGGCCTATCGAAAAGCTACCGCTTCGGCTAGTTTGGCTAACTCCATGGAGGTGCCAAATGACTGAGCGGGTAAAAGTAAACATGCGCGAAGCCAAATCACAGCTTTCTCAACTTGCTGAGCGTGCATGGAATGGTGACAACGTGGTGATTACCAAAAACGGTAAGTCTTACCTGGATCTGCTGCCCCATGTCGATACACCTCGGGCTCGAACGCCTGGGCGGTTGAAGGGGGCAATTCGGATGTCTGCGGATTTTGACAAAACTCTCGATGATCTAATCGATGGATTTGAGGACCGTCTATGAGGTGCTTGCTGAATTGATGTTTCCCAAACCGACGCAGATCCCCTGTGGGAGCGAGCTTGCTCGCGATTCGCAAGATCAACACAACAACCAAGCCAGCCACCCACCTTGTGGCGAGGGGGCTTGTCGGAACGCCAATCCGCTCCGTTGGGCTGCGAAGCGGCCCCAAATGCTGCAACTCGCGGAGTATCTGACAAGCCGAATGGTGCGGAAAAGGTTCTTCACGGAACCTCGGGAAACACTGAAACAAGAACATCGTGCTGATCTCCCTCAGGTCAATCCTCCTGCTATCAAAGAAATTCCCGAAAGCAGCATTAAAACATCCAGAAGTCTTTGGAATGTCGTCATGGAGATTCTTAGCGTGATGAACTTGCCAATCGACATGCCTGCAGCAAGCGAGAGTCCAATCAGTAAGCCTTTTAATACGACGCTCAGGGGAAGGCCTCCAATCGCTTTGAACGTGATTGTCTTGCTCAAATAAATAACTAACGAGGCGGCTGCTTCGGTTGAGAGCAATGGTCCTTTCAATAACCCGTACGCGGAAAAAATCGGAATGGTCAGCGGCCCGGTGGAAAGAACAATACCTGTGAGGTAGCCAACAAAAGCCCCTGTGACTGAGAGTTGCCAAAGCGAAAGGGTGAAGTTTCTTGATTTTGCCCAGTGGCGATAGGGAATCATCAGCAGAAAAAATGTCCCGAGGGCTATATCAATCCAGGTCGCCTTCAGGCTCCAGAGTGTTTGTGCACCAAAAGCCGCTGCCGGTACCCCCGTCACCGAATAGGCTAAAAACGCCTTCCAGGGAATGTCCTTTCGCCAAAGGATAACTCTTGAAATATTGCCGACGATTGCTGCCACCGCCATGATCGGCACTGCCTGCTTTGGGCCGAAACAAAGGACGAGTGCAGGCAGAAGCATGATGGAGGCCCCCGTCCCGATTACACCGCTGACGACTCCTGAAATGACCCTGATAAACAAAACGAGTAAGTATTCTGTCATTTGACTTCCACAGCGGATGTTTGGTTATAGTCTCAACTCTGACCTCATCAACAGTGTATGCGCTCAAGGTTTACCACCCCCGTTAACCTTCAAAGTAAGTGCGAGCTGGCTAAGTAGCTGCTCTGTTGATTCGCTACATTCTTATTGGGGTGAAATGAGATGTCAAAGACAACAATTTGAATTTATCTCACATGTCAGTGAGCTTTAATCATAGATTAATTTAAGCGGAGATAGACTTGAGAGATCTTTCTTTTAAATTTGTAGGCAATTTCACTGGCTTTGTTACATGGCTGTAGGAAAGCTTTGAATAAAAGTCGACAGAGTATTCTGACAGCGCGGACAATTCGCAGTGCGTATGTGTACATCAATTGCAGGTTTTTAAACTAAGAAAACTCCCCGAGTACTGCAATAACTTCAGGGGCGAGTGTCTTGATGACTGTGCTGATGAACCGTGGTGGATCAGGTCGGCATCGAGCGCTAGGGGGGGCGCCCGAAGCGCGACTGACGGAGTTCTGAAAAGCGGCGTTGCGGCTGGCGTATCAACCGGCATTAAAATCGGCAAAGCGGTACCGCGGTCTGAAGTAGCCCACCGGATTCAGCGGCCCTGATAACACCCCATTCTCAAGCCGGCCGCAGACCCCACGTGCGAGCCTGCTCGCGATTCGCTTGATCAACGCAGCAACTAAGCCAGCCACCAACCTTGTGGCGAGGGGGCTTGCCCCCGTTGGGCTGCGAAGCGGCCCCAAATACTGCAACTCGCGGAGTATCAGACAAACCGAATTGTGCGGAATGGCAACTACCAGCGAGAAGAAATTGGCTACCTAAAACTCAGGCAACCAATTTTTTATGTGAGCGAACAATCAGTACCCACGCATCACTCGTGAAGCCTTCCGCCACCAGGACTCACGCTGATTGAAAGGATCATCCGCCAACACACATGGCATATCCCGCAACCGAATCCACGGCTCATCCTGCCAATGCAACATACAGAGCGACATCTTCGGCCAATCAAGCACACTCAATGTCGGGCGCTCCACCATTCGCGACGGCCGCGCATCACGCAGGGCAGGCACCACCTGATGCGTCAGCCACTCTCGCAGAAATCGATTCTCCGGGCAGTAGTGATAAATCAACAACGCATACACACCTGACTCGCTGACCATCAAACGCTCTTTAACGGCGCCATAGTGGTCAACGAGCATCATTTGCCTCTGGTCCGCATCGAGCTTGCGCGTCATTCGCTCATCGAGATGTTTACCCATCAGCCGTCCGAGATCATGTGCGCAGAACCAGGCCTGGTTCTCCAAAAGAAGGGCATGCAGGTGGACGTTGTGACGAGTGAAA
This sequence comes from Pseudomonas sp. P1_F7, assembly GCF_056405655.1. NCBI lineage: Bacteria > Pseudomonadati > Pseudomonadota > Gammaproteobacteria > Pseudomonadales > Pseudomonadaceae > Pseudomonas > Pseudomonas sp. P1_F7. The sequence continues at coordinate 130,797 of NZ_JBFUBR010000026.1, forward strand.
ACGGTAGGGGTGAGTGATTCAGGCATGGCGGGCCTCCTGGAGCGGAAGCGCATGGCTGGATTTGTGGGCACGGCGAGTCACCTTCATCGTGAAGGTCGGATTGTCAGGCATTTCCTTTACCTCTGGCTGCTTTCTTAGGGCATTCGTTAAGGGTGTCGGGAGCTAAGAAACCCACCAGAGACGGGCCGGACATATTCCCCTTTCGGGTCTTGTATTCGCCCACTCCCGACATAACGGGGATTTTCTCGCAGGCGTAGAGAAACCGCAGACGAAAAAAAGCCGCATGACTGTCGGGTGCGGAGAACCGCTCTGGTTTGTAGAGTTTCTTAGGCTCTGAGACGGGAGGTTAGGAGGAATGCGGGGGAGGGTCAAGTCATGGGCTGAGTGGGGTAGGCCATACCGAGCTATTAGCCTCATCACCAATCTAATGACGCGGTAGCCTCGACAAAATTTCGAGTCGGCATATACTGTATTTATATACAGCTAATCCTGTGTGCTAGGTCACATTTATTTCGTTCCCACCATGTGGCTGTCATTTCGTGATTTAGCGAAATGATAAATTTACATTGGCTGCGCAAGGGATAGAATAGTGATCATTCGTCACAGATTTGACCCAGAGGAAAGCAGGGCTCATGAACCTTTTTGAAACCGCATTTACACAAGCCGACGAGACGAGCCCGCATTCATTTCAGCCAGATCCTCATCCGGCTCAAGACCTGGCACTTCTGTACAAACTGCTTGAGATCTACGACCAAGGCCAACTGGCCGAAAAGCTCAGTGAGATTGGTTCGCCTCACTGTCGCGAAACGGTCAACCGCTGGGTGAAGGGTAAAGCGTCTCCGAAGCTGACCCACGCTGAGTACACTCATCTGGAGTCTCTACTTCCTAAGCGGTTGAACCATAAACCTTCTTTTACATTCATTGATCTGTTCGCAGGGATCGGAGGCATTCGAAAGGGATTTGAAGCAATTGGTGGTGAGTGCCTATTCACCTCCGAGTGGAACAAATACGCCGTTAAAACCTACAAGGCGAATCACTACTGTGATCCTGACCGGCACAGCTTCAATCTGGATATCCGCTCGGTAACTCTGTCCGACAAACCAGAGGTAAGTGAAGACGAAGCCTATTTGAACATTGATCGCAAAATCCCGGATCATGACGTATTGCTTGCCGGCTTCCCTTGCCAGCCGTTTTCGCTGGCTGGTGTCTCCAAGAAAAACTCGCTAGGCCGTAAACACGGCTTTGAGTGCGAAACCCAGGGCACCCTCTTTTTTGACGTGGCACGGATCATTGCCGCTAAACGTCCAGCTGCTTTCCTGCTGGAGAACGTGAAAAATCTCAAGAGTCATGACAAAGGCAACACATTCAGAATCATCTGCGAAGCGCTTGATGAGCTTGGGTATGAGGTTGCAGACGTAAATGCCCCGAAGGGGACAGATCCGAAAGTTATCGATGCCAAACATTTTCTTCCCCAGCACCGTGAGCGGATTGTGCTGGTGGGCTTCCGCCGCGATTTGAATGTTCACCAAGGCTTCACCCTGAGTGAAATCAGCAAACTCATTCCGAAGCAAAAACCGACGTTTGGCGATTTGCTAGATAAAGAAGTAGATAGTAAATACATCCTGACGCCAAAGCTCTGGGATTACCTGTACCGCTATGCTGCGAAGCATCGTGAGAAAGGTAATGGCTTCGGTTTTGGGTTGACTCGGTCTGATGATGTGGCGCGTACACTGTCAGCTAGGTATCACAAGGACGGCTCTGAAATCCTTGTTGACCGAGGCTTTGTCGAAACTCTGGACTTCAATAGCGAATTGAACCAGATTAATCGACCTCGTCGATTGACGCCTCACGAGTGTTCACGCTTGATGGGATTTGATAAGCCTGGTGAGAGCTCCTTCATTATTCCGGTTTCTGATACACAGGCTTATCGTCAGTTTGGCAACTCTGTTGCCGTACCCGTTTTCGAGGCGGTAGCTCGATTGATGAAGGACCGTATCCTGAAAGCGAAAGAGAAAATGGCCGACACTGGGCAGCCCCAGCTGGAGTTCGCCCTTCCAGCCTGATGAGGTAGCCGCGTCGGCCTTTACTCAGGAGCGCCCAGCGCTCCGTTATGGAGGTTATTTGACTGATGTAGTGGATTTAGCTACACGCTCGAGAATGATGGCTGGGATTCAGGGTAAAAACACCAAGCCTGAACTTCTAATCCGCAAAGCCCTGCATGCACGGGGCTTTCGCTTCCGTTTACATGTCAAAGACCTTCCCGGTAAGCCTGATCTGGTGTTACCGAAATACCATGCACTTGTCTTCATCCATGGCTGTTTTTGGCATGGGCATGCATGCAGGTATTTTAAGGTTCCCCAAACTCGTCCTGAGTTCTGGTTAGAGAAAATCGGAAAAAATAAGGCTCGGGACAGCCTTCAGGAAGGTGCCCTTAAAGCAATGGGCTGGAGGGTACTTATCGTGTGGGAATGTGCTGTACGGTCGATGAAAAAAGAAAAGTCCCCATTGCTTGTTGACCTGATAGCGAGCTGGCTGATAAATGGATCGGAATATTTCCAGATCGATGAAGATGCGTTGGAACTAGGATGCAGGTCTTCACACTAGGGAGAGTTGATTGTGGCTCATTGGCAGTTCCGCCCGCTAAATCCGAACGAAATTTCGGGGGCAAGCATTTCCGACGACAACTTCGCAGACGAAGAGCGCACCAGTGTTGAAGTCCGTGTCCGTGAAACTCTCCAGAACCCATTGGATGCGCGAAGCAGAGATTCGCTTGATCGATTTTCTCTGACGAACGGGGCAGAGACTTTCTAGCCAGCGAACTGATCGAAACCGATGAGCAACCTGCCAAGATGACGTTTCTTGTGATCTAGGATTTCGGAACGATTGGTCTGGAAGGGGGCTACACAGACTCCTCGTGTGAAGGCTCGTCCCCAATATCAGAAATAAGGAATAACAATGGGCTTCCATCCGGAATGGAATGATATTTCCACTTTGATCAATCAAAGTGAGAGTCTCTTCATCAAAAAACTGTCACGCAATGACACATCTTGGGCAGATAGTCCAAAGAATGGGCATCAGAATGGCTTTTTTATCCCTCGTCCTATTGCAGAGTCTGATTTCTTTCCAAAACTGAAGAACTCCAACCCGGACAAACCGCACATTTACGATGTCGAATATCCAACGTTCTGGCCAGCCTCTGGCGAGATAAAGACATCGATGATCAAATATTTTTCGATGCGCAATCCAACCAATAAAGAGAAATCAAAGCCAAGGTACGAGTGGCAGCACACGGGTATACCCAAGGAGCAATTCCAGCTGCTTTCTCCAGCCTCGCTGCTCGTTATCGGAAAACTCAAACAAGATAGGTTTGGTTCCAGATATTGGTTCATCGTCGTCGATTCGGTAAGCGAAGAAGCGGAAATTATCGAGACCGCATTCGAGCTGGATGCCGATTTCCACTACAGCCTGTTCGATCCTGCTTCGCTTGCTGAGCCTGCTTCCGAAACGGATCAGCTCATTGCAGAGCTGTCGCAGGCGCTCAAGGATGGAACCTTGGAGCAATTCATTAAGCAGCAGACTCTTCCATCTCCGGAGATGCTGGCAGGAAAAGCGCAGAGCAAATGGCTTAATGAGAAGGGTTTCTGCGACATGAATCCATTCTCCCTCTCCCAGCCTGGTGACGCGGTCATGCGTATCAGCAGGGACATTGAATATTCCATCTACAAGCAGGCAGAACTTCGCTTTCGTGCAGCTCAAGTCGCCCGAATTCTCCTCCAGGGGGGAGGCGATCCTGTTGGCAATCTTGTTCGGGCATTCTCTGAGCTCGATTCGATATTCCTCAGCGCGGCGCAAACCAGAAAGAGCAGAGCTGGGCTTTCGTTTGAGCATCATGTAGCAAGGCTATTCAAGGATGGTCGAATTCGTCACGAAGCGCAGGCTGTCTTCGGTGGCCGGCGCCCGGATTTCGTTTTACCGGACGTCAAGGAGCTCAACATGAAAGGTGATGCGGTAATTGTTTCCTTGAAGACAACACTGCGCGAACGATGGAAGCAGTTGGCCTTAGAGAAGCCGCTTGGAGCAATTTTTCTCGCTACTGTTGATGATCGAGTGTCGGGTGAGGCCATTGATGAGATGGATAGGAATTCGATTTCGCTGGTTGTGCCGGAGTCTTTGAAGAAAGCTAAAGAATCTGCTTACGAGGGCTACGAAAATGTCATCACTTTCAGACAGTTTTTCGATAATGAGGTGAGATTGAAGCGCCCTTCATTGATCCTTCCGCTGTACCCCTGACTAGCTCATTAGTCAGGGGTTTGCCTCAACTCCTGCCTACCACCGTAGCCGACTTGGATGACGTTGGTGGGCGCAAAAAATGAGTGAAAACCTGTTTTTCCGTTGTTCTATTGACCTGCGGTTATTTCTCACAAGCCCAGCTTGGCAGCAGTTCTTTACTACACTCTCCTTGGCCTCACGCAGCCAGCCGTGCTTCATCGGATCCTCGAATTGATTCAATGGTGTCGAATGGCTCATTTAACCTCAGTTGAGAACGGCCTTTAAATGAGCAGCTGAGTGTTGGCTAGTAGCAGGAGGCACTATTTGAGCGCCTCGCTCTTCAAAGGATGCTTGAGAAAGTCAGGGGCGGCAGATGCGGTATTTCGAAGGGGATGTGTTACATGAGACTGCCCCGACGTGGGTAGAAGCAGCGCTCAGTCTGGGTTATAGCTGGCGCCAGAGCTGCAATGACACTCGTCGAATCGGGCTATTGTCGATGCCGTGCGGTTCGGAGGTAGCTGGTCTCGTCGCGTTGGGGGCGCTGCGGAGCGATCTTGAGCGTGCTACAGCAAACCATGTTGATACGCACTTTGACCTACTTCTGCGGAGGTGCCTTGAGCGCATGGCTGCACTGAGGCGCGGTGACTCCACCGGGCTGCCCTCGTGGGATGTGCGCAATGTCGTCGAGAATACCTGCTGGCGGTTTGCTTCTGACAATGAGAGCCCCGATGAAATTGTGATTGAGGACAGCACGCACCAGCGGCTTATCAAGCGTGGTGGAAAACTCACTCCCAATCCGAACGGACCATGCCGCCGTTACATCAGGCGAGAAAGCGCCCTTGGCTGGCAGCTACACAATCTTCCGCTCCCACAGATAGGCCCCAGTGGATCAGCACTGGAATTGTCAATTTACAGTGCTCTGCCTGGCTGTAACGGGCCGATCATTGAAGACAACCTGCGTCGCTCCTATGACGGTCTGGTGCTGGTCGGGCAGGGCGCTGCGCGCGACACAACCTATATGCAAAAGTTTTATGCCGCGGGTTTCGCATCCGATAATTGCCAAGTGCCGCTGGGCGAGCTGCTGACCCTGCATTCCAAGGAAAGGAAGTATATACAGCGTCTGGTTTTTTTTAATGAGCGTGCTCCAGATAATTCTGGACACGAAGCCTGGCTGGTTGTTGCCGATGGCCTGCCCGCGCTGCTCTCTGCAGAGAGACTGTTTCCTGCCAGCGACATTATTGGTGTCTGCAACCGCGATGCCACTATCGAAGCCACCGATCAGCTAAGAGACCGGATGAACGAAATCATCCGCTACTACACCGATATATACACGGGCAATTGTCTGCCTAGCGTACTGCCAGAGGGCATGTTGCTGCGCGTGCTGCAACGGAAGGCAAACTAAATGACGTACATCTCGACGACTGAGCGCATGAGTTTCCTGGCAGACAACCCTCCAGTTCAGGAGCTCCATGTGTGCGACTCGCAGCTGTTTTCAGCGATTCGTAGTCATATGCGGGCGCTGTTTGCCGCCATCTATTCGCCAGAAGGCGATGCGCGACAGAATGAACCCGCACTGGCGCTGCGCATGGAGATGATGAAATGGCTGACATCGCCGTTGATACCGAATACCGATTTTCTCCAGAGTTGCGGTTTGGCCAACGAACTCCACATTCGCCACAGGTGGGGCGAGTACGCTGTGCGCGAAGTTATGTCGCTGAAAGCCCTAATCAGCCGCTACCGCGAAGAAGGCTCGGTGCTGAATAAGGAGTTCGTACAGGTATTTTGCAACCTGACAGTGGAATTTGGTCAGGACCGGCTCAAAATTTGGTGCCACCGTAATGAGCGTGATCTTTTCCGCGCGTTACTCGAGGGGCTGGCCGAGCTTGAAGATCATGCGTTCATTTGCTCGCTTGCCGAATATCGCAGCTGTCCGCCAGTCGATGCGCTGATCAGGTTAGGGCCGCTGCGCACCCACGGAATGGCAAAAACACCGGAGGCACTGATCACTTCGCCGGTTTACCGCAGGCTGTTCAGGTTTGTCTGGAAAGGGTTGACAGATGAGGAAGAGTTCGCGGCCGATCCTTTGGTCCCGGAACACAACTGGCTAACAACCATGCGGTCCGTGAGGCACAGCGTCACCGACAGCGCTAGGGTAGGTGCATCCCTGCCGGTGGAGGAGCCAACCGACGACATTGTTTTCTTTGCCGGGACCAAGGGCACCGATCGAGGCATGCACCGCTGTGTACTAGTGGAATTGCCCGGTGATTGCGGGGTTCTGCTACGGCCCGGAACAAGCCAGCTGATTTTTTCCCCTCTTCGAAATGACTGCGACGCAATCGCCTACCGCCATATCATTGACGTGGAAGAAGGCGATTATCTGCTGATCCACGACGCTGATGCGGATTTTGGGGAGATCAGTGTTGACGCCGCGAAAGCGCCACTGGCGGCCGTCTGGAAAAAGGCGCTGGCCGACTTGTACAAACGACAGTCGGGCCTGTGTGTCCAGAAAATGAAGGATGCCGGCATTTCACTACGCAATCTTCATCGAGCGGCAGAGAGCTGGATGTCGATGAATGGCAGCGTGATTCATGCGCCTCAGCGTCGTGATCATTTTCAGGCGCTGCTTACCTTTGTGATCGATCCGAAACTCATCCCTCCACGGAGCCACAATGGACAAACGGTTCCTGGCTGGCGTCTGGCTTGGGCCGAAGTGGCGGCCTCACGGTCGACAGCAGTCGAGCACGGTGTCATGGAGTCCGCCATCGTCAATGAGCAGCTCATTGTGGAGTTGCGCAAAGAGCTCGGCCATCTGCGGGACATGATTTCGCCCGATGGGGGTTACCACCACTTGTTGACTCCGGAGAGCGGACTGGCTGGCAGTGTGAGGTTTGATCCGGTCATCAGCATTGCACCAGGCTTTGCCGCACCGCCGGAGGAGTTTGGTAAGCCGATGAAGCTGCTGGTCGCGGAACAGTATCGATGTGAATCAGGAGATGCGCTGTAATGCACATGATCCCCGTTTTCATCGATGAGTCTGCTCCATTAGGTGAAATAGACGTGTTCCGCAAGCTGGAAAGCTCGGGACACGACTGGATCGTGATTCACTCACTCGATCTTGCTCCATACAACAATTATCGTCGCACCGAGATCGACTTTGTCATTCTGATTCCCGACGTCGGTATTCTCTGTGTTGAGGTAAAATCGCATCGTGAAATCGGGTTCGACGGCAGCTGCTGGTATCCAGACAGCGTCACTAAGTCGCCATTTCGCCAGGCACAGGATGCGCGATTCGCGCTGCGTCGTCGTTTAGTGGGCCGGCTATCCGCGTTTGCGCATGTGCCGGTCATTCATTGCTGCATTTTCCCGCGAGCGGACTTCGCCGTGCCGGCGAATGTGTCCATTCAGTCGTTCGAAGTGATGGATCGCCGCCGGTTTGCCGGATGCGGTACCGGCGAGGCATTCTGCGACGCACTCAAGCGCATGGCACAGCTGGCCATCGGCGCCGATCCACAGATCTCCCCGCTGAAGGTGCTGTTATCGGCATTTCATCGTGACGAGTTTATCAATTTCTGTTTTCCGATCCGCAAGCGCCGACCCGAAAAAGCTGCCGAAATACTCCATCGCGAGGCGGAGCTCGAGAAGCTACTGCGCGAGCAGCAGCGGCCGGTTCTCAGGTTGACGGACAACAATCCTCGAGTTCTGGTGGAAGGGGGGGCGGGGACAGGAAAATCACTGATAGGCATTGAGGTCGCCCGGCGCAAGGCCACCCAAGGGCTTCGCGTCGGTTATCTATGTTTCAACCGGTTGATCGGCAACTGGGCTGCTCGTGAGTTAGCGGCCGACCACCATCCGGATCTGATCGGCGGCTCCGCATTCAGCGTATTGATGTCGTTGACCGGGATTGAACCCCCGAATGATCCAGATGCCGATTTCTGGGCTCAGCTTCCGCTGCTGATTCAGGACCGTCTAACTGATCCAGCTTGCGCACATGATGCGCGATTTGACTATCTGGTGATTGATGAGGCGCAGGATATTCTCGCGCGGCCCGACCTTCTGGACTGCGTCCGCCTACTGATCGACGGAGATCTAATCGGTGGCAGTTATCTGATGCTGGGTGACTTTCGAAATCAGGTGCTAACAGGAGCTGACGAACTCGAGGCGAATCTTGTCGAAGTGCGGCATCAAGCCGCCCGTTGGCTGCTCACGGAAAACTGCCGGAACTACAAGTCCATCGGGCAAGTTGCAATGACCCTGTCAATGGCTGACCGGAGCACGTATTCAGGCTATATGCGTCATGGAGGCGGCCTGCAGACGTGGGATCTGACCATGTACGAAGACGCGAAGGATCAGGTCCGTAGAATCAGCGAGTGCATTGACTTGGCCTTGGACAGTGGTTTCCGCGATGAGGAGATAACGGTGCTGAGTTTCGGTGCAGAACAAAAATCGGTACTACCTCTGCTGCGGGAACAGTCTCAACGGCGCTTTGTTTCCGCAGCGCAGTTCGAGGCCAAGGGCATCCGGTGGTCCACTGTTTCTGCATACAAAGGCCTTGAGAACAAGGTCATCATTATTGCCGACGTGATGCCGTCCGACAGCGGGTTTAACCGCCATCGCTTCTACACGGGCATCACCCGTGCGATAGAGCGGCTTTACATCCTCTGTCACGCTTCAGGCAAGTCACAGCTGGTCGAATGGGTGGCCTGTACGGGGAAAGACAATGAATAGAGAGCGTTCTGCCGAGATCGAATTTCTGCGCGGTGAGCTGGTGGGACCTGCGCGCACTTTGGATGCCAGCCGGCCTGGCACCACGGTGGTCTTTGATGCGCAGCGCGCTTTCCAGGCGCCAGCCGACGCCAACGGGACGCTGTTCTGGACTCCTGTAGGTATCCAGGTCCCGCAGGAGATCGTGTACTACCGCGGAGAAACTCCACTGCAGCGCTATGGCGCGGGACTGTTGCACCCGCGCAATGATGTGCCCGGGCCAAGAAGCGACGAACCGGCGGCTGCTACGCAAACTGCAGAAGAGCTTGCTGGCGATGCGGCGGTTGAAACCGCACAAGCGGTTGTCGCCGAGACAGAAGAACCGGCGTTGCCTGATGCGGGAGCCGAGAGCGTCGATGCAGCGACGGTGGGGCTGGATGACGATTTCGAAGTCGCCAGTGCCGACATGTATAAGCCCTCGGTCATGGGCATTAGTTTTTGTATCGAAGACGAGCCGGGCGAAATTGTGGTGGTGCTGCCTGCGCAGAAAAAATTCTTCTGGCAGCTGCCGGATGCGACACCTTTCCCGGTCAATGGCAGTTACGAACGCTGTGTCAAAGTCATACGACCGGAGGGTGGTGGCGAGCAGCCTTTCGATGCATGGCGGCGAGTGCCGGCGACCACCGCAGAGACTTGCGAGCGATTTGAACTCGACAAGCTGAAGCCCGGCGTTACCGAATCCAGAAAGCTGGATCTTCCCTGCGGATTGCCCCTGGAGATCCAGCTGTTTCCTCGACGCATGCATGGCAAGTGGCTCATCACCTGTGTGCTGCGCAATCTGCAGGACGCCAGCACTCTGAATACGCAGGAGGAGCGCATCCGCAATGTGCTCTTTCAGGCGTATTTTGAAGTGCGCGTCCAGGGCGGCGCGAGATTCGGCCGCTACCCCGAAGGCGTCAGGCCGTTCGAGCAGTTTGATGACGACGAGCAGACCCTCGCGCTGCTCTACCGTGATGCGGCCACCTGGGCGATCGGACATGGCTGTGCCGCTGGCTGGGATGGGGTGGATGGCGACACGCCGGAAGTGGTTTTCGCGGATGTGATGCCGGCCGTGGAACTCCCTAGCATGACGCCCAACATTAGGGGCCTTGATGACCAGCTGATCACCCTGTCGATGCGCGAACTCGCCGGGCTGCCTTCCTTCGGTGAGGGCGGTGCGGGCTGGCAGACACTCACCCGTCTCGCAGACGAGTACGCGGCGTGGATTACGGCAAGGGAACAGGAGCGCACAGGGCTGGATGCACATTATCAGGATGTGGCTGAGCGCCATCTTGATGACTGCCGGCAGTGTCTGATGCGTATTCGACGTGGGATTGCCATTCTGCAGAAGGATGAAACTGCGCTGGAAGCGTTCCGGTTGGCGAATCAGGGCATGCTGCTGCAGCAGATCGCGTCCAAGCAGATCGAACGCCGCCCTCTCAGCCGTCTTGAGGGTTACGTCGCGGCCGAGGAACTGCCGCTCGGTAAGCCGCGCACCGCTTGGGATGTCTGGGCCGCTGGCACGGAAAGGCCCGATGTCGGACGCTGGCGTGCATTCCAGGCGGCCTTCCTGCTGATGAGCATCTCCGGGCTTGTCGAAGGGCACTCCGACGACCGCGAAATCGTCGACTTGATCTGGTTCCCAACCGGAGGTGGTAAGACCGAGGCCTATCTCGCGGTTGCCGCGTTCTACATGTTCCACCAGCGCCTGATTGCACGCCCGGACGATGCGCTGTCCCGCGATGGCACCAACGTCTTCATGCGCTATACCCTACGCATGCTGACCACGCAGCAGTTCCAGCGAGCGGCCAGTCTGATCTGCGCCATGGAGCAGATCCGTGTGCGCCTGCGTGTGGAAAGCGCGCGGCCCCAGCTCGGGGAAAGCCGATTTTCGCTGGGGTTGTGGATTGGAGGCGATGGCTCGCCGAATACTTGGGATGACGCCCGCGTCGAGATCAGGAAGTACAGCCGGGGGGAGGTGGAGGGCAATCCGCTGGTGCTCACCGAATGCCCTTGGTGCCGAAGCGCGATCGGGCGCCTGGCATCTGACCGGCCCGCCCGCTATGCAAGGCGCAACGAGAATAACCTTGCCGGACTGGCCGAGTCCAACAAACGTCCTTATCTCAAGTGCTCCGACACCCGCTGCTCGTATGGTGGCGAGCACGACAGTCTTCCCGTCGAAGTGGTCGACCAGTCCATCTACGACACGCCGCCGTCCATGTTCATTGGTACGGCGGACAAGTTCGCAATGATGGCATGGAAGCCGGAAGCCGGCGCGCTGTTCGGTTTCCATCATGGGGCCGCCGGGACAGTCACGCGTATTAGCCAGCCGCCAGGCCTGATCATCCAGGATGAATTCCACCTGATCTCGGGTCCGCTGGGCACGATCTACGGACTGTATGAAGGCGTGATCGAAAGATTTTGCAGCGCGGAGGACCGTACGGGCATGATCCGACCCAAGATCATTGCTTCAACGGCCACCATCCGTGGTGCGGCGGAGCAAGTGCGGGCCGTTTATGCACGCGAAGGGCTGCAGCTGTTTCCCAGCCCCGGACTGCAGATGGGCGATTCGTTTTTCGGCCGTTACGCGAAGGAGGGCGTCCGGTATGCCGAGGGGCGCCTATACCTCGGCATTCATGCCAGCGGTTACCGATCTTTCCTGACCACGCAGGTCCGGACGTTTTCGGCGGCGCTGTTCAGGGCCTGGATGTTCGATGGCGAAGACAAGGATGCATGGTGGACCTTACTGGCGTTCTATAACAGCCTTCGTGAACTCGGCGGCGCCCGGACACTGTTCGACTCGGACATCGCGTCGCGCCTGAAGGATTACTCGTTCCGCTATGGCCTCAAGGGAAGCGAGCAACGCTATCTCAATACGGTCGAGGAGCTGACCAGCCGTCGTGGTCAGGCGGAACTGGTGCAGTTGATGGACAGGCTGGCACTGGACTGGAAAGAGAAGGGTTCCATCGACGCCTGCCTGGCTTCCAACATCATCGAGGTGGGGATCGACATCGACCGGCTAGCACTGATGGCCGTGGTCGGCCAGCCCAAGTCGACCGCGCAGTACATTCAGGTGACGGGCCGTGTCGGGCGGCGCTGGACCGAGAGGCCAGGTTTGATCCTGAGCATGTTCAATCCGGCCAAGAGTCGTGATCGCTCGCACTTCGAGCAGTTTCACAGCTACCACCGCCGGTTGTACGAGCGCGTCGAACCGACATCGGCAACCCCTTATTCGGTCGAGGCGGTGGAGCGTGCTCTCGCCGGGGTCCTGTTGGTCTGGGCCAGGCAGTGTCATGAAGCCGATTCGCCCGGTGAGGCCTTCGGTAGCTATGACGGCTACCTACAAGATGCGCTTGATATGCTAATTGAGCGCTGTATGGCCATCATGGAGCAGCAGCCCGATGAGGCGCGCCGTGTCTGCAATGCCATGCAGAAAGTTTTCGACAGACTCCGCAAGAAGTGGCGGGGCAATCCGCAGCAATGGTGGGCTTACCCGCAGAGGACGGACGGCGAGTATCTGATGCTATGGTCGAGCGAATACGCCACACCCGGACAGAAACTGAAGGGGGAGCGGATCCTTAGCAGCATGCGCAACGTCGACGGCAATGCCCGCGTGGCGATCAGCAACGATTATTTCGCGGAGGAGCAGATCGAACATGGCCAGTGAGATTCGCCTGGGGCAACTGATTGCGCCCTTTGGCCCGGGGAGCATCTATACCGACAAGAACGGTGTTCCGAACATCATCTGCGGACTGGACTTCTGGTATCGGAAGACGGATGAGCGGGGGCAGTGGCAGATGGGTGAAACGGCCTTGCGCAAGCATGTGGTCGATGAGCCAAGACTTTCCGCGCTGCTCAACGTCCCACAATTTCGCCAGCCGCCGCAGTATTGTTCTGACGACCAGAACCCCGACCTTTCGTATCTGCAAGTTCAGACGCATCGGTTTCCAACCTGGTATGTCAACAGCACCAGTGGAAAGTTGCGCAAGTTCAGCCTAAATACGGAGAAGCTGGCACCTTTGGAAAAGGGCCAGGGCCGATGGCGGCCAGTCCGCTTCATCAGTGTCTGCGCCCATGGTCATATAACGGACTTTCCTTGGAAACAGTGGTTTGGATGTGTCTGTCCTGGCGATGAAGGTCTGGTCCTGAATGACTCGGGCGGCCCAGATCTGCGGTCCGTGAAAGTTTCCTGCAGGACCTGTTTGAAATCGAAGACGCTTGCTGGCGCGATGTTCATGGAGCGTCATCTTACCAATGACACTATCATCGCTTCCGGACTTGGAAATGCAAATATTACCTGCGGAGGTGATCGTCCATGGCTGGGGAGGACTGCGGGAACGTGCACCGAACACCCGGTGGCCGTGCTGATCAACCAGTCAAACATCTACTTCGGCAAGACCATTTCCTCGATCTATCTGCCTGATCTCGCTAGTCAGCGGGAAATTGTCGATATACAGGAGATACTCAGGCAGCAGGACCTGGATCTGACCATCGTAAAGATCCTCCTCAACATGGAACGACGTCCCAAAGCCCTGGAAATGCTTCGGGAGATCCTGAAACCCCATTACACAGTGCTTCCCGAAGACGGTGCGATCCTGAAGGCTTTCGAATCCCTCAGTCAGGGGATCACAGCGACCACCGGCACCCTTCAGCCTGTCTCTCATGAATCAAAGAGTCTGATGTTCCGGCGGGCCGAGTACAACGTCCTCCGGAGTGAGGTTGGTCCGGGCAAGAGCAGTGAGCTGCGTGTCATACCTAGCCTGGTTCCAGCAGCCTTCACGTCGTGGCTGGGGACGGTCAACCTAGTGGAGAGATTGCGCGAAACGCGTGTGTTTTATGGATTCGAACGTCTGGTACGGTCGAAGGATCCGCTCGAAGGCATGCCGTCATCCGCAATGGGCCAGCTTTTTCTGCATCCGCCAGAGCCCGAGTATCAGTGGCTGCCCGCCATCAAGAATTACGGCGAAGGGTTGTTCATCGAGCTGCGCGAGGAGGCAATCAGTGACTGGCTACACAGGGACGCCGATTGGCTACAAAAGCGGCTCGACCAAGGGTTTGTGGATCGCATGGCCAACGAAACGTGGCTACTGCCCCCTCTGAGTAGGGGATGCACGTGGGAATGGGCTGCGCGTTACCTTCTAGTCCATACGCTTGCCCATATTCTCATTAATCAGTTGGTTTTCGAGTGCGGTTACTCCTCCGCTTCTTTGAAAGAACGCATATTTGTGTCAAATGACGATGGCGCGCCCATGGCTTCCTTCCTCATTTATACGGCTGCAGGTGATTCGGAGGGTAGCTTAGGTGGGCTGGTCCGCCTTGGCCGTCCTGAGTTGTTTGAGCCAATGGTTCGCCGGGCCGTCTCTCGTGCGTCTTGGTGTTCCGCGGATCCTGTGTGTTCAGAAGATCTGGGAGGCAATGGTTCGAGGCGGGTGAACAAGGCGGCCTGTCATGCCTGTGTGCTGTTGCCGGAAACGGCATGTGAGACGATCAACAACGGGCTGGACCGAGCGACGGTCGTTGGGRCACCGGAGGAGCCCCAAGCTGGATTCCTGTCTGGTCTGATTCAGGGATTCGCCATCTGAAAGGGTTTTATATGCGAACCAGATGGTCTTCTCACAAAGTGCAAAGTCTAGAAGTAGGCTTGTTGTTCGATTGACGAGATGTAGCCGTCTTACGTTCGAATATCGGGTTGCGCTCTCGTGTTTCGATCTATGTCGCCAGATATCGGAACTGATGGCCACAAAAAAGCCCTGAACAAGTTCAGGGCTTTTTTGAATTTTCCAATCTGCCGATTCAAATCACAACCGGCAAATCGTAGCTAGCTCAGGAATCAATCCCAGCTCAAAGCCCCACCCGTCTGATACTCAATAACCCGAGTCTCAAAGAAGTTCTTCTCTTTCTTCAAGTCCATGATCTCGCTCATCCAAGGGAACGGGTTAGTCGTCCCTGGGTACTCTTCCTTCAACCCAATCTGCGACAGGCGACGGTTAGCAATGAACTTCAGGTAATCCTCCATCATCGCCGCGTTCATGCCCAGCACGCCGCGAGGCATGGTGTCACGAGCGTATTCGATCTCCAGCTGAGTACCCTGCAGAATCATCTGCGAAGCTTCTTCCTTCATCTCGGCATCCCACAAATGCGGGTTTTCGATTTTGATCTGGTTGATCACGTCGATGCCGAAGTTCAGGTGCATGGATTCGTCGCGCAGGATGTATTGGAACTGCTCGGCGACGCCGGTCATTTTGTTGCGGCGGCCCATGGAGAGGATCTGGGTGAAGCCGCAGTAGAAGAAGATGCCTTCCAGAACGCAGTAGTAGGCGATCAGGTTGCGCAGCAGCTCTTTGTCGGTTTCGACGGTGCCGGTTTCGAACTTCGGATCGGAGATCGAACGGGTGTATTTCAGGCCCCAGGTGGCTTTTTTCGCGACCGACGGGATCTCGTGGTACATGTTGAAGATTTCGCCTTCATCCATGGCCAGCGATTCGATGCAGTACTGGTAGGCGTGGGTGTGGATTGCCTCTTCGAAAGCCTGGCGCAGGATGTACTGGCGGCATTCCGGGTTGGTGATCAGGCGGTACACGGCCAGGACCAGGTTGTTGGCAACCAGGGAGTCGGCGGTGGAGAAGAAGCCGAGGTTGCGCATTACGATGCGGCGCTCGTCGTCGGTCAGGCCTTCCGGGTTTTTCCAGAGGGCGATGTCGGCGGTCATGTTGACTTCTTGCGGCATCCAGTGGTTTGCGCAGCCGTCCAGGTACTTCTGCCAGGCCCAGTCGTACTTGAAAGGTACGAGTTGGTTGAGGTCGGCGCGACAGTTGATCATGCGCTTTTCGTCAACGGCGACACGGGCGGAGGCGCCTTCGAGTTCGGCGAGGCCTTCGGCGACGTCGAGGGAATCCAGGGCAGCTTTGGCGCGGGCAACGGCGGCGGAGTCAGCGGCGGTCACGGCACGGGCTTCCAGGGCGGCGGCACCGCCAGCGCTGTCGAGACGGTCCATGTTGGCTTCGGTGGCGTGGCCAGCGTTGGCGCTCTTGACTGCTACTTCCGTGTCTTCTTTGTCGAATTCGTCCCAGCTCAGCATGACGTGTCGTCTCCTGCGTGAGGGCCAGTGTGCCCGTGTGAAATTGGATAGGTCGGTTTTTCACACAGCCTTACTGGCCGCGTTGGATCTAAAGGAATCGTTTTTTGCAGCAGCTATACGCAGGCATCAAACAGAATTTTGTACGGGGTTCCGAGAGCCACTGATGGGCGCAGCAAGCTTTGATCGCCTGTGCGGGGCTTCAGACTGGCTTTTCATCCCTGTAAGGGAATATTGCAGGCCCGTTTAAGGCCGCATTATAGGGAAGTTTTGCGTGCTGTGGTGCGGCGAAATGGCTCACGGATCGGTCGACGGGGGCCGTTTTTCGGTCGGAGCGAGGGTTTACAGGGCTTTGAGCGACGTTGGCGGGGGAGGATTTTTTTTCCTGAATTTTTGCCCTGGAATATTTTTGCTCAAGAAATAACCAAAAAAGGCTTTTTTCACTACATCTTGTGTTTCGGTGGGGTTTTCTCAGGTTCCAGACACAACTAAGCCCGACCGAAGTCGGGCTATGAAGTCACGCTGGTGGATCAGCTCAGGCGACCTGCACCGATGTGGTCGGCACCATCGGCGGCGAGGCGGGCGGCGCCAGTGCGGTCAGAGCCGTCGGATGCGAGTTTGCCGGCGCCAATGTGGTCTGCGCCATCGGCTGCGAAGGACGCTGAACCGGTGTGGTCATAACCGTCGGAAGCGA
The DNA here is from genome assembly GCF_056405655.1 of Pseudomonas sp. P1_F7. Classification (NCBI taxonomy): domain Bacteria; kingdom Pseudomonadati; phylum Pseudomonadota; class Gammaproteobacteria; order Pseudomonadales; family Pseudomonadaceae; genus Pseudomonas; species Pseudomonas sp. P1_F7. The sequence goes on from NZ_JBFUBR010000026.1 coordinate 147,575, forward strand.
CAGCGGCTTCAGTGGTGTAAGCGGCCGAGCCGGTGCGGTCGTAACCATCGGCAGCGAAGGTGTTGGCAGCCAGGACGGAGAGGGTCAGGGCGAGGATCAGTTGGGTTTTCATGGTCGTTGCTCCAGTTTCGTAAGCGTTGTTTGTCTTGGGTTGCGGTTGATACTACGCCGACTATTTCGATTAAAAAGTGCAAATAAATGCTTAAAACAATCGAGCTAATCGATCATTAAGGTTCGGCGCTTCATCTGCCTGATCGCGGCGGGTGGGTCGAACCTTTTGGGGGGAGGGGATCAGCCGTTGGAGCAGCCGTTGCCCATCGCGCTGTAACGCAGGATATGCCGTTGACCGTTGGAGTCTTCGTATTCCATTTTCATCGGCACAACTTCACACACGTTCGGGGCTTCGCTCATGGAGATCACTTTGGCGATGTCCAGATGGGTGGAGTAAGTGTATTCCTCGATGGGCGGTTGTTGCTCGGCGACATCAGTCGGGACCTCGCCGGCCATGGCGGTCAGGCACACGCTGCTGAGGGCCAGAACCAATAAAGCTTTCATTTAATATTTACCTTTTAGAGGTCGAAAGGGGGCACGCAATCTTTTTGGGATTGCGTGTGGAACTTCAGTACCAGAGTGTTTGATTAACTGCCTTCGTGGGGGCTGCAACTTGGTTAATCAGGTTGCCTTGTTGGCGTGGCTGATTTTAGGTGTGCGCGCCTCGTCCATATAGCCGTGGATTTGATAAACACTTTTGACAGATCCTGTAACAATCCCCGGTCTGTGTGGGTCTCAGCCTTTAAATGGGTGTCCTTTAGTGCCCCTTCGCGAGCAGGCTCGCTCCCACAGGTACCGCGGCGGTAGTGGGTTTGAAGGTTTTTCACGACATTTTGTAGGGGCTTGTTACTACCATCGTCGAATGGTTCTATAGGCCCGGCCCGGCTAAAACAGGGTCATACAAAAAYAACTATTCCACCGAGGTAAGAAAGATGAGTGCGGCTTCCCTGTATCCCGTTCGTCCCGAGGTTCTGGCTAACACGCTGACCGACGAGGCGACCTACAAGGCCATGTACCAGCAGTCGGTCGTCAACCCGGACGGCTTCTGGCGCGAGCAAGCCAAGC
>NZ_JBFUBR010000027.1:0-45208 GCF_056405655.1 Pseudomonas sp. P1_F7
CTCAGGCACCGACTGCCCCTCGTCCAGTACCATGCTGGCAGCCTTGAGTTTGAACTCACTCGAATAAGATTTACGCATAACCCAACACCTCAGATTTGGGCGCCATCATAGCGCCCGATTGAAGTGTCCAAAATCATTAGGCCAGTTCAAGCTCGCTCCCACAGGGGATAGGCGGTGTTCAACGCCTTATCTGGCAGGCATAAAAAAACGGGCCTTGGGGACCCGTTGGAAAGTTGGCCTGACGTCCGTGCCAGGCCTGAAATGCGATCAACTGTGGGAGCGAGCTTGCTCGCGATGGGGCCATACCAGTCAACATCGATGCTGAATGTAAGACCGCTATCGCGAGCAAGCTCGCTCCCACAGGGGGGATGCGGTGTTCACGCCTTTAGCGTCAACTTTCAACCCTTACGAAAATGCGGAATCACCTTCTCGCCAATGTTCTTCAAGGTCTCCAGCTGTGCCCACTGCGGCACGGTGCCCATCTGGCAGATGAACAGGATTTCGTCGGCGCCGGCATCGATCAGGCGCTGCACGTAGCCGATGCAATCCTCGACGGTGCCGTAGGCGTGGTTCGGGTTCATCATGGCCATGGTCGGGTCGGAGAAGTCGACGCTGACTTCTTCCGAGGCGAAGCGCGACTTGATCACGCTCTGGCCGTTGCCATCGACGTAGGTGTCGTCTTTCCACTTCTCCGGGTCCGGACGCTCGCCACCGCCGTACCAGTAGCCCAGGGACTCCATGAAGTAGCGCTGGCCACGGATACCGATACGGCGCGCTTCTGCGTTGTCGTCCAGCACGATGGCCGGGCACAGCGCGGCGATGTGGCGGTTAGGGCGGAAACCGACCTGCTTCTTCTCATCGCGGTTGTCGTAGGCCGTGTGATACACCTCGACCTTCTTGGCGATCTCTTCCGGGCCACCGAAGCCCAGCACCAGGGCTCCCATGCCACGACCGCCGGCATTTTTCAGCGACTCGGTGTTGGTGCATGCCAGGTACATCGGCGGGTGCGGATCCTGGTAAGGCTTTGGATGGATCGGGCGCTTGGGGATCTGCACGAAGTCGCCGTTGTGCTCGATCTCGTCCTGCACGAACATTTTCGGGATCAGGTACATCATCTCGTCGATCTGCGGCTGCAAGGTCGCGAGGTCGTAGCCGAAGGTGCCGGCTTCCTGCTGGGTGCCGCCCTTGCCCACACCAAAGTGCACACGGCCCTTGGACAACAGGTCGAGGGTGGCGATGCGCTCGGCGACTTTCACCGGATGGTTCATCGCCGGAGGCAGGCAGACCACGCCGTGACCGATGCCGATGCGCTCGGTTTTACCGGCAACGAACGCCAGCATGGTTTCCGGCGCGGACATGTGCGAGTAGTTGCTCAGCGCGGTGTGCTCCACGCACCAGAAGGTGTCGAAGCCGAGCTTGTCAGCGAGCACGGCCTGTTCGACGGTATCTTCGAAAATCTTGCGGTCGCCTTCGCGGCTGGAATCCACCGTCTGTGCTTCGTAAATCAGGGAAAATTTCATGGTTGATCCTTGTGCTTATTTGGATGCGCAGTCGGCGCCAGAGACCTGTGCCTTGCGCCCATGCTCGGGTATTGGCAGGGCGCTCGAATCACGCAAACGGACTAGCCGGTTTGCAGGGAAGCGTCAGAGGAAAAAGTCGTTGCTGTCCTGACCCATGCTCACGCCGCCGAGGTTCCAGGCGTACTTGGCCGGGCTGTTGGCCACGTGGGCGCGACCGGTGTGAATGTCGCGGAACGCACGGTTGATCGGATGGCTGCGGAAGATCGTCGAAGCACCGCTGTTGAACATCAGGTCGCCAACGGCCTTGGCGCACTTGTCGGCCACCAGCGCCGAGTCGTAACGCATCTTCACCCGCTCGGGCATGCTCAACGGCTCCCCCTTCTGCGCGCGTTCCAGCATCAGGGCGAAGTTGCGATGCAGCACGGTCTTGCACTCATCGACGCAGACCATGGCGTTGGCCAGCGACGATTGCGCGGCTGGGTCCTGGACCATCTTGCGACCGTCATTGACCCCGACCCGGGCACGGTTGTGCTCGACAAACTGATCCACCGCGCCTTGCAGGGCACCGATAGCCGAGGACGAAACCGCACGCACGAAAATCTGCCCGAACGGCAGGCGGAACAACGGCGCGATGTTCACCTCGTTGCCCGGACTGTTCTGCATGAAACCGTCGAACGCGCGATGGGTGCGGTACTCGGGAACGAAGGCGTTTTCCACCAGAATGTCGTGGGAGCCAGTGGCTTCCAGGCCCATGACGTTCCAGTTGTCGAGAATCTGGTAGTCGCTGCGCGGCACCAGGAACGTCCGATAATCCGGCGCCCCACCCGCCTCTGCCGGCGGTACCAGCGCACCGAGGAACGCCCAGTCGCAATGCTTGCTGCCGGAAGAAAAGCCCCAGCGGCCGCTCAACTTGAAGCCACCGTCGACCCGCTCGACCTTGCCTACCGGCATATAGGAAGACGAGATCAGCACGCTGGAGTCGCTGCCCCAGACATCCTGGGCCGCGCGGTCGTCGAACAGCGCCAGTTGCCAGTTGTGGATCGCTACCACGCCAAGTACCCAGGCCGAGGACATGCAGCCTTCGGCAAGGGTCATCTGTACGTCGAAGAAATCCTTGGGCTCCAGTTCATAACCTTCCCAACGGGACGGTTGCAGGATGCGAAAGAAACCGGCGTCGTGGAAATCCTTCAGGGTTTCTTCAGGCAACTGGCCTGCTTGCGCGGCATTCAGGGCGCGTTCACGCAGGATCGGCACCAACTCGCGGGCACGTTGGCTCAGACGCTGGCGAATCAGGTCTTGGTTGAGCATTTTTATTGTTCTCCTTTGTTCACCCCGTCCGCCGGGGCGCGCGTGCAACGGGGCGGGTGTAGCGCCCCTACACTGGCATTCAAACAATGCGCAAAGCGGCGGGCATCCCTCAAACGGACCATGTGGGATTGGGGAAAAGTTTTTTGGAGGTGAATCTGAAAGAGGAGTGTTGGCTGGCAGGCCGTCTTCGCGGGCAGGCCCACATTGAGTCCCCTGTTTTACTCGGGACTTGTGGCCACTGAAGATCCCTGTGGGAGCGAGCTTGCTCGCGATGGCTTTGTGTCAGGCGACGAGTGTTTTGTGGGTGTACATATCCATTGCTGCGGTCACGGCCGCTTAGGGTTCCGCCCTTACGGCGGGTCACTTTGGAAAAGCCCCAAAGTAACCAAAGGGCTCTTGCCCCTGACATTCGGTGCCTCGCTGTGGCTCGGCATCCCCTCGCTCCGGTCCTGCTCCGTGGGCCCGCCGCCATCGGCCATCCATGGCCGGGGGCGGCTAACCCGGCATCCATGCCGGGTTGCCCACTGCGCAGAACCTCCACTCGGCCTCACGAGGGGGCGTGTACCGCAACAGCGCCCGAGGCGGCCTACCGGCCGGCCTGTTCGCGGGTTTCGTTCGTCTGGGAGGTACCTGGTCGGCTGGCAGGCCGCTATCGCGAGCAAGCTCGCTCCCACAGGTGCTGAGTACATCTGTAAGGAATTGGTCGGCTGGCAGGCCGCCATCGCGAGCAAGCTCGCTCCCACAGAAAAGCAAAAGCAGAGCGGCGTACACCCACGCTTCTCACCACTCATCAGGCCGAGCGTTAGCTCGCCTGCAGCTCTTGATCTTGATCCACCCGCCCCCTCGGCAGGCTGAGTGGAGGTGTTCATCCGGGGATTGGCGCGCAGCGCCGTTCGACGCAGTCGAACTCATTGCATGTAGGTCGAAGCGAAGCCGACCGGAGGGCAATGCCCCCGGATGAATACCGCAGCGAAGGAACGCCGAGCCTCAGCGAGGGGCCGTACGTAAGGGGCGAGACTTTTTGGTTCCTTTTGTGTCGTTTGACAAAAGGGACTCGCCGTAAGGGCGAAACCGCCAGCCGCCGTTACCGAAGAAACGGATATGTACACAACCCAAACCACCAGCCTGGTCGGCCCAGAGGCCGCCAAGGCCTAGTCCCCTCGGACGATGCCCCAGACAAGAGCCAGAGCAAGAATCCATCGCACTCCCCAACCAACAAAAAGGCCCAGTGCGATGAACGACGTCAATCTCAAAGCCGACATGCTCCAGGCCATGCGCCGCCTGGCCAAGTCAGTCACCATTATCAGCACCAGCAACGGCTCCGAACGCTTCGCCATGGCCGCCACCGCGGTCGACTCCCTAAGCACCGAACCACCATCGCTGCTGATCTGCGTCAACAAGACCGCCTCGCCCCACGCCGCACTGGCCACCGGCGCCGACTTCTGCGTCAACATCCTCGGCGTAGAACAACAAGACCTGGCCAACCTGTGCAGCGGCGCCATCAAGGGCGAAGCGCGCTTCGACCGGGGCAACTGGCTGACCAGCCCCGGCGGCATTCCTTACCTGGGTGACGCGCAGTCGGCGATCCTCTGCCGTCAGGACGGCCACTTCAGCTACGGCACCCACACGGTGTTCATCGGGCGCATCCTGCAGATCCACACCACCGCCGAAATCACCCCGCTGGTCTACCTCGACGGCAGCTACACCACCACCGCCAAACCCGCACCCTCCTTCGCTGTAGCCGGCTGAGGCCTGGGCATGGACGGCGTGAACGGATTGACGGCGTTGCGAGTGAACAGCGCCGACCAGTTGCCATGGGATGACCGCTGCGACTTGCTGATCGTCGGGTTTGGCGGAGCCGGCGCCTGTGCCGCCATCGAAGCCAGCACTCGCGGCCTGTCGGTGCTCGCACTGGATCGCTTCGAAGGCGGCGGCGCCACGGCGCTCAGCGGTGGCGTGGTGTATGCCGGTGGCGGCACACCGTATCAACGTCAGGCTGGCTATGAAGACACCAGCGAAGCCATGTTCAATTACCTGCGTCAGGAAGTCGGCGAAGCCGTCAGCCACGAGACGCTGCGCAATTTCTGCGACGGCAGCCGCGAGCAACTGGCCTGGCTGGAGCGACAAGGCGCGGCCTTCGAGGCCAGCGTGCCACCGCACAAAACCTCGTACCCGAGTGACCAGTACTACCTCTATTACTCCGGCAACGAAGCCGTGCCGGTCTATGCCGCCAGCGCCAAACCGGCGCCCCGCGGTCATCGCACCAAAGGTCCGGGCATGTCCGGCGCCAGCCTGTTCGCCCCGCTCAAGGCCAGCGCCTTGCGTAATGGCGCACGCCTGCGCAGCCAGTGCGAAGTGCGGCGACTGGTACTCGACCTCGACGACAAGGTCCTCGGTGTCGAAGCCTGGCAGTTGCCTTCCGGCAGCCGCGCCGCCGAACAACATGCGCGTCTGTCACGCTGGGCCGCCGCCATTCATATGTACGCTCCGGCGTTGGCCGACCGCTTGCGCGCCCGTCAGCGCAGCATCGAACAGACCAGCGCCATTCGGCAATTGATTCGCGCCGAACAGGCGGTGCTGCTGAGCAGCGGCGGTTTTATCTTCAATCGCGATCTGGTGTGCCAACACGCGCCGCAGTACCTGGCCGGTCTGCCGCTGGGTGCCACCGGTTGCAATGGCAGCGGCATCGCCCTGGGCCAGAGTGCCGGTGGCAGCGTGGCGCGGATGGACAAGGTCAGCGCCTGGCGTTTCATCAATCCGCCACTGGCCTGGGCCCGCGGGCTGATCGTCAATGCTCGCGGACAACGTTACGCCAACGAAGAAATCTACGGCGCGACCCTCGGCCACGCCATGGTCGAAGAACAGAACGGTCGCGCCATTCTGATTCTCAATCGGGCGCTGGTTCGAGAAGCACTCAGTCAAGTCGGCCCCGGCAAAGTCTGGAATTTCCAGCGCCTGCCAGTCCTGCTCAATCTGCTGTTCAACGCCAAACGCAGCACCAGCCTGGCCGGGTTGGCCAAACGCTGCAACCTGCCGCCGGAACTGCTGCGCCAGAGTGTCGAACGCTATTCCCGCGCGGCACGGGGTGAGGTCGCCGACGAGTTCGGCAAATCCACCGCGATGCTTGCCAACCTGGAACAAGGCCCGTGGTACGCACTCGACCTGTCTTTCGACAGCAAACTCTTCCCCTGCCCGGTCATCACCCTGGGCGGGCTGAAGGTCTGCGAGGACAGCGGTCGGGTGCTGGACCACGCGGGCCAGCCAATAAACGGTCTCTACAGCGCTGGCCGCAATGCGGTCGGGGTCGCTTCCAACCTGTATGTCTCCGGCCTGTCCCTGGCCGATTGCATCTATTCCGGTCGCCGGGCTGCCGCCCACGTGGCCGACCAATTCGCACTTCAAACCGCACGATCAGGAGAACAACAATGCAACGTGTAGAAGGCAAAGTCTGCATCATCACCGGCGCCGCCAGCGGCATCGGTCGCGAAGATGCCCTGCTGCTGGCCCGCGAAGGCGCCAAAGTGGTACTGACCGACCTCAACGAAGAGGCCGGTCGTCAGGCCGCTGCGGAAATCGGCGCCAATGCGCTGTTCATCCGCCACGACATCGCCAGCGAAAGCGATTGGCAACACGTCGTTAAAACCACCGTCGAACACTTCGGCCGCCTCGATGTACTGGTCAACAACGCCGCGATCCTGGCCCTGGGCAGCATCGAAGACACCACGCTGGAGCTGTGGCAGAAGGTGCAGAAGATCAACGGCGAAGGCTACTTCCTCGGCTGCAAGTACGCGATCCAGGCCATGAAGGAAACCGGCGGCGGCTCGATCATCAACATGTCGTCAGTGGCGGCGTTGGGCGCGATGCCGATGTTCTGCGCTTACTCGGCATCCAAAGGCGCAGTGGCGGCGATGACCCGTTCCATTGCCCTGCACTGCAAGCAGCAGGGCTACCGCATCCGCTGCAACAGCGTGCACCCCGATGGCGTGAACACGCCGATGACCCAGGCCCTGGCCGGTGGTCAGCCGATCCCGCAGGAAGCCCTGGACCAGGACCCGATGAACCGCATGGCCGCGCCACGGGACATTGCCAACGTGGTGCTGTTCCTCGCCGCCGACGAGTCGCGATTCGTCAACGGTGCCGAGATCCGTGTCGACAACGCCCAACTGATCAGCGGGCTCTGAGGCCGAGGTGAACATGGGCACGCAACATCAGAACCTGATTCCGGCCGAACACACGACGGGAAGCGTCTCATTGCAAGTGTGCGCGGTGATCGACGAGACCGCCGATGCGCGCTCGCTGGTGCTGGACGTACCGCCAACCCTGCGTGAGCGCTTTCGCTACAAACCGGGCCAGTTCCTGAGTTTTCGCGTGCCCTTGGCCGGCAAACTGTTGACCCGCTGCTATTCCATGGCCAGCTCGCCCCTCGCGGACGCGCTGCCCAAGGTCACGGTGAAACGGGTCGACGGCGGCCGGGTGTCGAACTGGATGAATGAAGTGCAGGTCGGAGACTGGCTGGAAGTGCTGCCACCGGCCGGGCTGTTCTGCCTGGACCCGCAGGCGGACACCGAAAAGCCCCTGGTCCTGTTCGGGGGCGGTTCGGGCATCACCCCGGTGTTTTCCATTCTCAAGTCGGTGCTGCACAGCAGTCGGCGGCCGATCAAGTTGATCTACGCCAACCGCGATGAGGCGTCGGTGATTTTCAAGGACGAGCTGTGCCAGTTGATCAAGGCGCATCCTGATCAACTGCACGTGGTGCACGTCCTCGATTCGGTGCAGGGCTTCCTGACGGACCATCAGGTCCGTCATCTGCTGCGCGGATCGGCCGGCGGCGACTACTTCATCTGCGGGCCGGGACCGTTCATGGACACCGTGGAGCGCACGCTGCTGGCACTGGGCGAAGCGGCCGAACGGATCCATGTCGAACGCTTCGTCTCGCCACCGGACCCCGATGAACTGTTGGCCGAAGAAGCCGTGGCGCGGGCGGCGGCCATGGATTCGCAATGCGAAGCGCTGATCGTCGAACTCGATGGCCAGCAACACGAAATCGCCTGCAAACCCGGCGACACCCTGCTGCAAAGTTGCAAGGCTGCCGGCCTGGACGTGCCGTCGTCCTGTGAAGAAGGTTTTTGCGGGGCCTGCATGTGCGTGGTCAAGGAAGGTGAAATCCAGTTGGCGCGCAACGATGTATTGAGTGCCAAGGAACTGGCCGATGGCTGGACGCTGGCCTGCCAGAGCCGCCCGACCGGCGCCCGGGTATACCTGAAATTCCCCGATTGAGGCTACGCGTCCCCCTTGTAGGAGCTGCCGCAGGCTGCGATCTTTTGATCCTGCGCTCTGTCGCCATAGTCTCAACGGACGATCATGTCCGGCCCGGTCTGCAGTTAGACTCGGCCACAGCATTAGCCCACAACAATAAAGAGGTGCAGTTATGGCTCGTTTGCAGAATAAGGTCGCGGTAGTCACCGGCGGCGCTTCGGGTATCGGTCTGGCCTGCGTGCGCCGTTTCGCTGCCGAAGGCGCGCAAGTGATCGGGCTGGACATCGGCAGCGCACCGGCAGACTTTCCCGGCCTGTTCATGACCCTGGACGTGCGCGACGAAGCGCAGGTGCAGCAGGTCATGCAAGAAGTCATCAGCCGCTTCGGGCGCATCGACGTACTGGTCAACGCCGCCGGCGTCGCCGACCAGGGCAGCGTGACCCAGACCACCACCGCCGCCTGGCAACGGGTGATGGACATCAACCTGACCGGCAGCATGCTCACCAGCAAATACGCGCTGGAATCGATGGTTGAGCAGCGCGGTGGTTCGATCATCAACGTCGGTTCGATCTTCGGCCTGCAAGGCTGCGACGGCAACGTGGCCTACAACGTGTCCAAGGGCGGCATCAACCAGCTGACCCGCTCGATGGCCATCGACTACGGCTACGCCAACATTCGCGTCAATGGCCTGTGCCCGGGCCTGATCGAAACGCCGATGACCAGCATGGTCCGTGACAATGACGCGTTCCACGCGTTTTTCGCCTCGCAGCACATGCTCAGCCGCTCCGGGCAACCGGAAGAAGTGGCCAACGTCGCGCTGTTCCTGGCATCCGACGAAGCGTCCTTTGTCAGCGGCCAGATGATCGCCGTGGACGGTGGTTTCTCCGCCGGTCGCCGTTTCGCCCCGCCCGCCCAGTAATTCGCAATCCGGCCGGGCGCCCTGCCCGGCCTACTCCCTTTCTCGTACTTGTCTTCTAACCGGGGAGGCCCCATGCCGCCTGTCGCTACCGCACTGACCATTGCTCAACTGTTCGCCAACGCTGCCCAGGCCTACGGCGACCGCCCGGCCATCGAGGACGCGGGCCACACCATCAGCTACCGACAACTGGACCAACTGCGCCGCCAGGCTGCCCGCGCACTGCTGGCCCTCGACGTACAGGTCGGGGACCGCGTGGCAATCTGGGCGCCCAACGTGTGGGAATGGATCGTCGCCGCCGGCGCCCTGCAAAGTGTCGGCGCCGCCCTGGTACCGCTCAATACCCGGATGAAGGGCAGCGAAGCTGGCTACATCCTGCGCGAAAGCGGTACCTGCGTGCTGTTTGCCATCGGCGAATTCCTCGGCGCGGACTACCCCGGCATGCTGGCGTCGGAAGACTTGCCTGCCCTGCGCCACATCATCAGCCTGCGCGGCGCCAATTCGGGCACCCTGGCTTGGGAACGGTTTTTGGATCTGGGGGCCGACGTGCCGCACCTTGTCTTGCGCACCCGCGAACAGAGCGTTGGCCCGCAGGCCTTGTCCGACGTGCTGTTCACCTCGGGCACCACCGGCAAACCCAAAGGCGTGATGACCAGCCACGGCCAGAACCTGCGCATCGTGCGCGACTGGAGCGATATCGTCGGCTTGCGCGAGAGCGATCGCTACCTGATCGTCAATCCGTTCTTCCACTCCTTCGGCTACAAGGCCGGTTGGCTGGCTGCGTTGATGCGTGGCTGCACCCTCCTGCCGCAGCAAGTGTTCGACGTGCAGGCCGTGCTCGAATGCGTGCAGCGCGAACGCATCAGCGTGTTGCCCGGGCCACCGACGTTGTATCAATCGTTGCTTGCCCATCCGCAACGCAGTGAATTCGACCTGAGCTCCTTGCGCGTGGCGGTGACCGGGGCGGCGGCGATCCCGGTGGAAATGATCCACCGCATGCGCGACGAACTGGGATTCGCCACCATCGTCACCGCGTATGGCCTGACGGAAGTCTGCGGTTTCGCCACGATCTGCCGCTCCGGCGACTCGGCGGAACTGGTCGCCAACACCAGTGGCCGGGCGATGCCGGGGGTGGAAGTGCGCTGTGTCGGCAACAGCGGTCGCAGCCAGCCGGCCAACATTCCCGGTGAAGTGCAGATTCGCGGCTACAACCTGATGCAGGGTTATCTCAACAACCCCGAAGCCAGCCAGGAGATTCTCGACGCCGACGGCTGGCTGCACACCGGCGACATCGGCATGCTCGACGAACAGGGTTACCTGCGCATCACCGACCGCCTCAAGGACATGTTCATCACCGGTGGCTTCAATGTGTACCCGGCGGAGATCGAACAGTGTTTGCTGACCTATCCGGGTGTGGCCCAGGCAGCGGTGATCGGTATTCCTGACGAGCGCATGGGTGAAGTGGCGATGGCGTTCCTGCTGCCCGCGCCAGGCATCGAGATCGAGCAGGCCCGATTCCTCGCCTGGTGCCGAGAGCAGATGGCCAACTACAAGGTGCCGCGCCGGGTGCAGGTGCTGCAGAAGATGCCGATCAATGCGGCGGGCAAAGTGACCAAGAATGTGTTGCGCGAATGGGCACTGCAGCCAGCAGATTAAGCACACTTCCTGTAAGAGCGAGCTCGCTCCYACARTGTYCGAGGGTSTACACAGATTTCGCGTCCGACACAGATCAACTGTGGGAGCGAGCTTGCTCGCGATAGCGTCAGGTCAGTCAACMTAGATGTTGAATGTTCTGCCGTCATCGCGAGCRAGCTCGCTCCCACAGGTTTTTGCGTATGTCTTAAAGATTGTGAATTCAGACCACCCGCGCCGGATGTTGCTGGCGTGGATCTCCGAGCATGGCACGGTGGGATGGTGGCTGGCGGCCTTCGGCTTCGCTGATGCCGTAGCCTGGGGCGATTTCAGCGGTGATCAGGGTCTGCCCGGACAACGCCATCAACTGCGGATCATTGAGCAAGGCATGTATCACCCGCCCGTTGAATTGCGGGGTTTCGGCATGGGCGAGAAACGCCTTGTACTGCTCGCCATGCTGCTCGCCGGCTATCCTGGTGCGTTCGGTCAGTTGCGGGCCTAGCCACAGCGACAACGCCGCCACGCCCTGCCCTTCGAAATCGATCGCCATGTCGGCCGCCAGCTTGTCGACGCCGGCCTTTTGCGCGCCGTACGCAGGGCCATGCATGTAGCACCCGGCACCGAACGACGAGGTAAAGCAAATCAGCCCTTGGGCACTGCGCAGCAACAGCGGTGCCGCGTAGAAGCTGGCGATGTAGGCCGAGCGCAGACCGACGTCGAGAATGCGCACCAGGTCCAGTGGTTTAGCCCAGAACGGCCCCGGCTCGATCAACCGGTCATGGATGAACGCGGCGTTGTTGACCAGCAAATCCAGATGCCCGCACTCATCTTCCACACGGGTAAACAGCGCCTGAACCTGCGCGTCATCGGCGTGGTCACAGACCACCGCGATACCGCGCCCACCGGCAGCGGTGATCGCGGCGGCGGTGTCCTCCAGCGAACCGCTCAAGGCATGCCCGTACAAATTCGATCCACCCTGCGCCGGGGCACGACCGGTGACATACACCGTCATGCCCGCCGCCCCAAGGGCCAGGGCAATGCCCTGCCCGACTCCGCGACTGGCGCCGGTCACTACGGCGATCTGTGGACGCTGGTTGTTCATTCGACACTCCCGAACAAGGTTTTCGCCGAAGCGGTTTCGCTCTGGCGCTTGATGTGATTGGCTGCCAGGTAACCGAAGGTCATGGCCGGGCCGATGGTCGAACCGGCACCCGGATAGGTGCGGCCCATCATCGAGGCGGCGCTGTTGCCGATGGCGTACAGGCCGTTGATCGGTTCTCCGTCTTCATGCAACACGCGGGCGTGCACGTCGGTCAGCAGGCCACCCTTGGTGCCGATGTCCCCGGCGTCGATGCGCACGGCGTAGAACGGCCCTTTGAGCAACGGCGCCAGGCACGGATTGGGTTGCACGTTCGGATCGCCGTAGTAGCGATCGAACAGCGAATCGCCCTTGTGGAAATCCTCGTCGACGCCCTGCACGGCCATGCCGTTGAAACGCTGCACGGTGCGCACCAGCCCGCCAGCGTCGACGCCGATTTTCGTCGCCAGTTCTTCCAGGCTCGACGCCTTCTGGAAGTAGTCGCGCAGATGCTCGGGCAATTGCCAATCGCGCTGGGCATAACCCGGCAGCAAGGCGCCGCACGGGTATTTGCGGCGGAATTCGGCGTCGAACACCATCCAGCACGGCACGCTCGCGGCGCCTTCACGGTTGTTGGCGTACATCGCGTAAACGATATCGGTATAGGGCGCGGCTTCATTGACGAAACGCTCCCCCGCCGCGTTGACCATCACGCACCCCGGCAAGGTGCGTTCAACGAACAGCGCGCGCTGTTTTTCTTCGCCCTTGACGTAAGTGGTCGGCGCCCACCAGCTGTGCTCCATCAGCGCGGTGCGGGCGCCAAGGGCCTGACCGGCGCGGATGCCGTCGCCAGTATTGTTGGGCGGCGTTGCACTCCAGTTCGCCCGGGACGGCTGCGGCAGGTACTGCTCGCGCATCGCCTGATTACGCTCGAAACCACCGGCGGCAATGATCACCCCGTAGCGCGCCTTGACGTTGAGCGACTGACCATTGCGATTGACCCGCGCCCCGCCGACCCGGTCGCCGACCAGCAGCAACTCTTCGAGCGCACAGTTGAGCCACAGCGACTTGCCGCGATCCTGCAACGAACAGCGCAAGGCACCGATCAAGGCATTGCCCAGGGTCAGGAAACGGTCACGGCGGGACAAGCGCCGCCCTTCACGATCACGCCAGTAGCGCCACATCACCCGCAGGGTCAGGCGCAACCAGCCGGGGCCACGGCACAGCAGCACCTGCGCCTCTTTCATGGTCATCGCCATGCGCCCCATCATCAGGGTGCCGGGGGACGGCGCACGCATGCGCAAAAATTCTTCGCCGAGTTCGGCGGCATCGAACGGTTGTGGATCCATCGAGCGATAGCCCGGTTTGCCGCCTTCGACTTCCGGGTAGTAATCGGCGTAGCGCGGTTGCGCTTCGAAGCGCACACGGGTGTGTTTTTCCAGGTACTCGACCATCTCCCGGCCGTGTTCGACATAGGCTTCGATGCGCCCGTCGTCGATCTCGCCATGGGTCACGGCGCGGATGTAGGCGATCGCTTCGGCTGCCGAATCGCTGCCGCCGAGGGCCTTGATCCGGTGGTTGTCGGGGATCCAGATGCCGCCGCCGGACACCGCCGAGGTGCCGCCGTACTCGCCGCTCTTTTCGATCAGCAGCGCATTCAGGCCCAAGTCGTGGGCACGCAGCGCAGCGGTCATGCCCCCGGCTCCAGAGCCAATCACCAACACATCACAGCACTCGTCCCATTTGATCCCGGCAGCGTTCATGCGATCACCTTTGTTCAGCGCCCATCAGGCAGAAACCGCCACCGCCGGATCTTCGCCCGGTGCAGTCGGTCTCGGGATTGTTCGCCGCACGCGCCGGGTGTTCATCGTCCGATGGGACTAAGGCGAAGGCCGCCCCCGAATTCTCCTGTAGGAGCTGTGTAGGAGCTGACGAGTGCAACGAGGCTGCGATCTTTTAAAGGCCAGGTCAAAAGATCGCAGCCTTCGGCAGCTCCTACAGCGATCCGGTGTGTGCCGTTCCCGTGCAAATCGCTTAGTCCGCTTGGACGATGTTGCGCGCAATTGGTGACTCCATAGTCGCCCACAGCACCAATCACCCCCTGAAATGCAGGTCGGGCAGGTCTGACCTGGGCCATGAGGACGACATGATAAAAACAATAATCGCCCCACCAACACAGCACCCTCGCACACAGCTTGTTCTATTGATGCTGGCTGGCGGACTAAGCGCTCACGTTAACGCCATGAGCTTTCAGCCAAGCGAAGACTTGAGCATCGACTGGGACACTACACTGACGTACAGCCTCGCTTGGCGGACCGAGGCTCGCGATCACAAACTGACCGCGAACGCTAACGGCAACGATGGCGATAACGCGTTCGACAAAGGCAGCCTGATCAACAACCGCAGCGGCTTTCTCACCGAAGCCAACATCAAGTGGCAGGACGACTACGGCGTGTTCGTCCGGGCGACGGGCTTCTACGACAACGTCTACGATCAGGACAACGACAACACCACCGGCACCTCGAACTGTTTCGCCGGCGGCCATTGCAGCAAACCCGACCGTTTCTCCCAGGACACCATCGACCAGCACCGCAATGAACTGCGCATGCTCGATTACTACGCCTATGGCACCTGGGACGTAAGCGGCCACGCCCTCAACGCGCGCCTGGGTAACCAGGTGGTGAGCTGGGGTGAAAGCCTATTCTACCCGGGTATTTCCGCGGCCCAGAGCCCGGTGGACGCGACCAAGGCGACCACTCCGGGCGTCGAGGTCAAGGAAATCCTGCTGCCGGTCGGCCAACTGTTCACCCAGTTCGCCCTGACCGAAAGCCTGGGTATCCAGGCCTACTACCAATACAAGTGGGAGAAAACCGAGTTGTTCGGCGTGGGTAGCTACTTCTCCACCACCGACTTCATCGACGAGGGCGGCTTCAACGACGCCTCCGGTTTTGTCACCCGTCTGAAGGACGACAAACCGAGCGACAGTGGCCAGTACGGTCTGGCCTTCACCTACGCCGCCGAGTCGCTGAAAAACACCGAGTTCGGCATCTACTACTCGCGTTATCACGACAAGACCCCATCACTGGACTTCGCATCGACCCTGGGCCGCTATCAGGTGCGCTACTTCGACAACATCGACCTGTTCGGCGCGAGCTTCGCCACCGTGCTGGGCGACGTCAGCTGGGCCGGTGAAGTCAGCTACCGCGACGGTACGCCGGTGATGGTCAACAACGGATTCTCCAGCCCCGTGCGCGGCAAGACCTTGCAAGCGCAAACGTCGATGATCTACGTGCTCGGCCCGACGTCCTTCGCGGACAACACCAGCCTGACCGGCGAGGTGGTCTACAACACCGTGATCAGCAACGACAAGTCGCAGCCGGTAGCCCTGGCGCCGGGCTTCTCGCTGCCGGGCACCGACAGCCTGGTCTATGACCGCGATGCCTGGGGCTACACGGTGCAAGCGAACTTTGACTACAACAACGTGTTCAGCGGATGGGACATGACGGTGCCTGTCACCTTCAGCGCCGCCGCCCACGGCGACAGCTCGATGGTCGGCTCGATCAACGCCGGCCAGAACGATAACCGCGCCAGCATCGGCAGTTCGTGGCGCTACCTCGGCAACTTCACCGTCGAGGCCCGCTACAACGCCTACCTCGGCAACGCCAACAACAGCCCGTTGGCCGATCGCGACAACGTCGCGCTCAACTTCAAGTACCGGTTCTGATTCCCCTGTCGGAGGAGCACAGCATGTCCAGATTCACCCAAACCTTATTGAGCACGGCATTGACCGTCGGTCTGCTCGGCAGTGGCCTGGCTTACGCCAAGGTCAGCCCCGAGGAAGCCGCCCGCCTTGGCCAGGACCTGACCCCGATGGGCGCCGAAAAGGCCGGCAACGCCGACGGCAGCATCCCGGCCTGGACCGGCAAATGGCGCGGTCTGCCACCGGGTCTCACGTTCGGTGGTGCAGGCACGCCGTACCCGGACCCCTATGCGTCTGAAAAACCCTTGTTCACCATCACCGCGCAGAACATGGACCAGTACGCCGCCAACCTGACCGACGGCCAGAAAGCTTTGTTCAAGCGCTACCCGGACTCTTTCAAGATGCCGGTGTACCCGAGCCATCGCGACTTCCGTGTCGATCAGCTCACCGAAGACGACATCAAGAAAAACGCCCTGAACGCGGAGCTCTCCAACGACGGCAACGACACCAGCAATGCCTTCGGTGCCTCGCCTTTCCCGATTCCGAAGAACGGCAACGAACTGATCCTCAACCACACCATGTCAGGGCGGTCCTTCACCGAAGAGGCCGTCTACCAACAGGCAGTGATCTATCCCGACAAAAATCGGGTGACGGAGAAGGTCGACTACAAGATCTTTTCAGTGTGGGCCGACCCCAAAAAGACCCTGGACACATCCGGTGGCATCCTCACGCACTTTTTGCTCACGACCCTGGAACCCGTGCGCAAGAAGGGTGAGATCGTCGTCGGTCACGAGTTCATCAATGCCACCGCCGAACCACGGCAAGCCTGGCAATACTCCCCGGGTCAACGCCGCGTGCGCCGCGCGCCGACCGTCGGCTACGACTCGCCTAGCGGTGCGGGCGGCTTCCGGGTCTATGATGAAGATCGCTTGTTCAACGGCGCCCCGGATCGCTACAACTGGTCCATCGTCGGTAAAAAAGAGATCTACATTCCGTACAACAACTACAAGATCGACCAGCCTGACGTAAACATCGAACAGATCCTGTCCACCACCGGTCACATCAACCCGGATATCATGCGCTACGAGAAACACCGCGTGTGGATCGTGCAGGCCACGCTCAAGCCAAACGCACGGCACCTCTATGCCAAGCGTGTGCTCTACCTGGACGAGGACAGCTGGCAGGCCGCCCTGGCAGACAACTACGACAGCCGTGGGCAACTGTGGCGCACCAACATGCAAACCTCGATCTACGCCTATCACATCGAGCGTTTCCACTCCCGTCTGGGCATCTACCACGACCTGATCGCAGGCTCCTACCTGGTTGACCGCATGCTGGTCGATCAAAAGCCTGCCAAGCTCAATGCCAGCAATTTCGTCGACGAAGAGTTCACCGCCGGCAACCTGCGCAAGCTCGGCACCCGCTAAACCTCGCCGCCCCGGCCGACGCGTTCGGCCGGGGCGGCGACGGCATCGTGCGTGCCAAACTGGTCGCGCCACCAACCCCGACGGCCGAACAGCAAAACCGATGCCTATCAGCTGTGGCAAGAATTCCGTGATCACGGTAACTGATGGCAGAATGACCACACCTGGTGAGGCGCGGGAGACCCTGGGCGGTTCAAGCCCTGATCAGACAAGGCGTAGTGCGACGGCGCTCGTTCTTATAACAAGAAAAATTCTGGAGATACTCGATGCGTTGTTACCGTCAATGGCTCGTCCTGTGTCTCGGGCTCTTCGCAGCGTCCATTCGCGCACAGGAAACCCCACCTGTGCCTCACCCCGAGTACCAGGTAAGTGCACCAAAAGGTGCGCCCAATGTGGTGATCGTGATGCTCGACGATGTTGGCTTCGGCGCATCGTCAACTTTTGGCGGGCCCGGCCAGACACCGGTGCTCGACACACTGGCGCATGAAGGGCTGCGTTACAACAGCTTTCATACCACCTCGATTTGCTCACCGACGCGCGCGTCACTACTGACCGGTCGCAACCCGCATGCGGTCGGGATCGGCACGGTAGAGAACGTGCCTGACGATCGCCCGGGTTACAGCGGCTTCCACACCAAGGATACTGCGACCATAGCGGAAATCCTGCGCCAGAATGGCTACAACACTGCCGCCTTTGGCAAATGGCATCAGACGCCCGACTGGGAAATTTCGCCGAGCGGCCCCTTCGACCGATGGCCGACTGGTGAGGGTTTCGAACGTTTCTACGGCTTCATGGGCGGAGAAACCGATCAATATGATCCGTCGCTTTACGACGGTACGACGCCGATCATGCGGCCGCCAGGCAGCAACTATCACCTGACCGAAGATCTCGCCAACCACGCGATCGAATGGTTGCGCGTACAGCACTCGGTCACGCCGAACAAGCCGGTGTTCCTGTACTTCGCGCCGGGCGCGACCCATGCTCCGCTGCAGGCACCGAAGGAGTGGATCGAAAAGTATCGTGGTCAGTTTGACCAGGGGTGGGACAAGCTGCGCGAGGAGACCTTCGCCCGGCAGAAAAAGCTTGGCATCATCCCGGCTGACACCGTACTCACGTCACGAGACCCACGGATGCCAGCATGGGACACGCTGACCCCGGATCAGAAGCGCATCGCTTCGCGATTGATGGAGGTTTACGCCGGCTTCCTGGAACATACCGACGTCCAGGTCGGCAAGTTGATCGATGCACTCAAGGCCAATGGCCAGTTCGACAACACGATGTTCATCTACATCGTCGGCGACAATGGAGCGAGCACCGAAGGTGGTTTGCTCGGCAGCGCGAACTATTTCGGCCCCATACAAGGATTGCCGGAAAGCGACGCGAGCAAACTCGCGCAGCTGGATAAACTCGGCGGACCTGGCACGCACGCGCACTATCCGGCTGGCTGGGCGTGGGCGATGGACACACCGTTCCAATGGACGAAGACCGTTGCATCGCATCTCGGCGGCACGCGCAACCCGATGGTGATCACGTGGCCGAAGGGAATCATGGATCGCGGCGGATTGCGCAGCCAGTTCAGCCACGTCAACGATATTGTGCCGACCATCCTGGACGCGGCGCATATCAAAGAGCCAACCACGGTCAATGGCATCGCGCAGAAGCCCATGGATGGGACGAGCTTGATCTACAGCTTTGCTGACGCGAAAGCGCCCGAGCGCCACACCACTCAGTACTTCGAGGTCTTCGGGAACCGCGCAATCTACCATGACGGCTGGATTGCATCGGCGTTTCATCGCAGGCTCCCCTGGTCAACCATCATTGGCTTCACAACGAAGAAGTTCGAGGAAGATCAATGGGAGCTGTACGACCTGAAAAAAGACTATTCGCAAGGCAATGATCTGGCACAGCAAGAGCCGGCACGACTCGCTGCGTTGAAGGATCTGTTCATGCAGGAGGCAGGGCGTAACCAGGTGCTTCCGCTCGCCGACCTCGCCATGTCGGGCTCCAAAGGACTTCCCGCGCTCCACGAAGGTCGCACTCGCATGACTTTCCACGAAGGCGCCGTCGGCATCCCTGAATCGGCGCTGCCAAAGACGTACAACCGTTCATGGAGTGTGACTGGAATCGTCGATGTCGGCGCGCAAGCGCACGGAGTGGTTGCGACGGTGGGCGGCAACAGTGCCGGATGGTCGCTCTATCTCGATGCCGAACAGCATCCGATGTTCACTTACCGCCTTTTCGATCTGAAGACGGTGACGCTCCGCGGGGCCGAGCCACTCAAACCTGGCCGTCACGAACTTCGTTTCGATTTCGACTACGACGGCGGCGGTTACGCCAAGGGCGCAGCGATCCAATTGCTGGTCGATGGCGTATTGATCGGCAAGGACCATTTGCCCGCAAGCCCGCCGGCCTTCTACACGATCGAAGAAACCTTTGACGTCGGGATCGACCACGGCTCCTCCGCAGGTGACTATCCCGAGGAATCCGCGCCCGGCTACACCTTTACAGGAGGCCGGATCGAGGAGGTATCAATCGAACTACGGTAGGTCACAAGGGAGTTCAGTGCAGCAGCCTCGTCGACTCCTGCTGTTGCGCGCTCTTCCCGACCCAGGCTTGTTGAAGCGTGGCATTATGCCTGGGTCGATCCCGGTGCTGCTGCCGTCGAGTTTCGGCAGGCCCGGTCGGTGAATAAAATGCCAAATAAAATAAAGTCTTAAGTCCGAGGATCATTGCTTGTCGACCGCCAAGAACCTGTTCCTGGGGCTGTGTTCCCTGCTGCTGCTCAACCTCCCGGTGCATGCACAGGAGGCCGCATCGCCGCACTTGGCGAAAGACCCCGCCGGCTATGCCGCCGCCGGCAGCTGCCTCGGTTGCCATGCCAAGCAGGCCAAGGACTGGAAAAATTCCGATCACGACTGGGCGATGCGTGAGGCGACTGCGGCCAATATGCTGGGTAATTTCAAGGATGCGCGGTTCAAGGATGGCGGCGTGCAGGCGAAGTTTTTCCGCCGCGGCGAGAAGTTCTTCGTCAACATCGAAGGCGCGGATGGCAAGCCGGCGGACTTCCTGATTCGCTACACCTTTGGCTACAAGCCGCTGCAGCAGTACCTGGTGGAGTTTCCCGGTGGCCGCCTGCAGAGCCTGACCATTGCCTGGGATACACGACCGAAGGCCGAAGGCGGGCAGCGCTGGTTCTCGCTTTACCCTGGTCAGCGTATTGCGCCGAACGACCCGTTGCACTGGACCGGGCGCTACCAGAATTGGAATGCAATGTGCGCGGATTGCCATTCGAGCAACCTGCTGAAGAATTACAACGATAAAACCGACAGTTTCTCCACCACTTGGCACGAGCCGAACGTCGGCTGCCAGGGGTGCCACGGCCCGGCACAGAAGCACGTCGAATGGGCCGAAAAAGCCAAGGATGAACCCAAGAGCGAAGCCAGGGACGTAGGCCTGCCGGTGGACTTCAAGGCGCTCGGCAGCCAGGGTCTGATGGAACAATGCGCCTACTGTCACAGCCGCCGGCAGAGCCTGGGCGTCGGCCAGCAGCCGGGTAAACCGCTGCTTGACGCGGTGTTGCCGGCCACTCTACGGCCCGATCTCTACCATGCCGATGGGCAGATCCAGGGCGAGGTGTACGTCTATGGCTCTTTCGCCCAGAGCAAAATGTACGCCGCAGGGGTGACCTGTACGGATTGCCACGATCCGCACACCACCAAGGTCAAGATCGAAGGCAACGGCCTCTGTAAGCAGTGCCACACCCAGGCACCACCTGCACGTTTCCCCAGCTTGCAGGCGAAGAACTACGACAGTCCCGAGCACCATCACCACGCGGCGGGCTCTGCCGGCGCGCAGTGCGTCAATTGTCATATGCCGGAGCAGACCTACATGGTCGTTGACCCGCGTCGCGACCATAGCCTGCGCCTGCCGCGCCCGGATCTTGCCGCCAGGACCGGCAGCCCGGATGCCTGCACTGCATGCCATAAGGACAAGGAGCCGGCGTGGGCGGCCAAGGCCATCGAAGGCTGGTTCGGCAAGCCGCAGCGGCCGCCGCACTACGGCGAAACGCTGCATGGCGCCCGCCAGGGTAGCGCCGATGCGTTGCCGCAACTGGCGGCAGTGATTGGCGACCTGGGCAAGCCGGCGATCGTCCGCGCCACCGCTGCCGAACAACTGGTGGCGCTGGGCGAGCCGGCCTTGCCGAACTTGACTCAGGCGCTCAAAGACCAGAGCCCGTTGGTACGTGCCTACGCGATTCCTGCCTTTACCGAGCTGGCGCCAGTGGAGCGGGTCAAGCGTCTGCTACCGTTGCTGGACGACCCGCAACGCGCGGTGCGCGACGAGGCGCTGCGTGCGCTGGCAGGTATTCCCCTGATTGCCCTGCCCAAAGAGCGCCGC
Organism: Pseudomonas sp. P1_F7; assembly: GCF_056405655.1. Classification (NCBI taxonomy): domain Bacteria; kingdom Pseudomonadati; phylum Pseudomonadota; class Gammaproteobacteria; order Pseudomonadales; family Pseudomonadaceae; genus Pseudomonas; species Pseudomonas sp. P1_F7. The sequence continues at coordinate 21,233 of NZ_JBFUBR010000027.1, forward strand.
GAAGGTTTCACCGCGGCCCTCGACGACTACGAGCGGCGCCTGCGCGGCAATGCCGATCTGCCCGGCAACCGCCTCAATCTGGCCGTGCTGCTGGAGCGCAAGGCTCTACAGTTGGACGCACTGGAGCAGTACCGCCAGGCGCTCAAACTTGATCCGTACTTCTCGCCGGCGCGGATCAACCTGGTGACGCTGGCAAACGGCGTCTTGCGCCAGGACGAAGCCGAGCGGGTCCTGCGCGAGGGCGTGGCACTCAAAGAGATGCCGGCCAGCGATCGCGGCAACCTGGCTTACATGCTGGCGCTGTTGCTGGTCGAGCGCGGTAAGGCCGAGGAAGGTTTGCAGTGGATGGAGCAGGCCGCTATCGCCTTGCCCGATTACTCGCGGATTCGCTACAACCAGGGGCTGCTCCTGCTACAAATGCAGCGCCGCGATGCTGCGCGCACGGCGCTGGAAGCCGGTCTGGCGCAAGCCCCGCAAGATCCCGATCTGCTTTACGCGCTGATTTATCAGCACGGTACGGGCGGCCAGCGCGAACAGGCGGTGCAGTACCTCCGGCGCCTGGAGCAGGCCGCGCCTGGCGATCCGCGCCTGGCGCAGCTCAAGCGACAGCTGGGCTTGCGTTAGCCTGGCGTTGCACCCGTAGGTGGTGCAAGCCCTGCCCGGAATGCCAGGGTCGCAGGGTGGAATCGAGGAGCAACCCGATATCGCTTAGTCCGGTTGGACGATGTTGCATTGCAAGCGTGACTCCATAGTCGCCCCAGCTTCACTTCCCACCCCTGAACTGCAGGTCGGGCCGGCCTGACCGCTGCGCATGCTCGATTACTACGCCTATGGCACCTGGGACGTGAGTGGTCACGCCCTCAACGCGCGCCTGGGCAACCAGGTGGTGAGCTGGGGTGAGAGCCTGCTCTACCCGGGTTTTCCGCGGCCCAGAGCCCATTGGCCGACCGCGACAACGTCGCGCTCAGCTTCAAGAACCGGTTCTGATTCCCCTGTCGGAGGAGCACAGCATGTCCAGATTCACCCAAACCTTATTGAGCACGGCATTGACCGTGGCTCTGCTCGGCAGTGGCCTGGCTTACGCCAAGGTCAGCCCCGAGGAAGCCGCCCGCCTGGGCCAGGACCTGACCCCGATAGGCGCCGAAAAGGCCGGCAACGCTGACGGCAGCATCCCGGCCTGGTCCGGCAAATGGCGCGGTCTGCCACCGGGTCTCAAGTACGCCGGCCCCGGCACCCCGTATCCGGACCCGTACGCCGCGGAAAAACCACTGTTCGTGATCGATTCGAAGAACATGGACAAGTACGCCGACAACCTGACCGATGGCCAGAAAGCGTTGCTCAAGCGTTACCCTGATACCTTCAAGATCCCGGTGTACCCGAGCCACCGCGACTTCCGCCTTGATCAGCGCATGGAAGACCTGATCAAGAAAAACGCCGTCACTGCCGAACTCGACAATGACAACAACGACACGAAAAACGCCTGGGGTGCTTCTCCGTTCCCGATCCCGAAGAACGGCAGCGAGTTGATGTTCAACCATACCTTGCAGTCGCGCGCCAACACTGAAGAGGCCAACTACGGCCAGGCGGTGGTGTACGCCAACAAGGAAAAGGTGCTCGAAGAGGTCAACTACAAGATCTTCTCGATCTGGTCCAGTCCGGACAAATCTCTGGAGACGGCCAACGGCATCCTCACCAACTTCCTGATCACCACGCTGGAACCGGTGCGCAAGAAAGGCGAAATCGTCGTCGGCCACGAGTTCATCAACCCGACCTCCTCCCCGCGCCAGGCCTGGCAGTACAGCCCCGGTCAGCGCCGGGTGCGTCGCGCGCCGACCGTAGGCTACGACTCGCCGACCGGCGCGGGAGGTTTTCGCGTGTACGACGAAGACCGTTTGTTCAACGGTGCACCGGACCGCTACAACTGGACCATCGTCGGCAAAAAGGAAATCTACATTCCTTATCACAACTACAAGATCGATGATCCGAGCGTGAGCACCGATCAGATTCTGGCCACCACCGGCCATATCGATCCGCAGTACATGCGCTATGAAAAACACCGCGTCTGGGTGCTGCAAGCCACCCTCAAGGAAGGTGCCCGCCACGTGTACGCCAAGCGTGTGATGTACCTGGATGAGGACACCTGGTCCGCGACCCTGGCCGACAACTACGACAGTCGCGGTCAACTCTGGCGCACCAACATGCAGACTTCGATCTACGCCTACGAGATGCAGCGTTACCACGCTCGCCTCGGGATCTATCACGACCTGATTGCCGGCTCGTATCTGGTTGACCGGATGCTGATCGATCAGAAACCGGCGAAGCTCAACGCCACCGCCTTCACCGAAGATGAATTCACCCCTGGCAACCTGCGCAAACTCGGCACCCGCTAAAACCTCAGCGCCCCGACCGACTCATTCGGTCGGGGCGTTATGCTTTTCCAAATCTGTAGATTTCACGGAAGACTGCCCATGAATAAACTCCTCACCGGCGTCATCGCCATGGCCAGCGTTGGCCTGTCGATGCACGCCAATGCCCTGAACATCCTGCTGACCAACGACGACGGTTGCCGCGCACCCGGTATCGATGCGATGTACCGCGCCCTGACCGACGCCGGGCACAAGGTCACGCTGGTCGGCCCATTGAACGACAGCAGCGGCATCAGCGCCGCCAGCGTGGTCGTGCCCGGCCAGGCCCTGGCGGTGACCGAACTGGCGCCGGGCAAATTTTGCGTCGGGCCGCCGGAGGGCTACACCCCGCCTGCCGGCAAGACCTCTGCCATCGGCACGCCAGTGGATGCGGTCAACGTCGGCCTCGATGTGATCCTCAAGGGTTCGCCGCCAGACCTGGTGGTATCCGGCAGCAACTTCGGCGAAAACGTCGGCCCGTTGACGCAGATGTCCGGCACCCTGAACGCTGCGGTACGCGCGATGTTCAAAGGTGTTCCGGCAGTAGCGGTGTCCACGGCCATCGACATGGACCTGATCATCCGCGACCAGCAGGCCGGCTACCGCAAGACCCTTGGCGCCATGGACGACACGTCGCGGTTTGCCGTGAAGGTCATTGAACAGGCGAGCCTGGCCGGTACCGAAGCTAAACAGGCCTGCACCAAGAACAAACACCAGTGTGATTTGAACGTGCTCGGCCTGCCGGGTATCAGCGGTTTGAACCTCAACTACCCGCCCCTGAAACCCGAAGAAGTCAAAGGCGTGAGCTTTGCCCCGATCGGCAACTGGGATCGGGTGAACTTCACCTCACAGCGCGGCGCCGACGGCGTGGTCCACGTCAACCTGGCCGCACCGTCGACACCAACCGACGCCCAGCAAAAGGCCGATGCCTATCAACTGTGGCAAGGCTACGCGGTGATCACCGTGATCGACGGCAACATGACCGCGCCGCAGGCGATGCAGGATCAGGCGAAGAAGATGTTGCAAGGCATCAAGCCTTAAGCCTTCGCAGAATGGTGTTAATCACAAAACCATTGTGGGAGCGAGCTTGCTCGCGAAGAGGCCGGCCCATTCAACATCAATGTCGCCTGACAGACCGCCATCGCGAGCAAGCTCGCTCCCACAGGATTCGTGGGTGTACACAAAATATGCAACCAACCGAAATTACTGTGGGAGCGAGCTTGCTCGCGATGAGGCCAGCACATTCAAAATAGATGTCGACTGACACTCCGCCATCGCGAGCAAGCTCGCTCCCACAGGGTTAGCGGGTGTACGCAATATCTGCGAACAACCAAATTCACTGTGGGAGCGAGCTTGCTCGCGATTGAGGCAACACGGTTCCAGATCAAACCCAGATCGCATCCCACAACGGATAGTCGCCAAGCTTCTCAACCAACCCAGCCCGCAACGGGTTGGCGACGACATATCGAGCAAGCTTCACCAGGTCTTCATCCCGCCGCAGTGCCCGATCGTGATAGCCCTGCTGCCAAAGGCTGCCTTTACGTCCGACGGACATGTTCACGGCCCGCGTACTCAATGATTTGGTTTTTTGCATCAGCTGATTGAGTGAGCACTGCTGCAGTTCGATCAACCAATGAAAGTGATCGGGCATGACAACCCAGGCTAAAGAGTTCGCCCAGTATTGTTCCTGTGCATATTGAAATTGCTTGACGACCAGCCTGCCCAAACCGAAATCCTTGAAAACCGGTTCTCGGTCCAGCGTGTTGCTCGTCAGCAGGTAAATCCTGTTGGGTTCAGGATAGCGGCCTGTGCGCAGGCGATGTGAGGCGGGTAAATCCGGCATTCCTTTGCCCTCTCCATGGTGAATTCAGGAGGAAGGCTAGACCGGTGGATGCTTGAGAGTTGAGTCAGCTTTTGACTGGATGTGTCTGATAGATTGCCATCGCGAGCAAGCTCGCTCCCACAGGGTTGTCTGGTGTGCGCAAAATCTACGGCTATCCAAAAAACATTGTGGGAGCGAGCTTRCTCGCGATGAGGCCGGCCCAGTCAACATCAATGTCGCCTGACAGACCGCCATCGTCGGAACGCCGCCCGGAGCAAGCTCGCTCCCACAGGTTTAGGTGTAGGCTTCAGTCTGCCGGTTGAAACGGCACGAATTCCGTCACTTCCAGATCAAACCCGGACACGGCCTTGTACGGCACCGGCGAACTCATCAGGCGCAATTTGCGTACGTTCTGGTCACGCAGGATCTGCGCGCCGATGCCCAGGGTCCGTTGCGGAAATGGTGACGCCAGGTGCTTGCCTGCGTTGCGCTGACGCAGTTGTTCGAGCACGCCCTCGGCGGTTTCCTTTTGCGCCAGCAGCACCAGCACACCGCTACCGGCCGCCGCGATACTGGCCAGCGAACGCTCCAGGGTCCACTGTTGCGGCCCGCCTTCGCGTTCACACCCCAGCACGTCACGCAACGTCTCGATGCTTTGCACCCGCACCAGCACCGGTTGCGTGCTGTCGATCCGGCCCTTGACCAGCGCCATGTGCAACGAGCCCTGGTAGGTGTCCTGATAGGTGGTCACCTGGAACTCGCCGTGGCGGGTATGCAACGGATATTCGCCGCCGCGCTCGATCGTGCCTTCATGCAGGATGCGATAGTGAATCAGGTCGGCAATGGTGCCGATCCGCAAGCCATGCCGTTGGGCGAACTCATGCAACTCGGCACCACGGGCCAGTTCGCCGTCCTCGTTGAGAATGCCCACCAGCGTTGCCGCCGGTTGCAGCCCCGCCAGTCGCGTCAGGTCGCAAGCGGCCTCGACATGGCCGGCCCGCTGCATCACGCCACCGGGCAACGCCTGCACCGGGAAAATGTGCCCCGGCTGCACCAGGTCCGCCGGAACGCTGGCCGGGTCGACTGCCACCTGGATCGACCGCGCCCGGTCTGCCGCCGAAATACCCGTGGACACCCCGGTGGCGGCTTCGATCGAGCGGGTAAAACCCACGCCATGTTGCGCCCGGGAGTTGGGCACCATCAGGTCCAGGCCCAGCGCGCGGCAGCGCTGCTCGGTCAGGGCCAGGCAAATCAGCCCGCGCGCCTGCACCGCCATGAAGGTGACGGCCTCGGCCCCGGCCTGTTCGGCGGCCATCAGCAACGAGCCTTCGCCGTTGTGTTCGTCATCGGTGATCACCACCATCCGACCGGCACCGATGGCCTCGATCAGTTGCGGTACCGTGTTGAAAGCCAGGCCGTTCACTGGAGTGCCCCGCGCAGGTCGGCCGCCGCATCGGACAAGGCATGTGCCGCCCCTTCGACAAAGGGCGCCATGCTGATAAAACCATGGATCATGCCGTCACAACGCTGTACGCGCACAGGCACGCCGGCCTCGCGCAAGCACTCGGCCATTGCCTCGCCTTCATCACGCAACGGGTCATATTCGGCGGTAATCAGGGTCGTTGGCGGCAATCCCGCCAGGCTCTCGGCGCGCAGTGGCGAGGCCATAGGATCATCCGCCTGCCCGACGTCTTGCAGGTACTGCTGCCAGAACCAGCGCATCATCCCAGCGGAAAGCAGATAACTCTCGGCGAAGTCTTCGAAGGACTGACTGTCGCAACCGGCGTCGGTAACGGGATAGAACAGGCACTGATAACTGATCTTCGGCCCACTGCGTTGTGCCGCCAACTGACTGACCGCCAGCGCCAGATTGCCCCCGGCACTGTCCCCGGCCAAGGCCAGTCGGGTGCCATCGACGCGCAGTTCAGCCGCGTGCTCAACCAGCCAGCAGGTGGCCGCATAACAATCGAGCGGTGCAGCCGGGAACTTGCTTTCCGGCGCCAGTCGGTAGGCGACCGACACCACCACCGCCTCGGTCTGACGGGCCAGCGAACGGCAGAGATTGTCGTGGGTATCGAGATTGCCCATGACGAATCCACCGCCATGGAAAAACACCAGCAACGGCAGGTCGGGTTCTTCCGATGGCCGGTACAGTCGTGCGTCCAGATCACCGTCCGCGCCGGCCACTTTCAGGTCGCGCACCTCGCTCATCGGTTCGCCGGGGATGGCCGGCAGCAGGTTGTCGGAGAACTGCCGGTACTGAGCGGCATCGATCTGACTGAAATCGGGCTCCGGGATGTCGCGAAACTGCTGGAGTACTCCAGCGATCTGCTTATCGAGCGGCATGGGCATCGTCCTCTACGTCAGTCATTTGAAACTGCGGATTGGTTTCTCCCAGGATGCTTTGCAGACGGCGTTCAAGGGCCGGTTTGAAACTCTTGTGGGGAAGGATCCAGAAACGCTTTTGCGCGACGGCGGCGAACACTTGCGCGGCCAGTTCCGCCGGGGTCATGCCCTGGCGAACGGTGCTGTCGAGCAGTTGACTGAAGTCGGATCCGGCGGTGCCCACTTCCTGGTTCGACGCCATGATTTCACTGGCCACCGGCCCCGGGCACAGCACCGAAACCGACACCGGTGCACCCAGCATGGCGAGTTCGTAATGCAGGGTTTCCGAGAGCGCGACCACGGCCTGCTTGGTCACGTTGTACGGCGCCATCAGCGGGCTGCTGACCAGCCCGGCAAGGGATGCCGTGTTGATCACATGGGCTGCCCGGCCCTGGCTGAGCAACAGCGGCACAAAACTGCGTATGCCGTTGATCACCCCGCTGAGGTTGACGTTCAGTATGCGCTGCCACTGCGCCTCGGTGATTTCCCAGCTGAAGCCGGTTTGCATCACCCCGGCATTGTTGAACAGCAGGTCAACCCCGCCAAAGTGCTCGACAGCCCGGTCACGCAAGCGCTCGACCTGCGTTACATCACCGACATCGGTGACGCAGGCAATCGCCTGCACACCGCTGGCTTTCAATTCCTCGCACAGGGCTTGCAGGCCCGCCGCATCCCGATCCGCCAGTACCAGGCGCATGCCCAGTGTCGCCGCGTGTTCGGCCAGGCCTCGGCCAATACCACTGGCGGCCCCGGTAATCACCGCTACCGGCCCTTGTTCATTATTCATCGCCAACTCCTGCCATGGGTCCAATGACGCCAGTAGAGCGGGCCTACTTGAAGCAGCCATCGTCCATTCAGACGATGCCCGCTTTTACAGGGGCGGCAGAATCCGTTACATGCGCCAAACCCGTGATCCCTTGGGAGAATAATAAGATGAGTACCCTGCACCGCATCGAAGCCAAACTGCTGGAAGACCGCTACGCCCGCGGCTGGCATTGCCTGGGCCTGGCCGCGCAATACCGCGACGGCAAGGCCCATCGCCTGGAGGTGTTCGGCACCCGCCTGGTGGCGTTCCAGGGTGAAGACGGCGAGCTGCATATTCTGGATGGCTACTGCCCGCACATGGGCGCCGACCTGAGCACCGGTTGCGTTGAAGGCAACTCGATCCGCTGCCCGTTCCACGCCTGGCGCTGGGGCGCCGATGGCGTGTGCGATGACATTCCGTACGCCAAGCGCATTCCGCCACGGGCCAAAATCAAGAGCTGGCCGATCATGGAAGAAAACCAGCTGCTGTTCGTCTGGAATGACCCTGAAGGCAACCCGCCGCTGCCGGAACAACGCATTCCGCGCATCGACGCCTGCTACAGCGACGAATGGGCGGCGTGGGAAGTCGCCGAATTGCAGATTGGCACCAACTGCCGCGAACTGATCGACAACATCGCCGACATGGCGCACTTCGGTACTGTGCACGGCGCGCCGGTCGAAGAGTTCATCAATATTTTCCAGGGCCACCTGGCCACCCAGATCATGCGCGCCCGCAGTGAGCGCCTGTCCGGTGACAGCGTGTTGACCACCGAAGCCACCTACTTCGGCCCGGCCTATCAGATCACCGAAATGAACGGCGCCATGAACGGCCAGCCGATCCATTCGATCCTGCTCAACTGCCACGTGCCGATCGATCTCGACAGCTTCACCCTGCGCTACGGCGTGCTGGTGAAAAAGATCCCGGGGCTCAGCGAAGAGCAGAACCAGGCGATGGCCAAGGCCTACGTGGCGCAGGCGCAGGCAGCCTTCTACGAAGACGTGGCCATCTGGCACAGCAAGACCCGCGTCGACAACCCGCTGCTGTGTGACGGCGACGGTCCGGTCTATCAGTTGCGCCGTTGGTACGAGCAGTTCTACACCGACGTCCAGGCGCTGTCGGCGGACGTTGCCGAACACAAGAAGTATGTCGTGCGCGCCAGCGAACGGGTCTGACGCCAGCGGCTTTTCGCCCGCCCCGGACCTGACCGGCAGCCGCCTGTCAGGCCCTGAGCCCGAGCGTTGCAAGGAGCCGATATCGGCGCTTATTCTCGGCCCCCGCCAACGCTAATAATAAAAACGGTTTTTCCCCATGCAGCAGAGCCTCAGCCTCGATACGTTCAGTGATTTGATCGGCAACCTCTATCAGGGGCCGCTGGAAACCATTCCCTGGGCTACTTTTCTCAATCAGCTCAATGTGCATCTGAACAGCAAGTACGTGACCTTCATCCTGCGTCCGCCCAGCGCCCACGTGGACGGTCTGATGGTCAACACCACCGGCACCTCGACCGAGGCGACCGCGTCCTATAACAAGCACTTTTTCAGCCTCGATCCGTTTGTCGACCTGCCCAACCGCCAGGTGGTGACCCTCGCCGAGTTCGTCTCCAACGACGACTGGCAGAATTCCGAGTTCTACAAGAACTTCCTTGAACCGGTGGACGTGTTCCACATCCTCGGTGCCGACATCAATACCGTCGACGGCGCCCAGTGCCGCATTCGCATCAGCCGCGGACGTGACGACAAGCCTTTCGGCAATGAAGAAAAGGCCATGCTCACACATTTCATTGCGCACCTGGAACGTTCGATCAAGATCCACATGCAACTCAACCGCATCGAAGCCGAGCGCAACCTGTACGCCGGCGCGGTGAACCAGATGGCGGTCGGCACGATCATCCTCGACGAGTCCGGCAAGGTGCTGCAGACCAACCAGGTCGCCGACCGGCTGATCCAGGAAAAGGACGGCATCAAACTGGTCAACGATGGCCTGCAGGTCGGTACGGCCCGGGACACCCAGGAGTTCCGCCGACTGGTCAAGCAGTCGCTGCTGTCACAAAAGAGCAGCAACCCGTCGGTGGTCGAAGCCCTGCGCGTGCAGCGGCCGTCCGGCAAAGCGGACCTGGGGATCATCGTGCGCTCGGTGCCATTGACCGACTGGAGCGAAGGCAAACAGTGCCCGACCGTGGTGATTTTCATCAGCGACCCGGAACAACAGTCCACTGCACCGCAGGAAATCGTTCGCGCGCTGTTCGACTTCACCCCGGCGGAAACCCAGCTGGCGATGTTGCTGGCCAACGGTTTGACCCTCGACGAAGCGTCGGAAGAGCTGGGCATCAGCCGCAACACCTCCCGGGCACACCTGCGCTCGACCTTCTCCAAGACCGGCGTGACCCGCCAGACCATGCTGGTGCGCCTGATCCTGCGCAGCGTGGCGACCCTCGGCTAGCCCTCATTGCCGCCCTCGTCCGCTCGGACGATGGCGGCTCCCGTTGTACAGCGCACAGTGTCTTTATCCCAAACAGGGAACTGCCCCATGCGCAACTGCCCAACCATCCTCAAGACTGAACTGCTGGCGCAAAGCGGCCACTTTCAGATCGAAGCCCTGCACCTGCAATTCAGCAACGGCCAGCAGCGGGTCTACGAACGCCTGCGCGGCACCGGTTATCGCTCGGTGATGCTGGTGGCGATGCCTGATCCTGCGCATGTGTTGCTGGTGCGCGAATACGCGGTCGGTGTGGAAAAAACCATTCTCGGCCTGCCCAAGGGCGGCGCCGAGCCCGACGAAGACTATTTGCAGGCGGCGCAGCGCGAGCTGAGCGAAGAAGTCGGACTGCGCGCCGCCCGTCTCACCGAACTGGGCGAGCTGACACTGGCACCAGGGCACTTGTGCCATCGCTACCGCGTGGTGCTGGCCGAACAACTGAGCCCCTGCCAACTGCAAGGCGACGAGCCCGAACCCCTGGAATGCCTTCGCGTACCACTGGCACAGATCCCCGAACTGGTGGCCCGCGGCGACCTCCACGAAGCCCGGGCGATTGCGGCCTTGTTTATGGCCATGGGCGCCCTCGCCCGACGCACCTGACACCACACAAAACCCGTAGGAGCGAGCCTGCTCGCGATGGGCCGGCACATCCARCATCYACTTCGCCTGACMCRCCGYCATCGCGAGCAAGCTCGCTCCCACAGGGATTGCAGCCAGTCACAGATCCCGGGRACGCCCAATAAACCTGTGGGAGCGAGCTTGCTCGCGAWGAGGCCRGCACATCCAGCATCCACWTCRCCTGACACACCGCCATCGCGAGCARGCTCGCTCCCACAAGGGACGAGGCAGCTTCAAATTGATCGTCTAGTCCATTCGGACGAAGTCACGCTCCACACGCCGTCATACCGTATCGCTACAACAACAAAAATCCGTATCGAGGCACGCCATGCGAAAAGCCACCTGCGCCCTGTTCATCATCGTCTGTGCCGGCAGCACCGCCAGCCTGTGCCAACTGTTCAAGAATGAAGCCTACCGACCGACCACGGCCTACTTCAGCTGTTCGAGCGCGGCGATCAACTGTTATCCGCCAGTGGTGCGCAACCTGCTGCCCTGAGCGTGGTTTGCAACACGCATAAAAAAACCACCGAATCGGTGGTTTTTTTGTTCCTGCCGGGATCAGGTCGGCAGGACCCCGCGAGCGCGTGACAGGGTCAGCGCCAGGTCTTCGATCATGTCTTCCTGACCACCCACGGTTCCGCGTCGACCCAGCTCAACCAGCAGCTCACGCGCCGCAATGCCGTACTTCTGCTCAGCCCGCTTGGCGAACAGCAGGAACGAACTGTAGACCCCGGCATAACCCAACGTCAGGGCATCGCGGTCGAGGCGGATCGGCTGGTCCATCATCGGCACCACGAGGTCTTCGGCCACGTCCATGATCTTGTACAGATCCACGCCACTGTTGACGCCCATGCGCTCCAGCACCGCGACGAACACTTCCAGCGGTGTATTGCCCGCACCGGCGCCAAGGCCTGCAACCGAACCGTCGATGCGCGCAGCACCGGCCTCGATGGCTGCCAGGGAGTTGGCGATGGCCATGCCCATGTTGTGGTGGCCGTGGAAACCGACTTCGGTCCCGGCATTCAGTCCGGCACGCAGGGCACCGATTTTCTGCGTCACTTCATCGGGCAGCATGTAGCCGGCCGAGTCGGTGCAATAGATGCAGTTGGCGCCGTAGCTCTCCATCAGGCGCGCCTGCTCCAGCAGTTTCTCCGGGCTGACCATGTGCGCCATCATCAGGAAGCCGACAGTGTCCAGGCCCATCTTCGCCGACATGCCAATGTGCTGGCCGGACACGTCCGCTTCGGTGCAATGGGTGGCGACGCGAATGGTCGACACGCCGTGTTCATGAGCCATCTTCAGATGATCGAGAGTACCAATCCCCGGCAACAACAGGGCCGAAACCTTGGCCTGTTTCATCTGCGGGATTACCGCGGCGAAATACTCCTCGTCGCTGTGGGCCGGGAAACCGTAGTTCAGCGACGCACCGCCCAGGCCATCGCCGTGGGTGATTTCGATCAGCGGCACACCAGCCGCATCGAGGCCGGTGGCCACCGAGACCATTTGTTCAATGCTGATCTGATGCTGTTTGGCGTGCATGCCGTCGCGCAGGCTCATGTCATGCAGACGGACGCTCTTACCTTGCAAATTCATAGAGATTCTCCACTCAACGGGCAGGCAGTTGCAGGGTGCCCTTGTGGGCTTCTTCGGCGAACATCTCGGCGGTGCGCAAACCGGCAGCGGTCATGATGTCGAGGTTGCCGGCGGACTTGGGCAGGAAATCGCCGAGGCCTTCGACCTCGATGAAAATCGACACCTTACGCCCGTCGAACACCGGCCCGTTGATCAGCTTGTAGCCGGGTACATAGCGCTGAACTTCGCGGACCATCTCCAGCACCGAGGTACGGATCGCGTCCTGGTTCGGCTCGTCATCGGTCAGGCAGTGGATGGTGTCGCGCATCATCAACGGCGGCTCGGCCGGGTTGATCACGATGATCGCCTTGCCGCGTCGGGCGCCGCCGATCTTCTCCACCGCACCGGCCGTGGTGCGAGTGAATTCATCGATGTTCTGCCGGGTGCCCGGGCCGACCGACCCCGAGGACACGGTGGCGACGATTTCGCCGTAACTCACCGGTTGCACCCGCGACACCGCCGCCACCATCGGGATCGTCGCCTGGCCGCCGCAGGTGACCATGTTGACGTTCATCGCCAGGCTTGACGCGTGCTCCTTGAGGTTGACCGGCGGCACGCAGAACGGGCCGATGGCCGCTGGCGTGAGGTCGATCATAATCACCCCCAGCTCGTTGAGCTTGCGGCTGTTTTCCGCATGCACGTAGGCCGAGGTGGCATCGAAGGCAATGCGAATGTCATCGTCGAGTACGTGGGGCAGCAAGCCATCGACACCGCCGGCGGTGGTTTTGATGCCCATTTCCCGGGCACGTTTCAGGCCCTCGGATTCTGGGTCGACGCCAACCATCCACACCGGCTCGATCCATTCCGATCGGCACATTTTCATCAGCAGATCGGTGCCGATGTTGCCCGGGCCGATAATGGCCGCTCTGAGTTTTTTGCTCATTGGGTCAAACTCCAAAAGTCAGGCGCAGAAAGACACCCGGGCACTGCCCAGGCCATCAATGGTCAGAGAAAAACAGTCGCCGGCACGGGCCGGTTCCAGCGGTACCAGAGAGCCGGACAGGATGATTTCCCCAGCCTTGAACGGAATGCCGAAGGCGCCCAGGGTGTTGGCCAACCAGGCCACGGCAGTCAATGGATTGCCCTGCACCGCCGAACCCAGGCCTTCACTTAGCGGCTCTGCGTTTTTGAACACGCGCATGCGCAAATTGGGCAGGTCCAGTTCACGCGGATCGACCTTGCTGTCACCCAACACGAACACGCCGCAGGAGGCGTTGTCAGCGACCGTGTCCTGGATGCGGATGCGCCAGTCGTGAATCCGCGAGTCGACGATCTCGAAGCACGGCATCACGTATTCGGTGGCGGCCAGCACGTCGGCTTCGGTGATGCCGGGGCCGACCAGGTCATGCTTGAGCTTGAAGGCGATCTCGCCCTCGGCACGGGGCTGGATCAGTTTGTTGGCGGACAGGGAAATCCGGGCATCGTCATCGAACGACATCTGCCGCGTGATAAAGCCGAAATCCGGCTGATGCACATTGAGCATCTGCTGCACTGCCGCCGAGGTCACGCCGATTTTCTTGCCGACGATCTGGTCACCGGCCGCCACCCGACGCTCAATGGCGTACAGGGAAATGTGATAGGCGTCTTCAATGCTGATCGACGGCCAACGCTCGGTCAGCGGCGCCAGGGTGGAGCCGCTGAGCAGCGCCTGATAAAGCTCTTCGCCGAACTCACGGCGCAGTTGCACGCTCATCCGCGGGCCTCCTGAAAAAACGCCAGGCACTGGCGGTTGAACAGATCACGATGCTCGACCTGGACCCAATGCCCGCACTCGCTGAGCATCACAAAACGGATGCCCGAGCAGTTTTCCAGCATGGTCTGGGCACCGGAGGACGGGCAGAACTTGTCGTTCATGCCCCAGAAACCGAGGATCGGGCATTGCAGTTCACCCAGGCGCGCGGTCATGTTTGGCACCTGCATGGTCGACAGCACGCACACCGGTTGCTGTTGCACCACCGCCACACGCTCGTTGACCGTCTCGTCGCTGATCAGGGTTTCGTCGAACAGCTGCAACGCCAGCAGGCGACGCATGCCCGCCGCATCGTTCAGCTCACCCTTGGCGAAGGCCGCGCCCATTTTCTGGATGCCTTCCATTTGCAGGTAATACTGTTCCTTTTCCATCAGGCCGCCGGGGGCCATCAGCACCAGACGGCTGACCCGTTGCGGTTGATCGAGGGCCAGTTTGATCGCGATCGCACCGCCCAGGGAGTTGCCGACCAGCACGCAACGCTGGATGTCCAGGGCGTCGAGCAGACCGCTCAGGGCTGCGACAAAGAAGTCCAGGGTGTAGAGGGTGTCGGGCTTGTCCGAAGCACCATAGCCCGGCAGATCCGGGACGATCACCCGGTAACCGGCTTCGGCGAACACCGGGTAGTTCTGCTTGAAGTTGCTGTGACCGCTGGCGCCCGGCCCGCTGCCATGGATGAAAATCACCGGCTCGCAGTTGCCGGTGTCTTGCCCGCTTACGTCTAGATAGTGCAGCTGCAAACCATCCGGCAGCGTAACGAAGTGCCCTTGCGCTGAAGCGCCCATAAGGTGTCCTCCCGGCCTGTTGTTGTAGCCGGATTATTCCGAGGGGCCGGGTCGCCAACATCGTCCGACAGGACTACCTAGTCCCTTTGGACGTTGGCCTGTCGGGGTTGCAGACCTAGCATCGATGGCATTCCCGAGCGACGAAAAGAGAACTCCCATGCTTGATCCGATGGACTTTCGCGGCAAAGTGGTACTGGTCACCGGCGGTGGCAAAGGTGTGGGGCGCGGCATCAGCCAGCGCTTCCTCGACTGTGGCGCCGAAGTGGTGATTTGCGGTCGCGAAGCCCCGCCAACCCTGCCGGCCAGCGCCGGGCGCGAGGCGCTGTTCGTGCCCTGCGACCTGCGGGACGTCGAGCAGTCCGGGCGCTTGATCGCACAAATCGTCGAGCGCTTCGGTCACCTCGATGTGCTGGTCAACAACGCCGGTGGCTCACCGAATGCCGACGCAGCCACGGCCTCGCCGCGTTTCAGTGAAGCGATCATTCGCCTGAACCTGATCGCGCCACTGAACCTGTGCCAGCAGGCCAACCAGGTGATGCAGGCCCAGGCCGACGGCGGTGCGATCATCAACATCTGCAGCGTCAGCGCCACCCGCCCTTCTCCCGGCACCGCCGCATATGGTGCGGCCAAGGCCGGTCTGCTGAACCTGACCACCTCGCTGGCGGTGGAATGGGCGCCGAAGGTGCGGGTCAACGCCGTGACCGCCGGGCTGATTCTCACCGAGCAGGCGGCCATGCACTATGGTGACGACGCGGGCATTGCCCGGGTGGCGGCGACCATTCCGCTGCAACGACTGGCGACCCCGGAGGACATTGGTGATACCTGCCTGTACCTGGCCTCGACGCTGGCCCGTTACGTCAGCGGCGCGGACATCGCGGTGCATGGCGCGGGCGAACGCCCGGCGTTTCTCGACGCGGCCCAATCCCATTCATAAGAGGAGCTTTGACATGCCCGTAGCCAGCCACAGCGTTGTACTGAACCTCACGCAACAAGCCGCCTGGGCCAAACTGCGCGACCTGAGCCTGGCCCCGCACTACGTGCCGGGCCTGACCGGTTGCCAGTTTCATCCCGGCGTGCAGGAAGGCCTGGGCGCCAGCCGCCGGGTGTTGCGCAAGGGCGGTCAGTATCTGGATGAAAGCGTGGTGCAGTGGCGGGAAGGCACGGGGTTCGTGCTGCGGTTGCACAAGGGCGGCAATGACTCGCCCTTTCCGTTTCGCGAGGCGAGTTTCAGTTATGCCTTGCAGCCGGAGGGGGATGTGACCCGCATCACCCTGCAAATGAGATACAGCCTGCGCGGTGGCAGGCTGTTTGAAAGGTTGCTGGCCAAGGCCTTCAACAAGGTCGTGCAGCAGATTGCCGAGAACCTCAAGGCCTTCTACGAAACCGGCCGGACACAGAACTCCGACCGGATCGAAACCCGCCTTCAGGAACGCGCCACTTCCGAGTGAGCGGTAAAACGGGTGGCGACGATCTTCCATTGGCCGGCGATACGCTGGTAACGGTCCTGATAGAAGCCACCCAACTGCCGCGTCGCCCCGCTCTCGCCATCCAGGTTGAAATACCACAGGGCCCAACGGCCCTGGGCCTGATCCTCGTTCAGCACCTCGATTTCCGGGTTGGCACCGTGATGCAGGTCGATCACCCGCTCATGACAGGCCAGTTCGCGGTACAGCGAGACAAAACTATCGCGCTCACGAAAGATCCCCAACAGACCGTAATCGATCAACACTTCACCTTCGGCAAAGCAGTCGGCAATCACCTCGACCTGCTTGAGGTCGCAGGCGTTGAGGTAGCGATGCTTGAGCTGGCGGATGTCCTCCAGCGCTTCCAGGCGGGCGATCCGCTGTTCCAGATTCATGCTGCACCTCGCGCCGTCACATTGACTTCACTCCAGAAGGCTTTCATCGAGCGGATCTTGCCGTCGACATCGAACTCCATTACGTCGATCACATGCAACGAGCACGGTTGCCCGCCCCACTCCATGTCGACCCGGAACGGCATCGCGCCGCAACCGTTGAGCGTCGCGCGCACCGGGCCGGTCTGGGTTGCGGAGACTTTTATCGCCCCCAGTCCTTCACGGTAAAAGCGCGCGATGGCGTCGATACCCTGCAACGGCGCGTGGCCGACCGGGTCTTCCACGGTAGCGTTACTGGCGTAGAGCGCGAGGATGCCCTCGATGTCGCTGGCATCCACCAGCTCCACATAACGCGCCATGGTCGTCTGAATCTGTTGAGCGCTGATCATTCAGACCACCTCGAATAGAGCAGCAGCGCCCATGCCGCCACCGATGCACATGCTCACCACCACGTAACGCAAACCGCGGCGCTGGCCTTCAACCAACGCATGGCCGACCATCCGCGCCCCGGACATGCCGAACGGATGGCCGATGGAGATCGCCCCGCCGTTGACGTTCAGGCGTTCGGCCGGAATGCCCAGGGTGTCGCGGCAGTACAGCACCTGACAGGCGAACGCTTCGTTCAACTCCCACAGGCCGATGTGGTCCATGGTCAGGCCGTGGCGCTTGAGCAGCTTGGGAATGGCGTACACCGGGCCGATGCCCATCTCGTCGGAATTGCAGCCGGCCACGGCCATGCCGCGATAGATCCCCAGCGGTTCCAGGCCACGCTTCTCGGCCATTTTCGCGCTCATCAGCACCGAGGCCGACGCACCATCGGACAACTGCGAGGCATTGCCGGCGGTGATGAAACGCCCCTTTTCGCTCCACTGACCGCCCGGCCACACCGGCTCCAGCGCCTTCAGGCTCTGGAGGGTGGTGTCGATGCGGTTGCACTCGTCACGCAGCAAGGTGACGGTTTCATAACTGGTTTCGCCGGTAGCCTTGTCGAACAGTGCCTTGCGGCTGGCCAGCGGCGCGAGCTCGCGGTCGAAGCGCCCGGCGCTCTGGGCCTGTGCGGTACGCAGCTGGCTCTGGTAGCTGTATTCGTCCTGCTCATCGCGGGAGATGCCGTAACGCGCGGAGACGATCTCGGCGGTTTCGATCATCGGGATATAGGCGTGCGGATCGAGGTCGAGCACCAGGCTGGACTGGTTGCGATAGAGGTTCTTGTGCTTGTTCTGCACCAGGGAAATCGACTCCAGGCCACCGGCCACAGCGATGTCGATTTCGTCGCACATGATGCCTTTGGCGGCCATGGCGATACTCATCAGGCCCGACGAGCACTGGCGCTCGACGGCCATCCCGGCAACCGATGCCGGCAAGCCGCCGGCAATCGCGCACAGGCGACCCAGGTTATAAGACTGAGTGCCCTGCTGCGCCGCGGCGCCGATGATCACGTCGTCCACTTCACCCGGCTCGATGCCGGCACGGCGCACGGCTTCGCGCACCACGTGGCCGCCCAGTTGCGGCGCTTCGGTGTCATTGAACGCACCGCGAAAGGCTTTGCCGATCGGAGTGCGGGCGGTGGAAACGATGACGGCTTCTTTCATGCTGGATTCCTCGAAAATGCTGTTGAAGATCAGGCCGGGTAATAGCGACTGATGGTGTCGACCACACAGCCGGGGCGTTCCTCGCCGTCGATTTCGACGCTGACGCGGATGGTCGCCTGTACGCCGCCTTTCACTTCCTCGACCGCGATCAATTGCGCACTGCCGCGCACCCGGGAGCCGACGCGCACCACCGAGGGGAAGCGCACGCGCTCGCAGCCGTAATTGACGCCCATGGCCAGGCCACGGACCTCGACGATCTGCGGCAAGAACAGATTGACCAGCGACAGGCTCAGGTAGCCATGGGCAATGCAGGTGCCAAACGGGCCGCTGGCAGCCTTGAGCGGATCGACGTGAATCCACTGGTGATCACCGGTGGCGTCGGCGAACCGGTCGATGCGGTCCTGTTCCAGCAACAGCCAGTCGCTGGCGCCGAGTGATTCGCCCACGGCGTCGAACAAGGCCATCGGCGTGTCGAAAATACGTGGCATGGTCAGGCCCTCTGGCTCGACACCGACAACACTTCGCCGGTCATGTAGGAGCTGTAGTCGCTGGCCAGGAACATCATCACGTTGGCCACTTCCCAGACCTCAGCGGCACGGCCGAACGCTTCATTGGCGGCGAGTTGATCGAGTACCGCCTGGGGCGCGGATTTGCGCAGGAAATCGTGCAGGGCAATGCTCGGGCTGACCGCGTTGATGCGGATGCCGTAGTCAGCGGCCTCGACCGCTGCGCAGCGGGTCAGCGCCATGACCCCGGCCTTGGCGGCGGCGTAGTGCGACTGTTCTTTCTGCGCACGCCAGCCCAGCACCGAGGCGTTGTTGACGATGACGCCGGCACGCCGCTCCATCATTTTCGGCAGCATGGCGCGGGTCATGCGCATGGTGCCGGTGAGCGTCACATCCAGCACCCGGTTCCATTCTTCGTCGCCCATCTCCACCAGCAAGCGCGAACCGCCAAGCCCGGCGTTGTTGATCAGCACATCGACGCCTTGCAGGTCACGCTCGGCGCAGGCGATCAGTTGTTGCACCTGGGCTTCGTCGGCAACGTTGCAGACCTGGCCGAAGACCTGCTGCAGCCCGGTGGTTTCGCGGATCTTCACCACCGCTTCGGCCAAGCGGCCTTCATGGATATCGCTGATCATCAGCGCGCGACAACCTTCCTCGGCAGCACGCACAGCAGCGGAAAAACCGATGCCGGCACCCGCCGCCGCGGTGATCAGCACCGACTTGCCGCGCAGCAGGCCGCGACCTTCAACATATTGAGGTACAGACATGAACTCTCTCCTTTCAGGCGCGTGGACGCGGCTCTTTGGGCATGCCCAAGGCACGCTCGGCGATGATGTTGCGCTGGATTTCGTTACTGCCGCCGTACAGGGTGTCGGCGCGGCTGAACAGGTACAGCGACTGCAAACGGGTCAGTTGGTAAGGCGCGGCTTCGAGCAATTCCGCCTCGGCGCCGAGGACGTCCATCGCCAACTTGCCGAGGCTGGCGTGCCAGGTCGACCAGAACAGCTTGTAGATGGTCGCCTCCTTGCGCAGCGAACCGTCCTGGCTACCCGAGAGCATGCGCAGCGAGTTGTAGCGCATGATCCGCAGCCCGCTCCAGGCTTCGGCCAGGCGCTGGCGCAAGATCGGATCGCGGTCGGCGCCGTTGGCGCGGGCCTTGGCGATGATTTCGTTGAGCTCGTTCTGAAACTGCATCTGCTGGCCGAGGGTCGAGACGCCGCGCTCGAAACCCAGCAGCGCCATGGCGATCTTCCAGCCTTCTCCCGGCGCGCCGATGATGTTGGCGGCGTCGGTGCGGGCATCGTCAAAGAACACTTCGTTGAATTCCGAGGTACCGGTGAGTTGCTCGATCGGTCGCACAGTGATTTGTGCCTGGGCCATCGGCACCAGCAGGAACGACAGACCGCGATGGCCGACGCTACCCGGTTCGGTGCGGGCGATGACAAAGCACCAATCCGATTCGTGGGCCAGGGACGTCCAGACTTTTTGTCCGTTGATCAGCCATTGGCCGGTCGCCTCATCCAGCGTTGCGCGGGTCTTAACGTTGGCCAAGTCGGAACCGGCGCCCGGCTCTGAATAGCCCTGGCACCAGAACGACGTACCGCTGACGATGCCTGGCAAAAAGCGCTGTTGCTGTTCGACCGTGCCGAACACGGCAATGGTCGGCCCGGCCAGGCCTTCGCCGATATGCCCCATGCGGCCGGGACCGCCGGCGCGGGCGTACTCTTCGTGGAATATAACTTGCTGGGTGATCGACAGTCCGCGTCCACCGTGCTCCGGCGCCCAACCGACGCAGGTCCAGCCGCCTTCGGCGAGTTTGCGCTCCCAGGCTTTGCGCTCTTCGGGAAACATATGCTCATCGCCCGGACCGCCGCGAAAACGCAGGGCTTCGAATTCGCCGCAGAGGTTGGCACTCATCCAGTCGGCGACTTCCCGGCGGAAGCGTTCGTCCTGCTCACTGAAACTGATTTTCATGGCTGCTCTCCAAGAATGACCGCGGCAATCCGCTCGCGATGCCAGGCCGGTAGCCCGAGGAAACTCTCGCTGGCGCGGGCGCGCTTGAAGTAGAGGTGCGGGTCGTATTCCCAGGTGAATCCGACGCCGCCATGCAGCTGGATCGACTCGGACGCGCAGTGGAAATAAGTCTCGGAGCACTGCGCCTTGGCCAGTGCCGCCGCCAGCGGCAGTTCGGCCGCGACCTGCGGATCACCCTCTGGATCGAGAACTTCCTGGGCCACGCACGCGGCGTAGTAACTGGCCGAACGCGCGCATTCGACTTGCAGCATCATGTCGGCGGCGCGGTGTTTGAGGGCCTGGAAACTGGCAATCGGGCGACCGAACTGCTGGCGTTCCTGCATGTAGGCCACGCTGAGGTCGAGCACCTGCTGCGCGCCGCCGGTCTGCTCGGCAGCCAGGCCGATGCAGGCCAGTTGCAGGACTCGCTCAAGGTGCGGCCAGCCGTGACCGAATTCACCCAGCAGGCAGTCAGCGTCAAGGTACAGGCCCTTGAGCTGGATCCGCGCCTGGCGCCGGGTCTGGTCCATGGTCGGCAGCATTTGCCGCTCGATGCCGGCCCGCTCGGCGCTCACGGCAAACAGGCTGATGCCATTTTTCCCAGTGGTTCCGGGTTGCCGTGCGGCAATGATCAACAGGTCGGCGCCATGCCCATCGAGCACATGCTTGAGCGTGCCGTCGAGAACGTACCCGTCGTCCTCGGCCACCACCGTTGCCTGGACATCGTCGGCTGACCAGCCGTTGGCACTGCTGAACGCCAGGGTCGCGGTCACGCTGCCGTCGGCAATCGACGGCAACCAGCGCTGCTTCTGTTCATCATTGGCAGCCAGCAACAGCGCAGGCGTGGCCATGCAGGCGGTGGCGAAAAACGGCGAGCACAGCAAACGCCGGCCCATCTGTTCCAGCAGGATCGTCAGCTCGACAAAGCCGAGGCCCAGGCCGCCATAGGTTTCGGGGATATGAATGGCTGGCCAGTACATTTCCTGGCACAGACGCTGCCAGAGGGCTTCATCAAAGCCCCGCTCGCTGACCATTGCCGCGCGCACGGCGGCAGAATCCGAGACATCGGCGAGGAAGCCCTCGGCCGATGCGCGGATCATTTCCTGTTCGTCGCTGAATGCAAACTCCATCGCGGCGCCTTCTGCTCGTTTGGCGGGGCGCGCGTGGCGCAACACCCCTTTGAGCATGAAGTTTGGCGCCGCCCGGACGCGGCAGAATCGTTAGCCCTGCCTAGTCCGAACGGGTGATGTGCTGCGGTGACTGTTCGACCGGGAAGCCGATCAGCGGCAGTCTCCGCCCATGCGCACCAGTAGCGCCGCACGGTGCGGTTTGAGGTACGGGTTGATTTCACCGACCTGGCATGACGCCAGGTTCTGCAGTTCCGGTGCGAGGGGTTCTTGCACAAACAGCAGCCCCGCCGGACGGGGCTCGGACTGCAACTGCGCCACCGTCAGCTGCGCCACCGGCCGGCCCATGTAATAGACCAGGCGGATATCCGGCTCACCGAGGGTATAAGCCTTCTGCCCCGGCTGTCCGTCGGCCAGCGTGGCAATCTGCTCAAGACCACCGACCCGGTGCGACAGCACCCGCGCTTCGACGAACATGTAGAACACCACGAACCCGGCCAGCATCACGCAGGGCACAACGGCCAGGACCGTGCGCCAGCGCCCCTTCAGGTCATCGAGCAGCGCCGACCAGTGCATTGCCAGCAGCAACGCCATGGACGGATAAACCGGCAACAGGTACTTGCCATGCTTTTCGGTGAACAGGGAAAACACCAGCAGCGGCAACAGGCTGCAAATCAGCAACATGCCCGCCTCGCGGCGCGCGCGGATCATTGCCCAGAACTTGCGCGGCTGTACAAACACGATCAGCCAGAACGGGAAGAAATCACCCGCCAGGTACAACAGGTACGCATACCAGGCCTCGGCGCCCTGCCCGTCGATCTTCTTCACGATGTCTTCGCTGATGATCGAGGCCCAGATCCCCCAGCCCTGACTCACCGACACCGCCAGGTACCAGGAACTGCCCAGCACCACGGCAATCAGCCAGCCCCAACCGTCGCACAGATAAGCCTTGGCCCGGGCATCGCGGTAGATCAAGGCATAGGCCAGGATCGGCGCCGTCACCCACAACAGGCAGACGGGGCCTTTGGTCAGCAGCGCGCAGCCCAACAGCACGTAGCTGAGCCGACTCCACAAGACCCGGCCTTGCAGGAAGATGAACTGCCAGGCCGCCAGCAGCGCGCCGAAGCACAGCAGGGTCAACAGCATCTCGATTTCCGAGCGCCGTGCGAACAGGCTGAAGGCACCGTTCGCGGCCAGGAACACCACGGCGAACAGACCGACCTGCCGCCCCGCTTGCCGAACGCCGTACAGATAGGTGCCAACACAGCACAAGGCAGCAGCCAGTGCCGAAGGCAGACGTACGCTCCATTCGGACAAGTTGCCCAGCACCGCCGTTGAAACCAGGCCGGCCCAATAGAAAAACGGCGGCTTGGACAAGTACAAGTCGCCGTTCATGTAAGGCAGCAGCCAGCTACCAGCCTCGCGCATTTCGCGCACGGTAACGGCGCGGCGGGCCTCGTTGACACTGAGGAACGGCACGCTGCCCAGCCCCCAGAAAAACAGCAACGCCATCGCGATGGCCACGAGCAACGTAATATTTCGGGTCGATAACGATCCGCGCATGACCTACTCCTTCAGGCTTTTACTTTTGGCGATCAACTGCAGGTTGCGAAAATAGACCAGGGAGCCAAAGGCCTGCCCTGCGATGAACACCGGGTCTTCACGGTAAATGGCATAGGCAAGCAGCAAGGTGCTGCCGACGATGCTCAGGTACCAGAAGCTCACGGGGATTACGCTGCGTTTCTTGTACTCGCTGTACAGCCACTGCAGGACAAACCGCCCGGTAAAGGCGATCTGGCCGACAAAACCGACGATCAGCCACAAGGCTTCGCGGGAGAGATTCATCCTTCTATCTCCTGGGCAATGGTGTTCAGCCGCGTGCGCTTGATCAGCCACCAGACACCGAACAAATCGAGAATGCCCACCAGCGCGCGGTCGATGTTGCCGTATTTCGACACCCCGGCCGTGCGCGGCCGGTGGTTGA
Organism: Pseudomonas sp. P1_F7; assembly: GCF_056405655.1. NCBI lineage: Bacteria > Pseudomonadati > Pseudomonadota > Gammaproteobacteria > Pseudomonadales > Pseudomonadaceae > Pseudomonas > Pseudomonas sp. P1_F7. The sequence goes on from NZ_JBFUBR010000027.1 coordinate 44,984, forward strand.
CCGGGTGCACGATCATGCGGCCGTTATGGCGCTGGATCAGGGCTGGAATATAGCGATGCATGTGGTCGAAGTACGGCAGGCGCAAGAACGCCGCGCGCTCGATCAGCTTCAGGCCGCAACCGGTGTCCGGGGTGGCGTCTTTGAGCAGGCGGCGGCGCAGGTTGTTGGCGAAACGCGAGGCGTAGCGTTTGCTCGCGGTGTCGCGGCGATTGACCCGGTGTCCGG
>NZ_JBFUBR010000028.1:0-81038 GCF_056405655.1 Pseudomonas sp. P1_F7
AACTGCTCAGGCAGGGTGTTGGCGTTGTTGCCGGTTGGGTGGGCTTCGTTATCGTTGAGGGTATAGCTGTAGCTGACGACGCCGGTCGTCGCGTTGAACCCGGTGATGGTCAGGGTGCTGCCCAGCGGGGTGGTGATCGATTGCGGGAAGCCGGCAGCCACGCCACCGGTGACTACGGCAATGCCACCGACGGTCAGGGTTGTCACACCATCGAGGGCTGTGACGGTGAAGGTACCGTTCTGGGTCAAGGCCGGTGCGTCTGGGCTGCTGCCGTCGCTGAGGTTTTTCTCGAAGACGGTCAACTCGCCGCCCTCAACGTTCAAACCACCAATCGTGATCGAGTCATTGTTGTTGTGGATCTGCAGCACCAGGTTCGCCGTGCTGCTGTCGCCATCGGAGTCCGTCAGCGTATAGGTGAAGGTTTCGCTGCCGTCGCCACCGCCGTGCAGGGCTTTGAAGTCGGCATCGCTGGTGTTCAGCGTGTAGATGTAAGTGCCGTTGGCATTGAGCACCAGGGTGCCGTAAGTCCCGGTAAAGGTGCCGGGAGTAATCGGTCCGGTGTTTTCACCGACCGGCACGCGGTCAGCGCCTTGCACGTCGTTAGCCAGCACGTTGCCGTTGAGGGTCAGCAGGGTTTCCGAGGCGGTGCCATTGTTGTCATCGACTGCTTTGGGCACGTCGTCGATGATGCTGATATCCAGCGTACCGGTAATGCTGTCGCCATTGCTGTCACTGGCCACCACGGTGACGTGTTCGACAAGACTATTGGCACCCTCGCCGCTTGCGTGGGTTTCGGCACGGTTGAGGGTGTAGCTGTAACTGACCACGCCCGTGGCCGGGTTGTAACTGGTGACGGTCAGGGTGCTGCCCAGCGGGGAGGTGATCGTCTGCGGGAAACCTGCCGCCACGCCGCCGCTGATCAAGTTGATCCCGCCGATGCTGAGGCTGGTCAACCCGTCGGGCGCATTGATGGTGAAGGTGCCGCTTCGCGTCAGCGAGTCTGCGTTCCTCGCCGAACCGTCGGCCAGGTTGGCTTCATTGACGGTCCGCTCGCCGTTCTGCTCCGACAGGCCGTCGAAGGTGACCGGATTGTTCGGCACCTGCGCAACCACCGGCGGCACCACAGGGGCATCGGCCACTACAGCGTTGTCCGGATTAGCGTTCAGGCGTTCTTCGGGAAGTTCGGGAATGCCATTGAACCCGGCAGTGGGGAAGCCGATGATCGGATCGACTCGCCCGCCCACTTCTTCGAGCAGGACGAAACTATGGCCACTGCCCTGGACGCCGCCCGGTACACCGGTAGTCGTGGCAGGCCCGGCAGCGGTGGCTTCAGCGGTGTGGGTCGGGTCGTCGCCGGCCGCAATGGCTTTTTGCAGCTGTGCGACATCCGTCAGCTGCGCTTGGCTCGGCGTCACCGCCTCAGACGAGTCCACATGGGGAATCTGATTGGCGAGCAACTGCGGGGTCATGTGCATGCTGCTGCCGCGCCCGAGGGTCAGCTCCTGGCCATTTTGCAGATGCACCGCCACCGCGCCTTCAGCGCCGGTGCTCAGTTGGTCGCCGGCGAACAGCTTATCCCCCTCGACCAGCGCGCGCCGGGTGCCATTGCTCGCAACCGCGAACACCTGACCGATGACCTTACTGACGATACCGATGAGCGTTGCCATGTGCACTTCCTCCGATGCCAACCGCTGTCGGCACCTTGTTTGTGCGAAGAACGTGCTCATGGCTCGAGCGGGTTGCCTGGCGGATCGTGTTGCGGGTGCCGGTTTACTTGAGTAAGCCGTGGCCCCGGCAACGATCTCGCCCAGCCAGTCGCTCACGGCGCTGATTACGGTTTGGGGAAAAACCCTCTGCAATCAATGGCATCGGACCCCTGCGCGCAACAACGTTGCCTGTGAGCAATGCGTAGCGATCTTGAATCACTCAAGTGACAAAAAACCGTCACCACCAGATCGCTCGCGTCCCTCCCCTCCAGCACTTCTCCGCCCTATATCGATAAGTGGATTGGAACTTCCCTCAAACCCCGACGAGCGCCCTAGAGCTCGTAAAACAAGGGCTTTCGACTTGAACAATGTGCTGGATTTTGTAGAGCGCATAAGTTTTTTTTTGCATAGCCGTTATGAAAAAAATTTCTTAGCTACGCTCCAGAATGTTCTTAGCTCTTTTGTTAAAGATGTGAAACAACTTTACCTACAAATATCGTCAAATAATTGGCGACTGATAAGCACCATCAGGAATCAGGGAGATGTAACATGCGCCTATTAACCCCCCTCTGCAGCGCGGTTCTCTTGGCCATGGCCTGCTCGTCCCAGGCTCAGGCCATGACGCTGACCGACGCGATCCAGAGCACCATCGCGACCCACCCGGAGCTGGCATCACGGGTGGACAGCCGCCTGTCGGCGGATGAGGACGTGAAGGTCGCCAAAGGGGGCTTTTATCCATCGGTTGATTTGAACGCGGCCTACGGGCGCGGGTACAGCGATAACACCAATACCCGGGCGTTCGGCAATCACCACACCGAAACCCTCAACTACACCCAGTCGGAATTGCGCCTGCGGCAAATGCTCTTTGACGGGTTCAACACTGCCAATGAAGTCGGGCGCACCCAGGGCGTGGTCAACTCACGAGCCTATTACGCTCAGGGTACGGCTCAGGATCTGGCCCTGCGCACCACCGAGGTTTACCTCGAAGTACTCAAGCGCCGCGAACTGGTGACACTGGCCAAAAACAACCTGCAAGCGCACTTGCGGGTCAACGACCAGATCGGCCTGCGCACCCAGCGCGGCGTGGGCAGCAACGCCGATGCCGACCAGTCCGCGGCTCGCCGGGCACTGGCAGAAAACAATCTCGACACCGCCGAAGTCGATCTGGCTGACGCCGAGTCGAACTTCTACGCCGTTGTGGGGCGCATGCCCGATGAACTCGAAACACCGCCGTCGATTCGCGGAGAAGTCCCTGCCTCCCTGCCCGAAGCCCAGCAGAGCATGGTGGAAAACAACCCTTTCCTGAAATCCGCCCAGGCCGACGTGCAATCGGCCGAGAGCCAGTACGAAGTTGCCAAGTCGCCGTTCTACCCGCGCCTCGACGCCGAGGCTGCCGTGGGTGCGAACAACAATGTGCAGGGTGACGAAGGCCATGACAACGAATGGCGAGTCGGCGTGGTCATGAACTACAACCTGTTCCGTGGCGGCAGCGACAAGGCACGCCTGGCCTCCGACTCGCACAAGATCAACCAGGCCATGGACATCCGTAACAATGCCCTGCGCCAGCTCAACGAGAACATTCACCTGGCCTGGAACGCCATGGTCAATGCCAAGAAACAAACCCCGACCGCCCGTGAATATGCCGACACCAGCAAGCGCGTACGCATTGCCTACCAGGACCAGTTCGGCCTCGGTCAACGGACCCTGCTGGACCTGCTCGACAGTGAAAACGAACTCTACAACGCCAACCGTCGCTACACCGAAGTGCGCTACACCGAAGAGTTCTCGATGTACCGTGTCCTGGCGGACATGGGCCAGTTGTTGAGCAAGCAACGGGTCGTACTGCCCGCCGACGCGATCGCCCAGACCGAAGTGAAAAACGAAGCGCGTCTGCCTGAAATGAAGTAGTGCCCGGGAGGGTTCAATGACCAGCATGGAACCTGGCAACACCGGTGTCGATCCGCGCCTGAGCTTCGATGACCCGCTTCTGGACGGTCTGCTGATCCTCTGCAAACTCCACGGCGCGACGGTCAGTCGCGCCAGCCTGAGTGCCGGGCTTCCCATGGCACACCAACGCCTGAGCCTGGACCTGCTGCCCCGTGCAGCGGCCCGGGCCGGTTTGCAGGCGCGCTTGCTGCGCCGTGACCTCAAGGACATCTCCGCGCTCAACCTGCCCGTGCTGCTGTTGCTCAACAACGGCCGCACGGCCGTCCTGCGCCGTTATGGCGAGGACGGCAAGGTGCTGATCCTGCCCAGCGAAGCCGATGGCGGCGAACAATGGCTCAGCCCTGAGGAGTTGGCCGAGCACTACAGTGGCCAGGCGTTGTTTGCCCGGCCTCGCCACGAACTCGAAGACTTGCGTTCGCCGCTGGTGCCGCGGGTACAGGCCTGGTTCCGCGATACGCTGAAGCTGTCGAAATGGCTGTACAGCGATGCGATCCTGGCGAGTTTCCTGATCAACCTGCTGGGACTGATGGTGCCGCTGTTCGTGATGCAGACCTACGACCGCGTGGTGCCGAACCAGGCCACTTCGACCTTGTGGGTACTGGCGATCGGTCTGCTGATCGGCACCGTTTTCGAACTGGTACTGCGGGTCGTGCGCGCGCACTTGCTGGATACCGCCGGCAAGAAAACCGACGTGATCCTGTCGGCCACCCTGTTCGAGCGCATTACCGGCATGGCGATGAAAGCGCGGCCTGCGACCATCGGTGGCTTCGCCCAAAGCATTCATGACTTCCAGGGCCTGCGGGAATTTCTCACCGCCGTGACCCTCACCAGCCTGATCGACCTGCCCTTCTGTCTGCTGATGCTGCTGGTGATCGGCCTGCTCGGTGGCTGGCTGGTGGTGATCCCGATTCTGGCGTTTCCCATCACCATCATCTTCGCCATGGTGATCCAGGTACGCCTGCGCGACACCGTGCAGAAAAGCCTCAGCCTCGGCGCCGAACGCCAGGCACTGTTGATCGAAACCCTCAGCGGCCTGGAAACCCTCAAGGCCTGCAGCGCCGAAAGCGAACGCCAGCACAAATGGGAAAGCACCCACGGCGCCCTCACCCGCCTCGACAGCCACGCGCGCAACCTCTCGGCCCTGGCCACCAACGGCACGCTGTTCATCCAGCAACTGTCCGGCATGGCGACCATCATTGCCGGGGTCTACAGCATCATCGCCGGCAACCTCAGCGTCGGCGCCCTGGTGGCCAGCTACATGCTCGGCAGTCGGGTGCTGGCGCCACTGGGGCAGATCGCCGGCCTGATCACCCGCTATCAGCAAGCGCAACTGACCATGAAAAGCACCGATGCGCTGATGGGCCTGCCCCAAGAGCGCGACGTCAAACAGCGGCCGCTGGAGCGCACGCAACTGCAAGGCGCGCTGGATGTTGTCGGGGTGACCTTCCACTACAACGGCCAGAATTCTCCTGCCCTGGCCAATGTCAGCTTCAGTGTGAAACCCGGTGAACGCATCGGCATCATCGGTCGCAGCGGCTCAGGCAAAAGCACCCTGGCGCGACTGGTTATGGGCTTCTACGAACCGGATGAAGGCCAGCTGCTGCTCGATGGCCTGGACCTGCGGCAACTGGACGTCGCCGACCTGCGCCATCAAATCGGTTACGTCGCCCACGACCTGCCGCTGCTGGCCGGCAGCCTGCGCGACAACCTGACCCTCGGCGCACGCTATATCAGTGACGCACGCATGCTCGAAGTGGCGGAAATGTCCGGCGTTACCGAACTGGCCCGGCAACACCCGCAAGGCTTCGACCGGCCCGTGGGCGAACGCGGGCAACTGCTGTCCGGCGGACAGCGCCAGGCGGTATTGATGGCCCGGGCCATGTTGCTTGACCCACCCATCATGCTGCTCGACGAACCCACCAGCGCCATGGACAACAGCAGCGAAGACGTCCTGCGGCAAAAACTTCACGGCTGGGTCCAGGGCAAAACCATCCTGCTGGTGACCCACCGCACCTCGATGCTGAGCCTGGTGGACCGGTTGGTGGTGCTGGACAACGGACGGATCGTCGCTGACGGTCCGAAAGAAGCGGTCATCGATGCACTGCGCAAGGGCCGTGTCGGCTCTGCGGCCGTCTAGGAGTCGTCCATGTCTGCCGATCAGGGATCCCGTGGCTACTTCGACAGTTTCAACAAAAGTGCCGAAACCGAGTTCATGCCAGAAACCGCCGGTGCCTCGTTGCAGGACTCACCGCGCTGGTCGCGAGTCACCGTATGGCTGGCTGCCGCGCTGCTGATCAGCGCACTGGTCTGGGCCAAATTCGCCGTATTGCAGGAAGTGACCATGGGCGAAGGCAAGGCGATTCCGTCGAGCAAAGTCCAGGTGATCCAGAACCTGGAGGGCGGCATCGTCACTGAAATTTTCGTCCGTGAAGGACAAATGGTGAACAAGGGCGACACCTTGCTGCGCCTGGACGACACGCGCTACCTGTCGAACAAGGGCGAAAGCGAAGCCGACCGCTATGCCTTGACCGCGCAGGTCGAACGGCTTTCGGCCGAAGCCGAAGGCCGGCCGTTCAAGCTGTCAGAAGAAGTGATCGCCAAGGCTCCGCAAGTGGCTGAAGACGAGCGCTCGCTGTACGAACAGCGGCAACGCCGACTGGCCAGCGAACAGCGCACCCTGACCGAGCAACTTCGGCAAAAAACCCAGGAGCTGGCGGAGTTTCGCTCGAAACAGGGGCAGTTCAGCTCAAGCCTGGCGTTGTTGCAACAAGAGATGAACATGTCCACACCGCTGGTGGGCACGGGTGCGGTGTCACCGGTGGAAATCCTGCGCCTCAAACGTAGCGCGGTGGAGATTCGCGGCTCGCTGAACGCCACCACCCTGGCCATTCCCCGGGCGGAATCGGCGATCAACGAGATCAAAAGCAAGATCGATGAGTCAGAACAGAGCTTCCGTTCCGAAGCCGCCAAAGAGCTGAATGAGAAACGCACCGACCTGTCGAAAATCACGGCATCGAGCATCGCCATCGACGACCGCGTGACCCGTACTACCGTGGTCTCCCCGGTTCACGGCATCATCAAGCTGTTGAAGGTCAACACCATCGGCGGCGTGGTCCAGCCCGGCAGCGACATGGTGGAAATCGTGCCGCTGGAAGACAACCTGCTGATCGAAGCCAAGGTCCGCCCTCAGGACGTTGCATTCCTGCATCCGGGCCAGAAAGCCATGGTCAAGTTCAGTGCCTACGACTACACCATTTACGGCGGCCTGAGCGCCAAACTGGAGTTGATCGGCGCCGACACCATCACCGACGACAAGGGCAACAGCTTCTATCTGATTCAGGTGCGCACTGACAAAAACCATTTGGGCGGGGATGTGAAACCGTTGCTGATCATTCCGGGGATGGTGGCGACGGTGGACATTATTACCGGGGAAAAAACGGTGCTGGATTACTTGCTTAAACCGGTGTTGAAAGCGCGGACCGAGGCGATGCGGGAGCGGTAGGTAGTATCCAGAATCTGCGGTGACTGATCTGCCGCCATCGCGAGCAAGCTCGCTCCCACAGTGTCCGCGTCGTACACAAAATCTGCAAACACCACAAAACCTGTGGGAGCGAGCTTGCTCGCGATGAGGCCAGCAAGACCACCGATCATTTTTCAGAATGATTACGCTGGTAAACCTCCTCCCCCATCGCCGCAATCTGCCCCTCGATCAACGCCTCGAATGGCTTTAACAACGGCGCAAACGACGTCGGCGCTTCGAGTGTCTCCAGCGCCTGCACAACCGCCTCCACCGTCGACAACGCTCCCGGCCCCGGCGCCTTGCGCAGTCGATAACGGGACACACCGCCTTCGGCCAGCGTCACCCTCGGCAATGCCGCCAGCAGCGGATTGAGGTGCAGCATCTTGCGCGCCTTGCGCCAGGTGCCGTCCGGGACGACCAGCAACAACGGTTCGTCTGTCGCGGCATAAGCCTGCATCGGCTGCGCATCGTCACCGGGAAACAACAACCGCGCCTGATACCCCGGCCGGTTCAACAACGTCGGCAAATCCTCGAACTCTTCCCCCACGATCAACTCGGCATTGTTCAAACCCAACGCCGCCAGCCGCGCCGTATTCAGCGCATGGTTCACTTCGCTCGGATGCTGCAACAGCAACACCCGGGTGCGGCTGTCGAGGCACGGGATCAATGGGCACAGGCAGTGGCTTTGCGGGCGCAGGCAGCGCGGGCACTGGATTCTGGACATTTTCTCAGGCCTGATTCAGTTGGGCTTTAAGCAAGTCGCGGAACGTCTGGATCAGCGGCTCGCGGCTACGACCCCGACGCACGATCATCGAGAACGGTGCCTGATAACCGAAGGTCGCCGGCAGCAACACCCGCAAGTCGCCCTTGTCGGCCCAGGCCTGGGCGTAGTGCTCCGGCAGGTAGCCGATGTAGGCGCCGGACAGCACCAGAATCAACTGGGCTTCCATACTTTCCACGGTCGCGGCACTGTGCTTGAAGCCGTGACGCGCCAGTTCGGCCTGGCTCCAGTAGCCACGACCGACCATGCGCTGCTGGGTGATGACTTGCTCGGGAATGCGCCGCTCGTTGAACAGCGGATGCCGCGTGCTGCAATACAGCCAGTGTTGTTCACGGTACAGCGGCATGTACACCAGACCGCTCATGCGCGTGGAAAACGCACCGATGGCCAGGTCGAGACGGTTGTCCTGCACACCGAGCTGCAACTCGTAAGGGCTCATCACCGACAGGTGCAAGTGCACGGCCGGGTGTTCCTGGCTGTAGGCGCCGATGGCTTCGGCGAACGGCAGGGCCTTGTCGCTGACGGTGGAGTCGATCACCCCGAGGTTCAAGGTACCGCGCAACTCACCCTTGAGGGCGGCGGCGTACTGCTCGAAGCCTTCGAGTTCACCCAATAGACGCAGGGTTTCCTGATGGAACAACTCGCCCTTGCTGGTCAGGCTGAAACCGCCACGGCCGCGATGGCAGAGCACCAGGCCAAGGGCTGCTTCGAGCTGACTCATGTAGGTGCTGATGGCCGACGTCGAGAGATTGAGCTCCTGCTGGGCGTTGGCGAACCCCTGGTGCCGCACCACGCTGACGAAGATGCGCAATAGTTTCAGGTCGGGTAAAGCGTTGGCCATTGGGACTCTCCAAACACCGCTCGAATTTCAGCTGGCTCTGGCTACAGCCCAGTAGGAGCTGCAGCTTTCGTGTTGCGGTGAAGTCTATCGATCTCGCGCACATTAGTTTAGAAAAATCTGAACTAAGTATTTGCCCGTAGCGATTCTTCCCGGCCACTACATTTTGCAGAATCGGCCCACAACGGTGCCCGTACCTTCCGTGTACGGCGCAACCCAATAAATAAAACAACGACGATGAGGCCCTACCCGTGGACAAGATTCTTCACCAACCACTGGGCGGCAACGAAATGCCGCGCTTCGGCGGCATCGCCACCATGATGCGACTCCCCCATTTGACTACCGCTGCCGGCCTGGACGCTGCCTTCGTCGGCGTGCCACTGGACATCGGTACCTCGCTGCGCCCTGGCACCCGCTTCGGGCCTCGCGATATCCGCACCGAATCGGTGATGATCCGTCCTTACAACATGGCCACCGGTGCTGCACCCTTCGACTCGCTGTCGGTTGCCGACATCGGCGACGTGGCGATCAACACCTTCAACCTGCTGGACGCCGTACGCATCATCGAAGAAGCCTACGACGACATCCTCGAACACAACGTGATCCCCCTGACCCTGGGCGGCGACCACACCATCACCCTGCCGATCCTGCGTGCCATCCATAAAAAGCACGGCAAGGTCGGCCTGGTGCACATCGACGCTCACGCCGATGTGAACGATCACATGTTCGGCGAGAAGATCGCCCACGGCACCACCTTCCGCCGCGCCGTTGAAGAAGGCCTGCTGGATCCGGATCGTGTCGTGCAGATCGGCCTGCGCGCCCAGGGCTACACCGCCGATGACTTCAACTGGAGCCGCAACCAGGGCTTCCGTGTCGTCCAGGCCGAAGAGTGCTGGCACAAATCGCTGGAGCCGTTGATGGCTGAAGTCCGCGAGAAAGTCGGCGGCGGTCCTGTTTACCTCAGCTTCGACATCGACGGCATCGACCCTGCCTGGGCACCGGGTACCGGCACCCCGGAAATCGGCGGTCTGACGACCATTCAGGCGATCGAGATCGTTCGTGGCTGCCAAGGCCTCGACCTGGTTGGTTGCGATCTGGTAGAAGTCTCGCCCGCTTACGACACCACGGGTAACACCTCGCTGCTGGCCGCCAACCTGCTGTACGAAATGCTCTGCGTACTGCCTGGCGTAGTCCACCGCTGAGGAATGGTCGTGAACGAACGTGATCAGGTTCTGAAAGCCGCCGCCGATCTGGTGTCCGCTTTTGCCCGTAACGATCGCGAAGCCTACTTCGGCGCGTTCAGCTTTGAAGCCAGCTTCGTCTTCTACACCCTCGAACAGCCCCTGCTGTCGCGCGACGCCTATCAGGCGATGTGGGACGGTTGGCGCGCCGAGGATGGCTTCGAGGTGCTCTCGTGCACCTCAAGCAACGCTTTCGTCAGCCTGCAGGGTGACGTGGCGATTTTCATTCATGACGTGGCCACCGAGCTGCGCATGCAAGGGGAGCAGCACTTTAGCCAGGAGCGCGAGACGATTGTTTTCAAGAAACAAGCGTCTGGCGAAGAACAACAAGGCCTATGGCTGGCCTGCCACGAACATTTGTCCGCGATGCCGGAAGGGCTGCCACCCCCTTAGCCAACACAGGTGACGCTCACGCACGATGAGCGCGCCTTTATGATCGGAGCTGATCATGAATAACAACAACAAAGACCAAAGCCTTACGCAAATTGAAACCCACGGGGTCGAACAGATCCCGGACAACGAACGCACCGCAGGCCCGACGGACTTGTTCCGGATGATCTTCGGTGGTTCAAACACCTTTGCAACCGCCGTTCTCGGCAGCTTCCCGGTCCTGTTCGGCCTGTCTTTCCAGGCGGGCGTCTGGGCGATTGTGCTGGGCGTGTTGCTGGGCTCGCTGATCCTCGCGCCAATGGGCCTGTTCGGCCCGATCAACGGCACCAACAACGCCGTGTCTTCCGGTGCGCACTTCGGCGTGCACGGGCGGATCGTCGGTTCGTTCCTGTCGCTGTTGACCGCCATCGCCTTCTTCTCGCTCTCGGTATGGAGTTCGGGTGATGCGCTGATCGGTGGCGCCAAACGCCTGATCGGCCTGCCGGAAACCGACCTGACCCTGGGCCTGGCCTACGGTCTGTTCGCGATTCTGGTGCTGACCGTGTGCATCTATGGCTTCCGCTTCCTGCTGTGGGTCAACAAGATCGCAGTGTGGAGTGCCAGCCTGCTGTTCCTGCTGGGCATCTTCGCCTTCGCCGGTCCCTTCGATGCGAACTACGCCGGCACTGTCAACATGGGCCAACCGGGTTTCTGGGCCGCGTTCATCGGTGCTGCGCTGGTGGCCATGAGCAACCCGATTTCCTTCGGTGCCTTCCTCGGCGACTGGTCGCGTTACATTCCGCGTGACACCTCCAAGCGCCGCATCATGGCGGCGGTGGTGATTTCGCAGATCGCAACGTTCATCCCGTTCCTGTTCGGCCTGGCCACCGCGACCATCGTGGCGATCAAGGCACCGGACTACATCGCGGCCAACAACTATGTCGGCGGCCTGCTGGCGGTATCGCCGAGCTGGTTCTTCCTGCCGGTGTGCCTGATCGCGGTGATCGGTGGCATGTCCACCGGCACCACTTCGCTCTACGGCACCGGCCTCGACATGTCCAGCGTGTTCCCACGTGTACTGTCGCGGGTCAAGGCCACGCTGCTGATCGGTGTGATGTCGATTGCCTTCATCTTCATCGGGCGCTTCGCGGCCAACCTGGTGCAGAGCGTGTCGACCTTCGCCGTGCTGATCATCACCTGCACCACCCCGTGGATGGTGATCATGATCATCGGCCTGCTGGTGCGTCGCGGCTTCTACTGCCCGGATGACCTGCAAGTGTTCACCCGCGGCGAGAAAGGTGGCCGTTACTGGTTCACCCACGGCTGGAACTGGCGTGGCCTGGGTGCCTGGATCCCGAGCGCGGCCGTCGGCCTGTGCTTCGTCAACCTGCCGGGTCAGTTTGTCGGGCCGCTGGGCGAAATGGCCGGTGGTATCGACATCAGCCTGCCAGTGACCCTGGGCCTGGCCTCGGTGGTGTACCTGGCGCTGCTGAGCCTGTTCCCGGAATCGAGCGCAGTGTTCGGCCCGAACGACTCTCGCAGCCAGAGCACGGATTCGCTCGCAAAACCGGCGATGCGTCAAGCCGCCTGATTCAACACATTACCTGTGGTTAACACGCTCCCACAGGAATTGATTTTCAGCCTCACATAAAAAAGACAATCGGAGACACGCAACAATGGCTTTGGATTTATTCGTCGTACTCATCTACGCCGCCGCGATGCTGATACTCGGCTACTACGGCATGCGCAAGGCCAAGACCAACGAAGACTTTTTGGTCGCCGGTCGTAACCTCGGCCCAAGCCTGTACATGGGCACCATGGCTGCCACCGTTCTGGGTGGCGCGTCCACCGTGGGCACCGTGCGTCTGGGCTACGTGCATGGCATCTCCGGTTTCTGGCTGTGTGCAGCCCTGGGTTGCGGGATCGTGGCGCTGAACCTGTTCCTCGCCAAACCGCTGCTGAAACTGAAGATCTACACCGTTACCCAGGTGCTGGAAAAACGCTACAACCCGATGGCCCGCTCCGCGAGCGCGGTGATCATGCTGGCCTACGCGCTGATGATCGGCGTGACCTCGATCCTGGCGATCGGCACCGTCCTGCAAGTGCTGTTTGGCCTGCCGTTCTGGATCTCGGTACTGCTCGGCGGCGGCGTCGTGGTGATCTACTCGGCCATCGGCGGCATGTGGTCGCTGACCCTGACCGACATCGTCCAGTTCGTGATCAAGACTGTGGGCCTGATGTTCATCCTGTTGCCGATCTGCCTGTACCGCGTCGGCGGCTGGGATGAGTTGGTAATGAAACTGCCGGCGGCGAGCTTCAGCTTCACCACCATCGGCTGGGACACGATCATCACCTACTTCATGATCTACTTTTTCGGCATCCTGATCGGTCAGGACATCTGGCAACGGGTGTTCACCGTCAAGACCGCCAAAGTGGCTCAGGTTGCCGGTACCGCTGCCGGTATCTACTGCATCCTCTACGGTCTGGCCTGTGCCTTGATCGGCATGGCTGCTCACGTACTGATCCCGGATCTGGACAACGTCAACAACGCCTTCGCCGCCATCGTCAAACTGTCCCTGCCGGACGGTATCCGTGGCCTGGTGATCGCTGCCGCACTGGCCGCCATGATGTCCACCGCCAGCGCTGGCCTGCTCGCCGCTGCTACCACCCTGACCGAAGACCTGCTGCCGAAACTGCGCGGCGGCAAACAGTCGAGCCTGGCGATCAACCGCCTGTTCACCCTGTTGACCGGTATCGTGGTTCTGGGCATCGCTCTGATCGTGAACGACGTGATCAGCGCCCTGACCCTGGCCTACAACTTGTTGGTGGGCGGCATGCTGATCCCGCTGATGGGTGCGATCTTCTGGAAGCGCGCCACCACCGCCGGCGCTATCGCCAGCATGGGCATGGGCTTCGCCACCGCGCTGCTGTTCATGTTCAAGGACGGTCTGGACGCCAACACACCGATCTACTACAGCCTCGGTGTAGGCCTGGTGAGCTTCGTGCTGGTCAGCCTGCTGTCCCGTCGCCCGGCAGCGGTGGCCAGCGCTGCCTAAACTGAAAAGAACGGATTAACTTTTTCTTCGACGAGTGTGGCGTCGGTTGCCACACTCGTTTTTTTTCGTCTGGAGAAAATGAACTATGAAGATTGTTTCTCGCAACCAGTGGTTCGAGGTGAAACCACTCAGTGACGGCATCCGCCTGATTCACGAGCCGTACATCCGCCCCTTCTACCGCTGCAACCTCTGGCACATCCAGGGCCGTGACAAAGACCTGCTGCTGGACAGCGGCTCGGGCCTGGTCAGCCTGCGCGAGCAACTGCCGTGGATCACCGAACGGCCGCTGGTGGCCGTGGCCAGCCACTGCCACTTCGATCACATCGCCGGTCATCACGAATTCACCGAGCGACTGGTGCATCCGGCCGAGGCGGACATTCTCGCCGCACCGGATGGTGACAACGACTTGAGCAAAGCCTTTGTCGGCGACGACATGTTCGAGGCGCACCCTGATTGCCCGTTGTGCTATGCCGAATACCGGGTCAAAGCCGCACCGGCCACAGGGTTTATCGAAGATGGCGATGTGCTGGACCTGGGCGATCGGGTGTTGCAGGTCGTGCACACACCGGGACACTCGCCGGGTGGCATCTGCCTGTATGAAGCCGCCACCGAGACCTTGTTCAGCGGCGACATCATCTACGACGGCCCGCTGATCGAAGACGCCTACCACTCCAACCTCGATGACTACGCCCGCAGCCTGCAACGCTTGAACTCGCTGTCGATCCGCACGGTGCATGGCGGGCATTTCGGCAGTTTTTCCGGGGAGCATTTGCGCAATATGATTGACGAATGGCAGCGCTCACACGGCTAAAGCCTGCTGTACTCAACGGCAGGAACTGCTCCGGCAGGGAGAACAGAACCCCCTACTTTTCGAAGAATGCTCATGAAAGAAGCTGCCGTTCGTGATGTCGTGCACCGCTACATCAGCCGTCTGCTGGAAGGCCGGAAAGACTTTGACGACAACGCCAGCCTGGCGCAATTGGGATTGGACAAAAAAGATATCGAAGAACTGATCTTCCATCTGGAAGATGAACTGGGTGTCACGGCGTTTACGGTGGAGGAGGACCGGATACTCAAGACCGCCAGGACGGCGAATGATTTGAGCCGGTTTTTGCTGGAGATCGGGCGGTACTAAGGCTGGTGATCAAACGTACACCAAGCGGCAAGGGAGCTTGCTCCCTTGCCACGGGAAACCTTTCACCTGTCAGATGTTATCTGCCATTACCGGCGACGCTGCTGGCGTCGGCGCTGTTCGTCGTCAGTACGAACAGGCACGGGTTGCAGAGGCGGTTCGATCAAACCGAGAGCCACACCCAGGTCATGCAGCCAGTTTTGGATTTTCTCTTTCATGGTGCCCCCTTCAGGGTAGTGCCGAGCAGCCAAAATTCTGTAGCCTCTCGCACAGATAATAGTCCGAAGTCCTACGCAATGCTCGCGCAAAGTCGCAATGATCTGTTACTGAATCCATCACAATCAGCCTGCGTTCAGGCAATTTCCTGCGCCTGTACCCGTGCCGGCGGAAAAACCACCTGTTGCTGCTCGATCCAGGCATTCAGGTTGGCCCCGACCATGCCCTTGCGCCACATCAGCCAGGTGGTAGCGCTGGCGAACGGCTCGACCAACGGATGCACGGCCACACTCTCACGGCCCGGCAAACTGGCGAGCATCGACTCCGACATCAGCGCCACACCGGAACCGGCAATCACACATGCCAGCATCCCCGGGTAGGACTCGATCTCCATCGCCCGGCCCATGGCCGCATGGTCATGGGCGAACCAGGCTTCCAGGCGCATGCGGTAGGAGCAGCCCTGGCGAAAGGTGAACACCGAACGACCTTGCACATCCAGCGCGCTACGCACCGGTGGATGATCGGCCTCGCTGATCAGCACCAGGCGCTCGTCGCACAAGGGCACCCCGTCGAGCCCGGCCAGTTCCATGGGGCCATCCACCAGCGCCGCATCGAGTCGACCGGTGAGCAGGCCTTCGAGCAATTCACCGCTGGGTCCGGATTGCACTTGCAGGTTCACGGCCGGATACAGGCGGTGGTAGCGCGCCAATAGCCCCGGAAGGTGAATCGCCGCCGTGCTGTACATGGTGCCGAGCACAAAGTCGCCCGCCGGTTGCCCGCCCTGCACTGCCGCGCTGGCCTCGTCACGCAAGGCAAACAGCTTGGCGGTGTAGTCCAGCAGGACTTTTCCCGCAGGCGACAACTGCAAGCGCTGACGCTCGCGCAGGAACAGTTCGACACCCAGTTGCTCTTCCAGCTGCTTGAGCCGGGTCGACAGGTTCGACGGCACTCGATGCAGCCGTTCGGCGGCCCGGGTGATGGACCCTTCCTCCGCCACCGCCTGGAAGATGCGCAATTGGCTGAATTCCACGACATTCTCCAAAAAAGAACAAGTTACTCACTATTATTCATTTTTAAAGAAAGTCAATCAGTCCTAGCCTGACGGTCATTGATCCTCCAAACGGAATCCAGACCATGTCTGCCCTGATTCGCTTATCCGCCAGTTTTGTTGCCCTGATGATGGCCATGGGCATCGGCCGTTTTGCCCTGACACCGCAACTGCCGCATCTGCTTAGCGAAGGTCAGATCGACCTGACCGCCGCCGGACTGATTGCCGCCGCCAACTACCTCGGGTATTTCATCGGCGCGGTGGACGCCATGTTTTCCCGGCGTCCGGCACAAGTTCGCCGGCGCTTGCTCGGCGGGTTGTGGCTCTGCGTACTGCTGACCCTGGCTTCGTTCTGGGCCAACGGTTTCTGGTCGCACCTGTTGCTGCGTTTCGGCACCGGCGTGGCCAGCGCCTGGGTGCTGGTGATGATCACCGCTTTGAGCCAGCCGCTCGCGGCAGCGGCCGGTCGTCCTCGGCTCGGCGCCTTGGTCTTCGCAGGACCTGGTTTGGGGATTTTTCTGACCGGTTTGTTGGCCCTGGGCTCGAATCTGCTGGGCCAGACATCCGCCACATTGTGGCTGGTGTATGCCGCCGTAGGACTGGCGATGCTGCTGGGGATTCTGCCGTTCCTGCCACAACCGGGCGCAACCGCGACCGCTGCACCCAGCGCCGGCACGTCCGGCACACAAGGTATCGGTCGTCTGGGCTGGATCTATGGCTTGTACGGATTGGGCTACATCATTCCGGCGACCTTTCTGTCGCAAATGGCCAACGCGCAATTCCATGGCCAATGGCAGGCCGACCTGTTCTGGCCGTGCTTTGGCCTGGCGGCTGCCACGGGTGTGGTGCTGGTGAGTCTGCGTCGGCAAAAGCCGGGTGCAACGCGTCACTGGTTGATGGCGACGTTATGGCTGCAAGCCGCCGGCGTATTCGCCTGCCTGCTGGGCAACGGGCCAGGTCTGGCATTGGGTGTGATCCTGTGCGGCACGCCGTTCCTGGCCTGCATGCAACTGGTGATGCAACGCTCCCGGGAGCTGGCACCCCACGCCACCCAGCGCAATGCTGGCCTGCTAACAGCTTGCTTTGCCGTGGGCCAGCTCAGCGGGCCATTGCTGGCGGCGCTGAGCAGTCATTTCAGTGGCGGTTTGCAGCCGGCACTGGTGGTCGCCGGCTGCGGCTTGCTGATCGCCGGCGGTCTGTTGCTCGCACCGGTCAATGCTGCCCGAGAGCTTTGCGCAAACGACGGCGCAACCACTGCTCAGCGCTGACAAAAGTGATGCCCGCCAACACCAGCACTGCACCGATGACGAAGTTCAGGCTCAGTTCCTCGCCCAGCAGCACCACACCGAACGTGACGCCGAACAACGGCGTCATGAACGAAAACACCGCGAGGTTCGCCGCCAGGTAACGGCGCAGCAGCCAGAACCAGATCAGGTAACTGAAGAACGACACGACCACGCCCTGAAACAGCACACTGGCAACCGCCACGGTGGTCAGGCTGACATGGGTGATCTGGCCGCTGAGCAGCGCAATCAACAACAAACCGAAAAAGCCGATAATCAACTGATAGAACAGCGTCAGGGTCACCGGCGCTTCCGACAGGCGTGAGGCGCGCACCACCACCGTGGTCGCGCCCCAGGCGGCACCCGCCAGCACACCCAAGGCATCGCCCATCAACATGCGGTAATCAAGGTTGTCCCAGGACACCCCGCCGGCAAACGCGATGGCAATCCCGATAAAGGCCAGGACAATCCCCAGCCATTGCAACGGCCGTAAACGCTCACTCGGCAACAACCAGTGCACACCCAATGCGGTGAAGATCGGCGCGGTGTAGAGGAACACCGACATGTGCGCCGCCGTGGTCAGTTGCAGGCCTTCGGAAATGAAGAAGAACTCCAGGCCGAACAAGGCACCGGCCAACAGACCGCCGCGCCAGGTCGCACCCACCTGGTTCCAGCCGCCCTTCCAGCAGATCAGCAGCCCGACCAGCAACGCCGACATGCCGGAACGTCCGGCCGCCTGCATCACCGGCGCAATATCGGCCGCCGCCCACTTGATCATCACCTGCTGAACGCCCCAGACCAGGCACAACCCGACCATCACTTGCAGGGCAAACCCGTCGGCGCTGCGCCGGGTGGCGCTCACCGGAACACCTCGAAGACACAATCCACGGCAAAGACTCGGCAGTAAAAGCAAAGCCCCCGCCTTCTCGTTGAATAGAACACACCGGGGCGAAAAATCATGTTGTCGATTATTAACCAGAAGGCCAGAAAATGCCCCTACACGTCAGAGTGGGATCAACTGAGTTCGATGCGATCGGCATGAATGACAATCTGGCCATTCTTGTACAACGCACCGATGGCCTTCTTGAAGTTGCCCTTGCTGACACCGAACAGGCTGCTGATCAACGCCGGATCGCTCTTGTCGCTGACCGCCAAGCTGCCGTTGTTTTCGCGCAACTTGGCGAGGATCTTCGAGTTCAGGCTGGTGGCCGCTTCCTGGCCGACCGGTTGCAGGCTCAGGCTGATCTTGCCGTCGGCGCGAACTTCCTTGATGAAGCCCTTTTCTTCTTTACCGGCGCGCATGAACTTGAAGATTTCGTTCTTGTGAATCAGGCCCCAATGCTTGTTGTTGATGATGGCCTTGAAGCCCATGTCCGTGGCTTCGGCCACCAGCAGATCCACTTCCTGACCCGCGGTGTAGTTGGCCGGGGTCTTGTCCAGGTAGCGGTCCAGGCGCGCGGTCGCGGTGATGCGACGGGTGTGTTTGTCGAGATAGACGTGCACCACCACATACTCGCCCGCCGTCATCTGGCGCTTCTCTTCGGAGAACGGCAGCAACAGGTCTTTCGGCAACCCCCAGTCCAGGAATACGCCAATGCTGTTGACTTCAACAACTTTCAAACTGGCAAATTCACCGACTTGAACTTTCGGCTTTTCAGTAGTTGCGATGAGTTTGTCATCGCTGTCCAGATAAATAAAAACGTTGAGCCAGTCTTCGTCTTCGCTAGGAATATCTTTTGGAATATAACGATTAGGCAGAAGGATTTCGCCATCCGCGCCACCGTCCAGATATAAACCGAAGTTAGTGTGTTTAACCACTTGCAAACTGTTGTAACGCCCGACTAAAGCCATGTCCAATACCCTCATTGCGTGGGCGGCATTCTACCCGGTTTTCAGCGCCGCGTTCGGCAGCCGGCCCGGTGGCGCGAGAAAATCCTCTGAAACCCTTAATTTTCCCGGGGTTTCATCCCTCGCCTGGCCGCTCGTCAGGCCGTTCCGGGCATTTACGCCATGCCCAGGCAAGCGTGATGCGGTATTTTTCCAGGCAATGTTATTAGTTAAAACAGCGGCTTAGGTGCATATTTCGAATATTGGCCGGTGACTAATTACCCCGCCCTCACGAATATGCCGAGGGGATATTTGCCAAGCAATTATCAGGTAATTCCTGTACGATGCCTGGCCAAGTTAATTTTCTACAGGTTAATGGCCGCCATGCGCGTAAAAGCATCCACCAGCAAAGCAAAGCCAGCTCCAGCCGTCGAAACCAGCGAATCGATCAACAGCCAGATCGCAGCGTTCCTCAAGTCCGGCGGCGAAATCCAGCAAATTGCCAAAGGCGTCAGCGGCCAGACGTTCGGCCCGTCCAAGCAGATCACTCTGGGCAAAAAGTAATCCCCTCGCGTCACCTGGTCCCAAAGCGCTTTGAGCTTCGAAGCGCTTGGACTGGAACCCTCGATACTCCCCTGCCACTCCTTCAAATCGTTTAGAAATCGACGAATGGCCTTCATTGCCGATCATTCGCCGGTATTCTTGCACACGTCTGGATCAAGCGTTTCAGCGGGCTCACCAGCCTGTCCTCGCTGTTCATGGAGTGACGCATGTTCAAACCTTTCTATCTATCGGCATTGCTCGCCAGCCTGCTGGCCTGCTCCGTGGCACACGCACAAATCTTTCAGCGTGAGCTGGGTGCCTTCGACCTCAAGCTCGGCACCACCCCCACCCGCAGCATGGCCCAGGGTCTGGTCAAACCTTCGGCCATCGGCTCGTTCCACGGCGGCCTGGACCTGAGCCACGACAGCGGTTTCTATGTGGGCCAATGGTCGCCCAGCATGGGGATCAGCCCGGGGAAAAACCTCGAGATCGACTCCTACATGGGTTTTAAACAACCCTTCGACCAAACCCTCGGCTACGAAGTGGGCCTGATCCGCTACAGCTACCCCGAAGTCACAACCCCTGACAGCCAGGAACTGTTCGGCGGCCTGACCTTGCTCGGCAGCCGTTTCGGCATCGCCTTCAGCAATGACCCGGACAAACAGAACAACACCCTGTTCGCTGACTTGAGCGGCAATCAACCGTTCGGTGTCGGCATCAGCCTGAAATACACCACCCACCAATTCAATACGCCAGTGGCGGTGGATGGCGGGTATGTAGGCAGTTTTACCGATTGGTCGCTGAAATTGTCCCGCCCGTTCATGGGCATCGACCTCGACCTGATCTACAGTGACTCCAACCTGAGCGGCAGCGGTTGCTCGGCCTATGCCGGGCACAACAGCCAATGCGACGGACTGGTTACCCTCAAGGCCGAACACGCGTTCTATTGATCGGCTGAACTGCCGGGCTCCTCCCGGGTTCACATGAGAATCAGACCCCGAAGACTGGCTTTCGCAAGGATTCGCCCATGTCCCGCTGGTTCAATCACATAGCCGTAGTGCTGACTATCGCCCTCACCCTCGGCGCATGCAGCCGCGTGGGCCTGGCCTACCGCAACCTCGACGTGATTATCCCGTGGACGCTCAGCGACTACCTGGACATGAACGGCGAGCAAAAAAGCTGGCTGAACGAACGCCTGAAGGAACACCTGAGCTGGCACTGCACCACCCAATTACCCGGCTACCTCGACTGGCTGGACCGCCTGCAAACCATGATCGCCACCAACCAGGTCACCGATGCCGCCTTGCAGGCCCGCGCCCGTGAAGCCGAACAGGCAATCGCCGAGACCGCGCGGGAAATCACCCCGTCGGCCATCGAGTTGTTGCAAGGGCTGGATGACAAGCAAGTCGCCGAAATGAACGATGCCTTTGCCAAGGACCAGCGCAAACGCCAGGAGGAATACCTCAAGCCCTCCCTCGACCAGCAGATCAAGGAGCGCGGCGAACGCATGTCGAAGCGCCTGAATGACTGGTTCGGACCTCTGAGCACTACCCAGCAACAGCGCGTCGCCACATGGTCGAACGCCTTGGGCGACCAGAACACCCAATGGATCGCCAACCGTGTCCATTGGCAGAAGCAGTTCAGCGCAGCCGTTGCGCAACGCCAGAGTCCGCAATTCCCACAACGAATCGAGACGCTTCTGGTCAATCGAGAGAGTTTGTGGACACCCGCCTATCGTCAGGCCTTTGCCAACACCGAGGCTCAGGCACGTTCGCTGTTGGTGGATCTGATGGCCGAAAGCACGCCGAACCAGCGTGAGCGCTTGCTGAAGAAAATCGAGGGCGTGAGGAAGGATTTCAGCGACTTGAAGTGCCTGAAAGCGGTTAAACAAAGTTAAGCCCCACACAATTCCCCTGTGGGAGACTCTCTGGTTGAGGTGAAGCCCTCAGCTGACTTTTGGTTGATATTCGCACTGCCCCTTCAGCCTGGCTTCTGCTGACGACTGACCGGCGGTATGTCGAATTCCACGCAAGCCAAACGACTAGGCTGTGTAAGTCCCCTCCCCGCCCCGCGCAGGAGAAAACAACATGAACATTCAGAATCATCCCGTCGTGTCGCGGGAAGAATGGCTCGTCGCACGCAAACAGCACCTTGTCCACGAAAAAGCCTTCACCAAGGAAAGGGACAAACTCAGCGCCGAACGCCGCGCCCTGCCCTGGGTGAAAATCGACAAGGACTACCACTTCCAGGGGCCCCACGGCGAACTGAAACTGGCTGACCTGTTTGGCGGCCGCAGTCAGTTAGTCATCTACCACTTCATGTTCGCCGAGGGCTGGGACGAGGGCTGCCCCGGTTGCTCGTTCCTCAGCGATCACATCGACGGCGCCAATCAGCACCTGGCCCACCACGACATTGCAGTGGTGGCGGTTTCCCACGCACCGTTCGCTGAATTCCAGGCGTTCAAGCGACGCATGGGCTGGAAGTTCGATTGGGTGTCGTCAGAAGGATGCGATTTCAACTACGACTTTGGCGTCTGTGCCCGAGCCGAAGACGTCGCCGCTGGAAAGGCTACGTACAACTACGAAAAAACCGACGGTTCCGAGGAAGAACTCCCCGGTCTCAGTGTGTTTTATCGCAATGACGCAGGGGAAATTCTCCACACTTACTCCACCTATGCCCGGGGCCTGGACATGCTGGTCGGCGCCTATAACTACCTCGACCTGACGCCCAAGGGACGCAACGAAGACGAAATCATGGAGTGGGTGCGGCATCATGACCGGTACGAAGAACAGGCGAACCCCAGTTGCTGCCACGGCGGTTAGTCACCTGACATCGAGTCGCGGCCTTCGCTTGTGCCCCGCCCGCCTTGACCCGTCGGACAAGTGTCAGTTGATCGATCAGCGCTTGAAGGAGTTGGGATCCGCCGAGAAAAAAGCCGAAGGCTGATAAACGCAAGGCATAAAAAAACCCGGACACTGTCCGGGTTTTTCATGGGCCGTCTACAACGACTTACTCGGCCGCCGGCGCTTCCGGCTTGCGGCGCTTGAGCGGGGCCATGCCGTCCTTGCTGACCAGGGAATCGCTCTTCGGCCGGTTGGCGCTCTTGCGCTTGGTCGGGGTCTTGGCGGCGGTTTTCTTCTTGTCGCCCTTGGCGTCGGTCTTTTTCTTCTTCACGCCAACGGCTTTGCCCGAGGCCTTGACCTTTTTCGGTCCGCCGTAGGTGCCTTTGACTTCCTTGATGGTGCGGCGCTCGAAGCTCTGCTTGAGGTAGCGCTCGATGCTCGACATCAGGTTCCAGTCGCCGTGGCAGATCAGCGAGATGGCCAGGCCATCGTTACCGGCGCGGCCGGTACGACCGATGCGGTGCACATATTCGTCGCCGCTGCGCGGCATGTCGAAGTTGATCACCAGGTCCAGGCCGTCGACATCCAGACCGCGGGCGGCGACGTCGGTGGCCACGAGGATTTTCACGCCGCCCTGCTTCAGACGGTCGATCGCCAGTTTGCGATCCTTCTGGTCTTTCTCGCCGTGCAGCACGAACGCTTTGTATTCCTGCGCCACCAGGCGGCCGTAGATGCGGTCGGCCATGGCCCGGGTGTTGGTGAAGACGATGGCCTTCTGGTAGGTCTCGTTGGCCAGCAGCCAGTTGACGATCTGTTCTTTGTGCTGGTTGTGGTCAGCGGTAATGATTTGCTGGCGGGTGGTGTCGTTCAGCTGGCTGACCGCGTTGAGCTGCAAGTGCTCAGGGTTGTTCAGGACCTTGGCGATCATCTCGCGCAGGCCCGAACCACCGGTGGTGGCGGAGAACAGCATGGTCTGCTGGCGGTTGGTGCACTCGTCCACCAGACGCTGAACGTCTTCGGCGAAGCCCATGTCGAGCATGCGGTCGGCTTCGTCGAGCACCAGTACTTCGACTTCCTTGAGGTCGAGGTTGCCGGCGTTCAGTTGTTCGATCATCCGGCCCGGCGTACCGATCAGGATGTCCGGCACCTTGCGCAGCATTGCGGCCTGGACCTTGAAGTCTTCACCGCCGGTGATCAGGCCGGACTTGATGAAGGTGAACTGCGAGAAGCGTTCAACTTCTTTCAGCGTCTGCTGGGCCAGTTCGCGGGTCGGCAGCAGGATCAGGGTCTTGATGCTGACGCGGATTTTCGCCGGGCCGATCAGACGGTTGAGGATGGGCAAAACGAATGCAGCGGTTTTGCCGCTACCGGTTTGCGCCGTCACCCGCAGGTCACGCCCCTGGAGCGCCAGCGGGATGGCCGCGGCTTGCACAGGCGTTGGCTCGACAAATTTCAGCTCGGCCACGGCTTTGAGCAGGCGTTCGTGCAGGGCGAATTGGGAAAACACGGGTGCTACCTCGAAGAAATGCAAAAAAACAGCTGCATAGGGTAACGGTTTCGAGCGCTCAGGCCGAGTTTCTTTATACAAATGGCGGTAAACAGTTGGTTTTTTGTTGCCTGATTTTTCCCGAAACGTAATACAAAGCGTCTTAAATGCTCTAATCCCCTCTCGCGCCTTACAGAAGAATCGTTTTCGACCATGGATATCAAACAGCTCTGGACCAACGTCCTGGACCTTTGGGGCGCCCTCGACCAGCACCCGCTCGTGCACTCCAGCCTGTCGCTGTTGCTGCTATTGGCGATTGCGCTGTTCCTCGGACGGGTGGCGCGTTACCTCATTCTGCACGCGGCAAAAATGCTCAGCCGCCAGCCGGCCTTGCACTGGGTCAATGATTTTCTACAGAACAAGGTGTTCCATCGCCTGGCGCAGATCACGCCTTCGCTGGTGCTCCAGTTCGGTCTCAATCTGGTGCCGGACCTGAGCAAAACCAGCCTGAATTTCCTCGGCAACGTCGCGCTGTCCTTCACCTTCCTGTTTCTGCTGCTGGTGGTCAGCGCCCTGCTCAACGCCCTGCTGGACATCTACGCCCGCACCGAGCACGCCCGCACACGCTCGATCAAAGGCTATGTGCAGTTGGCGAAAATGGTGTTGTACGTGTTTGGCGCGATCGTCATCGTCGCCACGCTGATCGACCGCTCACCGCTGTTGCTGCTGTCGGGTCTGGGTGCCATGTCGGCGGTAATTCTGTTGGTCTACAAGGACACGCTGCTGTCGTTCGTCGCCAGCGTGCAGTTGACCAGCAACGACATGCTGCGGGTCGGCGACTGGATCGAGATGCCACAGGTTGGCGCCGACGGCGATGTGGTGGACATCACCTTGCACACGGTCAAGGTGCAGAATTTTGACAAGACCATCGTCTCGATCCCGACTTGGCGCCTGATGTCCGAGTCGTTCAAGAACTGGCGCGGCATGCAGGCTTCCGGTGGCCGCAGGATCAAGCGCAGCCTGTTCATCGACGCCAGCGGTGTACGCTTTCTGCGCGACGACGAAGAGCAGAAGCTGTCCCAGGTGCACTTGCTCACCGACTACATCACCCGCAAACAGGCCGAACTCAAGGCCTGGAACGAAGCCCAGGGCAACGTCGCGGCCATGTCGGCCAATCGTCGCCGGATGACCAACATCGGCACTTTCCGCGCCTATGCGCTGGCCTACCTGAAGAGTCACCCGGGAATCCAGCCGAACATGACCTGCATGGTCCGCCAGATGCAGACCACGGCCCAGGGTGTTCCGCTGGAGATCTACTGTTTTACCGGCACCACGGCGTGGGCCGATTACGAGCGGATTCAGGGGGATATTTTCGACTACCTGCTGGCCGTGCTGCCGGAGTTTGGGTTGAGTCTTTATCAGCAGCCGAGCGGATCGGATTTGCGTGCGGGGATATTGCCGGCGGTACTGGGCGCGAGCCATATTCCCGAAGCTGAAAAGCGCAGGGTGTAACACCACAAAACCTGTGGGAGCGAGCTTGCTCGCTCCCACAGGGGTTACATTGTTTTCAGAATTTGCGGGTTACTTGACCTGCCGCTGCGGTGCCTTGTGCACCATGGTGTAAGCGTAATCCACGCCCATGCCGTACGCACCGCTGTGTTCCAGCACCAGTTCCATCACCGCCTCGTAAGTGTCCTTGTGCGCCCAGTCACGCTGGTATTCGAGCAACACTTGTTGCCAGGTCACCGGCACCGCGCCGGCCTGAATCATCCGTTGCACCGACATGTCGTGGGCTTCTTTGCTGGTGCCACCGGAAGCGTCGGTGACGATGTACACCTCGTAGCCTTCAGCCAGGGCTTCCAATGCCGGGAACGTCAGGCAGACCTCGGTCCACAGCGCCGCAATGATCAGTTTTTTGCGCCCCGTGGCCTTCACCGCGTCAACCAGTGCCTTGTCTTCCCAAGAGTTCATCGAAGTGCGCTCGATCGGCTTTTGCTCCGGGTGCACTGCCAGCAATTCAGGCCAGATGTAACCACTGAAGCTTTCGGTTTCGACCGAGGTGTAGATGGTCGGTACGTTGAAGATCTTCGCCGCCTTGGCCAGACCTACGGTGTTGTTCTTCAGGGTCTGGCGATCGATGGACTGCACGCCGAAAGCCATTTGCGGCTGGTGGTCGATCAGGATCAGGGCGGAGTTGGTTGGGTTGAGCAGTTCACGAATAGACATGGCGCGTTCCTTTTGATGTCGATAGTTTCGAATGAATTCAGGGTTAGTCGACGTTGCCGTAAGTGGCTTTGTTGTCGGCTTGGATGTCACTTTAGGGGCTGGCTATAAAAGGGACAATTACCTAAAATCGAGAATCATTGATTCTAAAATAGGGACAATATGGATCGCATCGAATGCATGCGCGCCTTCGTCGTCACGGTCGGCGAGAACGGCTTCGCCGCAGCCGCCCGGGCCATGGACGTACCGCGCTCGAAAGTCAGCAAACAGATTCAGGCGCTGGAAGAAGCCATTGGCGTGCAATTGCTGCAACGCACCACCCGCAGCCTGCACCTGACCGAGGCCGGGGCCGAGTATTTCGAAGCTGCAAGGGAAGTGTTGGCAGCACTGGACGAGGCCGAGCAACGCGCCCGTGACGGTATCGGCGAGTTACGTGGTGTATTGCGGGTCAATGCGCCGATGTCGTTCGGTCTTCGGCGGCTGGGTCCGTTGATTCCGCTGTTTCACGAACAGCACCCGAATATCGAGCTGCAACTGGTGCTCAGCGACCAGCAGGTCGACCCGGTGCGGGGCGGGTTTGACGTGACCATCCGCATCGCCAGCATGCCCGACTCGACGATGATCGCACGGCAACTGGCGCCCGCACCGCGCATCATGGTGGCATCCCCTGCTTATCTCGAGCGCGCCGGCGTTCCGCAGACTCCGCAGGATCTGCGCGCCCATCAATGCCTGAACTACGGGTATCTGCAGAGCGGTGTCAGCCTGCAACTGTGCAATGGCAAGGAAACCCAACGGGTAAACGTCACCGGCCCACTGCACGCCAACAACGGTGATTTGCTCGCCCAGGCCGCCGAAGCCGGCATGGGCATCGCCCTGCTGCCTGACTTCATCGTCGAGGACGCGCTAGCGGCCGGGCGACTGGTGCCGGTGCTGTGCGAATGGCAGGCCCCGGCTATCACTATCAACGCGGTGTATTCGTCAGCCCGGCGGGTGCCGCAGAAGACTCGAGCGTTTATCGAGTTTCTGGTGGATCAATTGGCGCCAAAGTGATTTTTTGACAGCACACAATTCCTTGTCGGTTTAGTGGGCGGCCAAAGACTTGCGCACACCCAACCGACTGATCCACACCGCCAGCAAAATCACCGAACCACCGAACAACAACCGCCCCAGTTCTTCATGCTGGTTCCAGATCAGCAGGTTGATCAGCAACCCCACCGGCACATGCAAGTTGTTCATCACCGCCAGGGTCCCTCCGTTGACCAGGCACGCACCTTTGTTCCACCAGTAGAGCCCCAAAGCAGTCGAGACCAGGCCGAGGAACAGCAGCACGCCCCATTGCAGCAGTGCTTCGGGCAGGAAGTTCTGTTTACCGAACAGCAGAAACGCCGGCAGCGCCACCGCCAGTGCGCCGAGGTAGAAGAAGCCGAAACGCCGGTAATGCGGCAGATCGCTCGGGTGGCGCGCGACCAGGTGTTTGTAGAGCACTTGCCCGGCGGCGTAGGTGAAGTTGGCCAGTTGTAGCAACAGGAACCCCATGAAGAAGTCCGGGTTGATCCGGTCAAAGCGAATCACCGCCGCCCCCGCCACTGCCACCAGTGCCGCGACCAGGGCCCAGGGATTGAAGCGACGATTCAGTGCATCTTCAATCAGGGTCACGTGCAGCGGCGTGAGAATGGTGAACAGCAGCACTTCCGGCACCGTCAGTACGCGAAAGCTCAGGTACAGGCAGACGTACGTCACGCCGAACTGCAACGCGCCGATCACCAGCATGCCGCGCATGAACGCCGGCTCCACCGAGCGCCAGCGGGTCAATGGAATGAACACCAGCCCTGCCAGCAGCACGCGTACCAACACTGCGAAGTAACTGTCGACATGACCGGCCAGGTACTCGCCGATCAAACTGAAGGAAAACGCCTGGATCAGCGTGACAAAAAGTAGATAGCCCATGCTCGCCTCATTTCGAATGGCGGCGACGATAGCGGTTTTTGCTGCTGATCGCGAACACCCAAATAATACAAATTCCTTGTAGGAGCGAGCTCCCACAGGGTTTGAAGGTGCTTGGTAAATCGCAGGCAAAAAAAAGCCCGATCTCGCTAAAGCGTTCAATCGGGCCAGAGCACTCAGGAGCAACAAGTGCGAAGGGAGGTTCGATGCGCGTACAGGCTTGAAGGGTTGCGCCAGGTCACTAGACCATCCAGCGATTATCTGGCGATTAAACGGTCAGGCCACTTGCGAAAGCTTGGCGTTCGCCTGGTTCAGGCCTTTCTCCTGGAAGTCACCGCCCAGGTTCATGCCTTCGGCGTGGATGAACGTCACGTCGTGGATGCCGATGAAACCCATGACCTGACGCAAGTACGGTTCCTGGTGATCGGCGGTGCTGCCGGCATAGATGCCGCCGCGAGCCGTCAGCACATAAGCACGCTTGCCGCTGAGCAGGCCTTGCGGGCCGGTTTCGGTGTACTTGAAGGTCACGCCGGCACGCAGCACATGGTCGAGCCAGGCTTTCAGGGTGCTGGGGATTGCAAAGTTGTACATGGGCGCGGCCATGACCAGTACATCGGCGGCGAGCAATTCGTCGGTCAACTGGTTGGAGCGTTCCAGAGACGCCTGTTCGATGTCGCTGCGCTGCTCGGCGGGTTTCATCCAGCCACCCAGCAGGTTGATGTCCAGGTGCGGCACCGGCTTGACGGCCAGGTCGCGGACGGTGATCTGGTCATTCGGGTGAGCGGCTTTCCACTGGCTGATGAAAGTCTGGGTCAGTTGGCGGGAAACCGAGTCTTGCTGACGGGCACTGCTTTCGATGATCAGAACGCGGGACATGGGATGTAGCCTCCATCTGGGAATGCTGTAGGTCGATGGAGTGAAGGTTAAACAGAGTCATATCGATGAAAAAGCGCAAATAACTGCTATAACCCATCAATAAATTCGTTTATAAGCTCAACGTACCCTGCCTCTGTAGGAGCGAGCTTGCTCGCGAGGCGTCGTGTCATTCAATTTTTCTGCTGCCTGACACACCGCTATCACGAGCAAGCTCGCTCCTATAGAAGAGCCAGGCGTCATTTCGGGGTGCAGGTCAGCTCGATGCGCAGCTTGATGATGCTGCGGGTGAATTTCACGGTGGCGTTTTTGTGCTTGCCGGCCGGTACGTCGATCTTGCGGGTACGCGGTGCCTCCGGGCCATTGATGAAAACGGCCTTGCAGCTCGCATCGACGTCGCCGTAGTTGGCCACCTGAATGGAGCCGATGTCGCTATCCGTGTCGTAAGTCTGGTAATCGATCTTCAGGCCGCTGAGGTCTTTCTTCACATCGATCGGGTAAGCCATCGCCGTCAGCGGTAGCAGCGCCAGCAGCACACAACAGAATTTTTTCATTCAGCAGCCTCCAATAAGGGCTGCCAGCTTAGGACAAGAGGAGCTCAACATGAAAGCGCCCCGCGTGACCCTTGATCAATGGCGAACGCTGCAGGCCGTGGTCGATCACGGTGGTTTCGCCCAGGCCGCCGAGGCGCTGCATCGCTCGCAATCGTCGGTCAGCTACACCGTGGCCCGCATGCAGGATCAGCTCGGCGTGCCGTTGCTGCGCATCGACGGACGCAAAGCCGTGCTGACCGAGGCTGGCGGCGTGCTGTTGCGCCGCTCCCGGCAACTGGTGAAACAGGCCAGTCAACTCGAAGACCTGGCCCATCACATGGAGCAGGGCTGGGAAGCCGAAGTGCGCCTGGTGGTCGATGCCGCTTACCCGAGCGCCCGCCTCGTCCGCGCCTTGACCGCATTCATGCCGCAAAGCCGTGGCTGCCGGGTGCGGCTGCGTGAGGAAGTGCTGTCGGGCGTGGAGGAAGTCCTGCTCGAAGGCGTGGCCGACCTGGCCATCACCGGGTTCAGCATTCCCGGTTACCTGGGCGCGGAATTGAGCGACGTCGAGTTCGTCGCGGTCGCCCACCCGGAGCATCCCCTGCACCGCCTCAACCGCGAACTGAGCTTCCAGGACCTGGAAAGCCAGATGCAAGTGGTGATCCGTGACTCGGGCCGCCAGCAACCACGGGACGTCGGTTGGCTCGGTGCCGAACAGCGCTGGACCGTCGGTAGCCTGGCGACTGCCGCGACCTTCGTCAGCAGCGGTTTGGGGTTTGCATGGCTGCCCCGGCACATGATCGAACGGGAACTCAAGGAAGGTACGCTCAAGCTGCTACCGTTGGATCAGGGCGGTAGCCGTAACCCGAGCTTTTACCTGTATTCGAACAAGGACAAACCGCTCGGGCCGGCCACGCAGATTCTCATCGAACTGCTGCGTACGTTTGACACCGCACCACTGGACGCACCGTTCGCCGCCCCCGAACAAGCCTGACACGGAGTGTATGCATGGCCTATTTCGAACACGAAGGTTGCAACCTGCACTATGAGGAATATGGCCACGGCACGCCGCTGCTGCTGGTCCACGGTCTGGGCTCCAGCACGCTGGACTGGGAAAAACAGATCCCGGCACTTGCCACCCGCTACCGGGTAATCGTCCCGGATGTCCGCGGTCACGGCCGTTCGGACAAACCCCGGGAGCGCTACAGCATTGCTGGATTCAGCGCTGACCTGATTGCACTGATCGAGCACCTCAATCTCGGTCCGGCACACTATGTCGGCCTGTCCATGGGCGGCATGATCGGCTTCCAACTGGGTGTGGATCAGCCGCAACTGCTCAAGAGCCTGTGCATCGTCAACAGCGCGCCCGAGGTCAAACTGCGCAGCCGCGATGACTACTGGCAGTGGTTCAAGCGCTGGAGCCTGATGCGCGCCCTTAGCCTGGGCACCATCGGCAAGGCGCTGGGCGGCAAGTTGTTCCCGAAACCCGAGCAGGCCGACTTGCGACAAAAAATGGCCGAACGCTGGGCAAAAAACGACAAACATGCTTATCTCGCCAGCTTCAATGCCATTGTCGGCTGGGGGGTCCAGGAACGACTTTCGAAGGTCACCTGTCCAACCCTCATCGTCAGCGCCGACCGCGACTACACACCGGTGGCGCTGAAGGAAAACTACGTAAAACTGCTGCCCGATGCGCGGCTGGTGGTGATCGCCGATTCACGCCACGCCACGCCACTGGACCAGCCGGAACACTTCAACCAAACACTGCTGGAATTTCTGACCGCAGTCGACACCACCACTCAGGATCACTGACCCATGCTGAAAAAAATCGCCCTCGCCGCAGGCTCCGTCCTGTTTGCCGCCAACCTGATGGCCGCGACGCCGGAAAAGGCACCGCATGTGCTGCTGGACACCACCAACGGCCAGATCGAAATCGAACTGGACCCGGTCAAGGCCCCTATCAGTACCAAGAACTTCCTTGCGTACGTCGATAGTGGTTTCTACAACAACACGATTTTCCACCGGGTGATTCCGGGTTTCATGGTCCAGGGTGGTGGCTTCACCCAGGCCATGCAGCAAAAGGACACCAAAGACCCGATCAAGAACGAGCACAAGAACGGCCTGGTCAACGTTCGTGGCACCTTGTCCATGGCCCGTACTTCGGTGCCTGACTCGGCCACCAGCCAGTTCTTCATCAACGTCAAGGACAACGACTTCCTTGACCAGGGCGACGGTTACGCGGTGTTCGGCAAAATCGTCAAAGGCATGGATGTGGTCGACATCATCGTCAATTCGCCAACCACGGTTCGTGGCGGCATGAAAGACGTTCCGGCCGATCCGGTCTTCATCAAGTCGGCCAAGCGCATCGACTGAGACTAAGCTGGACAAGGACGTCCGAGCCGTTGCCGGCTTTGCCGGCAACGCTCAAACCGTTAAAAGGAGAGCCCGTTCGCGGGCGAAAAAACATGCTTTATCGCCGTTTTGAAAAACTGATCGATGTTTTCCGTGAAGCACCGACGGCGTCTCCGCCGGACCGGGTTTTCCCTTTTTACACTTATTACCTCAAGCAGGTCTGGCCGAGCTTCGCCGCCCTGTTGATCGTCGGCCTGATTGGCGCATTGATCGAAGTGGCGCTGTTCAGCTACCTGAGCCGCATCATCGACCTGGCCCAAGGCACGCCGAACGCCAATTTGTTCCGGGAGCACGCCATTGAGCTGACCTGGATGGTGCTGGTTGCGCTGGTGCTGCGCCCTATATTTGTGGGATTGCATGACCTGCTGGTGCACCAGACCCTGAGTCCCAGCATGACCAGCATGATCCGCTGGCAGAACCACAGCTACGTGCTCAAGCAGAGCCTGAATTTCTTCCAGAATGATTTCGCCGGGCGCATCGCCCAACGCATCATGCAAACCGGCAACTCACTGCGCGATTCCGCCGTGCAAGCCGTGGATGCGTTGTGGCATGTGCTGATCTACGCCATCAGTTCGCTGGTGCTGTTCGCCGAAGCCGACTGGCGCCTGATAATCCCGCTGCTGACGTGGATCTTCGCCTTCATCGGCGCCCTCTGTTACTTCGTGCCACGGGTCAAGGATCGCTCGGTGGTGGCGTCCGATGCGCGCTCCAAACTCATGGGGCGGATTGTCGACGGCTACACCAACATCACCACCCTGAAGCTGTTCGCCCACACCAACTTCGAACAGCAATACGCCCGCGAAGCGATCAAGGAACAAACCGAAAAGGCGCAACTGGCCGGTCGCGTGGTCACCAGCATGGATGTGGTCATCACCAGCATGAACGGCCTGCTGATCGTCTGCACCACCGGCCTGGCCCTGTGGTTGTGGACGCAGTCATTGATCAGCGTTGGCGCGATTGCCTTGGCCACCGGCCTGGTGATCCGCATCGTCAACATGTCCGGCTGGATCATGTGGGTGGTGACCGGCATCTTCGAAAACATCGGCATGGTGCAGGACGGTCTGCAGACCATCTCACAACCGGTCTCCGTCACCGACCGCGACCAGGCCAAACCCCTGGCGGTGGCCCGTGGCGAAGTGCGCTTCGAACAGGTGGATTTCCACTACGGCAAGCAGAGCGGGATCATCGGCGACCTCAACCTGACCATCAAGGCTGGCGAGAAAATCGGCCTGATCGGCCCGTCCGGTGCCGGCAAATCGACCCTGGTGAACCTGCTGCTGCGCCTGTACGACGTCGAAGGCGGACGCATCCTGATCGACGGCCAGAACATCGCCGACGTCAGCCAGGAAAGCCTGCGCGAACGCATCGGCATGATCACCCAGGACACGTCGCTGCTGCACCGTTCGATCCGTGACAACTTACTGTATGGCAAACCCGACGCCACCGACGCCGAACTCTGGGAAGCGGTGCACAAGGCACGGGCTGACGGGTTCATTCCGTCGCTGTCGGACGCTGAAGGCCGCACCGGCTTCGATGCCCACGTCGGTGAGCGCGGGGTGAAACTCTCCGGGGGGCAGCGCCAGCGCATCGCCATTGCCCGTGTGTTGCTCAAGGACGCGCCGATACTGATCATGGACGAGGCCACTTCAGCACTGGATTCGGAAGTCGAAGCGGCGATCCAGGAAAGTCTCGAAACTCTGATGCAGGGCAAAACAGTGATCGCCATCGCTCACCGGCTCTCGACCATCGCCCGGATGGACCGGCTGGTGGTGCTGGAAAACGGCAAGATCGCCGAAACCGGAACCCACGCCGAGCTGCTCGCCCATGGCGGTTTGTATGCGCGGTTGTGGCAACACCAGACCGGTGGATTTGTCGGGATCGATTGAGTATTGCGGCAGCCACAAAACCTGTGGGAGCGAGCTTGCTCGCGATGACGGAGTGTCAGTCGACAGCAATGTGGATGCTCAAGGCAGCATAATCTCGAAAGGACACTCTCTTATGTCTCTGTTAAAACGTTCGGCTACTGAGTTGGTAGGCACGTTCTGGCTGGTGTTGGGTGGTTGCGGCAGCGCGGTGTTGGCAGCGGCTTTTCCGGAGGTAGGGATCGGTCTGCTCGGGGTGTCCTTCGCGTTTGGCCTGACAGTGCTGACCATGGCTTTCGCCATCGGCCATATTTCTGGCTGTCATCTCAATCCTGCGGTATCCCTCGGCCTGGTAGTGGGTGGGCGGTTTCCGGCCAATGAATTGCCGGCCTACATCGTTGCCCAGGTCATTGGCGGCGTGATTGCAGCCGCCCTGCTGTACTTCATTGCCAGCGGCAAGCCCGGTTTCGAACTGGCGGGCGGATTGGCATCCAACGGCTATGGCGAACACTCGCCTGGCGGCTATTCGATGGCGGCAGGGTTTGTCTGTGAACTGGTGATGACAGCGATGTTCATCCTGATCATCCTCGGCGCCACCGACAAACGTGCACCGGCAGGACTGGCACCGATTGCCATCGGCCTGGGGCTGACGCTCATCCACCTGATCTCGATCCCGGTCACCAACACCTCGGTCAACCCGGCGCGCAGCACCGGCCCGGCGCTGATCGTCGGCGGCTGGGCGATTCAACAACTGTGGATGTTCTGGGTCGCACCGCTACTCGGTGCAGTCGTCGGCGGCGTGCTGTATCGCTGGCTGGGCAAGGAAGACAACTGACACGCTGCCCGGTGAAAATCAGCCTTGTCGATAAGGCAAGGCTGACTTCGCATCCTCTGCATAAGCCAGCACCCCCAGCCGCTCCTGCTCCAGAAAGTCTTTCACCGCCGCTTTCAACCCTGGATGCCGCAAGTAGTGCCAGGAATGCGTAATGACTGGCTCGAATCCGCGAATCAGTTTGTGCTCGCCCTGGGCCCCGGCATCGAAACGCTGGAAACCGTTGGCGATGGCATAGTCCATACCCTGGTAGAAACAGGTCTCGAAATGCAGGCTATCGAACTCCGCCAGGCATCCCCAGTAACGGCCATAAAAGCTGTCGCCCCCCACCAGACTGAACGCCATCGCCACCGGCCGTGAACCCTGTTTGGCCAGCACCACGCGAATCGACTCCGGCATGCGTTCGGCCAACAGGCTGAAAAACTCCCGCGTCAGATACGGTGCTTGCCGGCGCACTGCATAGGTATTGGCGTAGCAGGCATAAACGAAATCCCATTGCGCCTGAGTCAGCTCCCGCCCTTGCAGCCATTCGAACTCAAAGCCCTGCCCCGCTACCTGCTCGCGCTCCTTGCGCATCTGTTTGCGCTTGCGCGAACTGAGCACGTCGAGGAAGTCCTGAAAATCCCGGTAGCCGCGATTCTGCCAGTGGTATTGACAGCCCACGCGCTGCAACCAGCCCGGCTGCTCGCTCAGTGCCGCGTCGGTGAACGGATCGGTGAAGTTGATGTGCGCGCTGGAGAGCCCTTCGAGTTCAAGGTAGCCCGGCAGGCTTTTCATTAACTCGAAGCCGTCTTCGACCGTGGCCGCCAACAACCGCGGCCCGGTGACGGGACTGAACGGCACAGCGGTCAACAGCTTGGGGTAGTAATCGATGCCGGCGCGTTCGCAGGCATCGGCCCAGGCGTGATCGAACACGTACTCGCCGTAGGAATGCCACTTGCGATAACTGGGCAGCGCGGCGATCAAACGGTCACCTTCAACGTGCAACAAATGCTCGGGCTGCCAGCCGGAATGGGGTCCGACGCTGCCGCTGTCTTCCAGTGCGCTCAAAAAAGCGTGACGCAGAAAAGGCTGAGTCTCGGGCACCAGGGCGTCCCAGGTCTGCGAGGCGATTTCTGACAGTCTTTGCAGGCGTTGCAACGGCATCACCATCCTCATTCTTCATGGCGTGAAAGCCCCGCGAGTATCGCCTATCGCTCTGCAATTCACACGGGCAAAACGACGACAGTGCTCTAACTCAATAGTTCACGGCGACTTTGTTTCGTCATGGACATGACATCACATTGCCACTGCTCTGTCATAAACCATCGCGATACTGGCGCCTGTTTTTAGAGCGCCGGGTTATACCCGGTCACTGTTTTCCGCCCCTAAATGGTCGGTTGTGTCCCGGATGGCTCTGTCATCCCCTCTCATCTTCGGAGATTGATATGCGTCTTGCTTCCACGAAAACTGCGGCGGCCTTGTGCGGCGGCCTGTTGCTGGCCATGAGTGTTCCGGCCAGTGCCGCAGTCGACGCCAAACTGCTCGACATGCTCAAGGCTAACGGCTCGATCACCAACGCGCAGTACAGCGAACTGCAAGCCGAGCTGGCCAGGGATCAGAAAGACCAGCAGATCGCCCGTCAGGCTCAGCAAGAGACTAACGAGCAAATCGCGGCAACCGCGAAGAAAACCGACGCACTGAGCACCTTCGACCAGAAGCTGGCATGGGCCGCCAAGACCCAGTTCAAGGGTGACGTACGCTTCCGTGAAGAGACAGTGCACAACGATGGCGTGCCAAACAACAAGGACCAGGACCGTCAGCGCATTCGTGCCCGCCTGGGTGCCTACAGCGAAATCAACCCGCAGGTCGACACCGGTATCCGTATCGCTACCGGCAGCAACGACGACGCTCGCTCGACCAACCAGGACCTGAACAACT
This sequence comes from Pseudomonas sp. P1_F7, assembly GCF_056405655.1. Lineage (NCBI taxonomy): Bacteria > Pseudomonadati > Pseudomonadota > Gammaproteobacteria > Pseudomonadales > Pseudomonadaceae > Pseudomonas > Pseudomonas sp. P1_F7. The sequence continues at coordinate 36,436 of NZ_JBFUBR010000028.1, forward strand.
ACTTCGACAAGAAGCAGATCTGGCTGGACCAGGGTTACATCGACTACCACCCGGACGCGATCAAGAACCTGCACCTGGTTGGCGGCAAGATGCCGCAACAATGGGTGAGCATGGGCGACATCATCTGGGATAGCGACATCAACCCGGAAGGTCTGGCAGTCACCTACAAGTACCCGCTGAGCGGCAGCACCGAGCTGTTCGGTAGCGCTGGTCACTACACCCTCAAGGACAACGTCGACGGCGAAGGCGTGCAGTTCAAGCACGACCTGCGTCTGTACGCTGGCCAGTTGGGTGCGCGCTTCGCCATCACCGACAGCATGAAAATGACGTTGGGCGGCAGTATCTACTCCTACGACAACGACAGCAGCAGCGCCTGCCCTACCAGCGGCACCGTCACCACGCCATGCGCACTGGCCGTCAACGGCAACAGCCCGGGCGAAACCTTCAAACTGTACGAAGGCTTTGGTCAGCTGGACTTTTCCAACCTGCCAGTTCCGCTGTCGCTGTACGGTCAGTACGTCAACAACACCGATGCCAGCAACGACCAGGACACTGGATGGTTGGCCGGTGTGAAGTCCAAGGTCTACGGCTTCAACCTGGACTACAACTACCGCGACGTGCAGCGTAACGCTGTGGTGGGTGCCTTCACCGACTCCGACTTCGCCAACGGCTTCACCGGCTCGCGCGGCAGCAAGCTGAAAGTGAGCTACGACCTGGACAAGAACTTCGCCCTGGGCGCGACCTACTTCATGGCGACCTCGGACCAGACCAACGCCAACATCAAGAAAACCGATTCGGACATCAACACCCTGCAACTGGATGCCGAAGCCAAGTTCTGATTCACCCCGCTACACGACCCGGGCAAGGAAGCCCGGGCCGCTTTTACAGCCTGGCGTTGGTGTGTCGGTCCCCATCATCCTCCGACACATCAACGCGAGACTGTTTTCTCTCCCGCAATAACCTCCCGCAAAAAAAGATCGCAGCCTGCGGCAGCTCCTACGCTGACAGGACTCATCGCGATATCACGTTGAAATCCAGTCCCGTAGGAGCTGCCGCAGGCTGCGATCTTTTTAAGCCACAGACTCAGCGCTTGCGCAGCAACACGCTACCAATCGAGTAACCGGCACCGAACGAACTGAGCACGGCCAGCGAACCGGCGGCCAGGTCGTCCTGGTTCTTGTGGAACGCAATCACGGAACCGGCGGAACTGGTATTGGCGTAGGTGTCGAGAATCACCGGTGCTTCCTGTTCGGTGGCATCACGACCCAGTAGTTTCTTGACGATCAGGTGGTTCATGCTGAGGTTGGCCTGGTGCAGCCAGAAGCGCTTCACGTCGCTGACGTTGAGCTGGTTCTCCTGCAGATGCTCAGCGATCAGCTCGGCCACCAGCGGGCAGACTTCCTTGAACACCTTGCGGCCTTCCTGCACGAACAGTTTGTCCCTGGCACCGATGCCCTCTTCCGCTGCGCGGTTGAGGAAGCCGAAGTTGTTGCGGATGTTGTTGGAGAACTTGGTCAGCAGCTTGGTGCTGACGATGTCGAACTGGTACTTGGACGTTGCCAGGTCGGCACGCTCGATGATCACCGCAGTGGCAGCGTCACCGAAGATGAAGTGGCTGTCGCGGTCACGGAAGTTCAGGTGGCCGGTGCAGACTTCCGGGTTGACCATCAGGATCGCCCGGGCCTGGCCCAGTTTCACGCTGTTGGCGGCGGTCTGGATACCGAAGGTCGCCGAAGAACACGCCACGTTCATGTCGAAGCCGAAACCCTGGATACCCAGCGCTTCCTGGACTTCGATGGCAATGGCCGGGTAAGCGCGTTGCAGGTTGGAACAGGCGACGATCACGCCGTCGATGTCCGCTGCGGTCTTGCCGGCGCGTTGCAAGGCTTGTTCGGCCGCGCCGATGGCCATCTGGCAAAGCACCGACCACTCGTCGTTGGAACGCTCCGGCAGGTGTGGGGCCATGCGTTGCGGGTCGAGGATGCCTTCCTTGTCCATGACAAAGCGGCTCTTGATGCCCGAGGCTTTTTCGATGAACGCGGCGCTGGATTCGGTCAATGCTTCCACTTCGCCGCGCGCGATGGCGTCGGCGTTGTCAGCGTTGAATTGCGCGACGTAAGTATTGAAAGACTGCACCAGCTCTTCGTTGGAAATGCTGTTGGCCGGGGTGTACAGGCCGGTGCCGCTGATGACGACGTTATGCATGGTCGTGTCTCTAATCTGTTCAGGCAGAAAGCATTGGCACCGTCGTACCAATACACAAAGGGTCTATTCCCATCCGGGGGACGCAAACCTGGCATCGCTTTATTCCGACCTGCCCGTGACCATGAAGGCTCAAAACCGCGGGGCCGGCGTTTATAGGCGCGAAGTTTGCCATAAACCTTGGGGTTTGGCCCCTTTTTGCTGGATGACGCACCTATTACTACAGGCACTACAGCAACCTGTGGGAGCGAGCTTGCTCGCGATGGGGCCATCACATTCAACATCTATATTGCATGTCAGGCCCCAACTGTTGCGCAAACAGCGAAACCCGGTATTCCTCCAGCCACCAGCGATACAACTCCAGCTGCGGATCGCGCTTGCCTTCCTGGGCGTGTTTGTTGGCGCGGGTCTGGTATTGCGTCCACAGGCCGCTCAATTCGCCGCTCCAGACCCGATCGCGCTGCACTTGGGCGCCGATTTTTTCGAAGCGCTGCTCGATCGCCTTGAGGTAACGCGGCAACTCCTTGAGCCACTGCATCGGCGTTTCCCGGACAAATCCCGGATAGACCAGGTGGCTGAGTTGCTGCTTGATGTCGTTCAGGGCCACGGCCTGCGCCAGGTCGATCTTGCCCTTGAAGCGCTTTTGCAAACCGTGCCAGAGCTTGAGGATCTCCAGGGACAGCTTGGCCACTCGCTCGGCGTGCTCGGTCCAGGCGCCACGTTTGCGTTCGGCCAGCGACGCCAATCCGGCGCCATCGCGTGGCAACGGGTCTTCGCCTTCGAGAATGCAGCTGTCGAGGCTGGCCAGCAGAATGTCTTCCACCAGCGCATCGACGCGGCCCATGTCGCGGTACAGCAGGCCCAGTTCGGTCAGGCCCGGCAACTTGCCGCGCAGGAACTTCGCCGATTCGGCCAGTTGCTGCATCAGCAGACGCTGCAAGGCACGGCGATGCTGGAACTCGGCCTCGGCCGGCGTCGAAAAACGCCCTTCCTTGACCGTACCGCTCTCCTCCACCAGCGCCGGATACACCGTCATCGACAGCCCGGCGATCTTCTGCTGGGTTTTCTCGGCCACAGCGGCGAACACTTTCGGCTCTACCGGTTGCTGGCTCTTCGCGGTTTGCGGCACCGCCAACGCCGCCTGGCTGGCCTCGGCGAAACGCGCGGTCAGTTCGGCCAGATCGCGACCTTCACCGAGGAACTTGCCCTGGGCATCGACGATTTCCAGGTTCATCCGCAGATGGCTTTCGACCTGCTGCGCCGCCTCGGCCCAGGCTTCATCGCTGACGCGGGCACCGGTCATGCGCAGCAGCTCGCGACCCAAGGCCTGGGGCAGCGAACCCTCGGCAAAGGTCATGCGTTGCAAGGCCGCTTTGACGAAGTCCGGCACCGGCACGAAATTCTTGCGCAGGGCCTTGGGCAGGTTGCGCACCAGGGCAATGCACTTGGCTTCGATGACACCGGGCACCAGCCATTCCAGGCGTTCCGGCGGCAGCATCGGCAACAGTGGTGCCGGTACGCGCAGGGTCACGCCGTCGCGCGGGTGATTCGGTTCGAAGTGGTAATTCAAGGCCAATTCCAGATCGCCGATGTGCAGCGTATCCGGGTAATGCTGGGCGGTGACTTCACTGGCTTCGCGGGCCAGCACGTCTTCCTCGCGCATGATCAGCAACTGCGGGTCTTTCTGGCTGTTGATCCGATACCAGCTGTCGAAGGTAGCGGTCTGATGAATCTCCGCCGGCAGGCGTGCGTCATAGAAGGCGTACAGGGTTTCTTCGTCGGCGAGGATGTCGCGACGACGGGCCTTGGCTTCCAGTTCGTCGAGCTGTTCCAGCAGCAGTTTGTTGGCCGTCAGGCACTTGGCCTTCGACTGGATTTCGCCACGCACCAGCGCTTCACGGATAAACAACTCGCGCGAAACCACCGGGTCCACCGGGCCGTAATGCACCGGCCGACGCCCGACCACGATCAAGCCGAACAGGGTGATCTGCTCGAACGCCACGACCTGCCCGCGCTTCTTCTCCCAATGGGGTTCGAAGTGGTTTTTCTTGATCAGGTGCCCGGCCAGCGGCTCGATCCAGTCGGCATCGATCTTCGCCACCATGCGCGCATAAAGCTTGGTGGTTTCCACCAGTTCGGCGGTCATCAGCCATTGCGGGCGCTTCTTGCCGATGCCCGACGACGGGTGAATCCAGAAGCGCCGTTGACGCGCGCCAAGGTAATCGCCGTCTTCGGTTTTCTGCCCGATCTGGCTGAGCAACCCCACCAGCACCGCTTTGTGCAGTTTCGGATAGTCCGCTGGCTCTTTATTGAGGCTCAACTGCATGTCGCGGCAGATCAGGCTCAATTGGCGATGGGAGTCGCGCCACTCTCGCAGGCGCAGGTAGTTCAGGAAGTTCTTGCGGCACCAGTTACGCAGCGGACTGGCGGTCAGCGCCTGGCGCTGCTCTTCGAAACCACGCCACAGATTGACCAGCCCGGCGAAGTCCGAGTCGGCGTCTTTCCACTGGGTGTGGGCCTGATCCGCCGCTTGCTGACGCTCCGGCGGACGCTCCCGCGGGTCCTGGATCGACATGGCGCTGGCGACGATCAGCACTTCCTGCAAGCTGCCGAGCTTGGCCGCTTCCAGCAGCATGCGACCCATGCGCGGGTCCACCGGCAATCGCGCCAGTTGCCGGCCAAGCGGTGTCAGCTGGCTGTTGCGATCCACCGCCGAGAGCTCTTGCAGCAGGTTGTAACCGTCGCTGATGGCCTTGCCATCCGGCGGCTCGATGAACGGAAACGCGGTGACCTCGCCGAGGCGCAGATGCAGCATCTGCAAAATGACCGCCGCGAGGTTGGTCCGCAGGATTTCCGGATCGGTAAATTCCGGGCGCCCGAGGAAGTCCTCTTCGCTGTACAGCCGCACGCAGATGCCCGGCTCGACCCGTCCACACCGGCCTTTACGCTGGTTGGCGCTGGCCTGGGAAATCGCTTCGATGGGCAGGCGCTGGACCTTGGCCCGGTAGCTGTAGCGGCTGATGCGCGCAGTGCCGCTGTCGATCACGTAGCGGATGCCCGGCACGGTCAGCGAGGTTTCCGCGACGTTGGTCGCCAGCACCACGCGACGCCCTGGATGCGACTGAAAAATCCGCTGTTGTTCGGCCGGCGACAGCCGCGCGTACAACGGCAGGATTTCGGTGTGTTTGAGTTGGGCCTTGCGCAGCATGTCGGCCGCGTCGCGAATCTCGCGCTCGCCGGGCAGGAACACCAACACGTCACCAGGACTGCGGCGTTCGCTGCGCTCATAGGCGGCAATTTCGTCGAGGGTGGCGAGGATCGCCTGATCCACCGTCAGGTCGTCCTCGACGCGGTTGCCCTCTTCGTCCTGCTCCAGGGTCAGCGGACGGTACCAGGTGTCCACCGGGAAAGTACGGCCGGACACTTCGACAATCGGTGCATCGTCGAAATGCTTGGAGAAACGCTCCAGGTCGATGGTCGCCGAAGTGATGATGACCTTCAGGTCCGGACGACGCGGCAGCAGGGTTTTCAGGTAGCCGAGCAGGAAGTCGATGTTGAGGCTGCGTTCGTGGGCTTCGTCGACGATGATCGTGTCGTAGCGTTCCAGGTAACGGTCGTTCTGGGTTTCCGCCAGCAGGATGCCGTCGGTCATGAGCTTGATCAGGGTGCTGGAATCGCTCTGATCCTCGAAGCGCACCTGATAGCCGACCAACGCACCCAGCGGCGTGCCGAGTTCTTCGGCGACCCGGCTGGCGACACTGCGTGCAGCGATCCGTCGCGGCTGGGTGTGGCCGATCAGACCATGCTGGCCGCGACCGATTTCCAGGCAGATCTTCGGCAACTGGGTGGTTTTACCCGAGCCGGTCTCACCGGCGATGATCAGCACCTGATGCTTTTCCAGCGCTTTCTTGATTTCGTCGCGTTTGGCGGCGATCGGCAGGCTGTCGTCGTACCGAATCACCGGCAGGCTGGCCTTGCGCGCCAGCACCTGCTCACAGGACGCCTGCATCCGCGTCACCCACTGGCCCAGCCTGGCCTCGTCGGGTTTCTTGCGCAGCTCAAGCAACTGCCGCCGCAGCCGGTGGCGGTCGGCGAGCATGGCGTGATCGAGGTTTTTCAGCAGTTTGTCGATGGAGGGCGATTCGTCGGTCATCGGGTACGCAATTCAGTCGTCTAGTGGCGCAGGGTGCGGATTGTCGCAGATTTGGCATGGATTGGCTGGTTCCCCTGTAGGAGCTGCCGAAGGCTGCGATCTTTTGATCTTGTCGACGCGTCTGAAAAACAAAATCAAAAGATCGCAGCCTGCGGCAGCTCCTACTCGTTATCGAGGCCCTTGCGCCGATACGGGAATACATCAATCACCTTCCCCGCCCGAATCGCCTCCTGCAGGCTTTTCCAGTAATCGGCGTTGTACAACTCGCCATGCAGTTGGTCGAACAACCTGCGCTGCCCCGAATCGGCAAACAGGAACGGCGGAAACTCTTCCGGGAATACGTCCAGCGGCCCGATCGAATACCACGGTTCGGAAGCCATTTCGTCTTCCGGGGTGCGCGGCTGCGGAATGTGGCGGAAGTTGGCTTCGGTGAGGAAGCAGATCTCGTCGTAGTCGTAGAACACCACCCTGCCGTGACGGGTAACGCCGAAGTTCTTCAGCAGCATGTCACCGGGAAAGATGTTGGCCGCCGCCAGTTGCTTGATCGCCAGCCCGTAGTCTTCCAGGGCCTCGCGCACCTGCGCCTCATTGGCGTTTTCCAGGTAGAGGTTCAGCGGGGTCATGCGGCGTTCGGTCCAGCAGTGACGGATCAGTACAGTGTCGCCTTCCACCGACACCGTGGATGGCGCGACTTCCAGCAGCTCCTCCAGGCACGCTTGATCGAACTTGCTCAGCGGGAAACGGAAGTCGGCGAATTCCTGGGTATCGGCCATGCGCCCGACGCGGTCGACGCTTTTCACCAAGCGGTACTTTTCGATCACCGTGGCGCGGTCGACGTTTTTCGACGGTGAGAAACGGTCCTTGATGATTTTGAACACGGTGTTGAAACCCGGCAGGGTGAACACGCTCATGACCATACCGCGTACACCGGGCGCCATGATGAACTGGTCGTCGGTGTTGGCCAGGTGATTGATCAGCGCCCGGTAGAACTCCGACTTGCCGTGCTTGTAGAAGCCAATCGAGGTGTACAGCTCGGCGATGTGCTTGCCCGGCAGGATACGCCGCAGGAAGCCAATGAACTCCGCCGGCACGGGCACATCCACCATGAAATACGAGCGGGTGAACGAGAAGATGATCGACACGTCCGCCTCGTCGGTGATCAGCGCATCGATCTGGATCCCGCGACCTTCCAGGTGCAGCAAGGGAATTGCCAGCGGCCATTGCTCGTCGGCGGTATAGATGCGCCCCACCAGGTACGCGCCTTTATTGCGGTACAGCACCGAGGAAAACAGCTCGACGCTCAGTTCCGGGTCCTTGCATACCCAGTCCGGCAGGTTCTCGCGCAACTGCGCTTCGAGGCGTTTCAGGTCCCCGGGCAGGTCGGCGTAATCCTCGCTGAAGCGGTAGTCGGCGAAGATGCTGGCGAGCATGGCCGACAATTGGCCTTGCGGCTTGTAGGTGCGGGTTTGCGCGGCCCGGGCACGGCGCAGGCTCGGCCGGGTGGTGTGAATGAACATGCAGCCGTCGCTGATCAGGTCATGGCTGAACAGCCCGCAGAAGATCGAGTTGTACCAGGTCTCGGACAGTTCATCGTCGAAGCGCAGGTCGATCAGGCTGATGTAGGCGCTTTTGACCAGCGGCCAGCAGCTGACGTCCAGCGTGTCGGCGTCAAACGCGGTGCGCAGTCGCTCCACCGTTTCACCGACTTTTTCTTCGTACAGATTGATCCGTGCCGCCGACGCCGATTGCGTCTCCTGCCACCTGGCCTGTTCGAAGCGGGCCCGGGCGCCGTCGGTGATCTGGCGAAAATGCTCGCGGTAATCGTCAAAGCCATCGAGGATCAAGCGGGCGATGTCGGCGGCTGGCCATTGCTGCGGCATGGTGAGACCTCTGCGGGAATTCGGAAGGCTTGAGCTTAGCCAGTGAACCGGGGGCAGGAGAAGCGTAATTTTCCAGCCGAATTAAATGCCCGGTTTTCGGTTGCCACGGACAAGGCTGTCAGCAACACTCTCGCCCTCATCAAGGTAGGAACGCGCTGTGAACCCCGTCGATATTCTCCGTTTACTGTCCCTGGCGGCCATTTGGGGAGCGAGTTTTCTATTCATGCGCATCATCGCCCCGGTGATTGGCACGATTCCCACGGCGTTTTTCCGCGTGTCGATTGCCGCGGTCGGACTGTTGGTGATTCTTGGCTTGATGCGCATCAACTGGGATTTCAAAGGCAAGCTCAAGACCGTGATGCTGCTCGGGGTGATCAACTCCGGCATCCCGGCGACGCTCTACTCGGTCGCAGCGCAAGTGCTGCCGGCCGGATACTCGGCGATTTTCAACGCCACCACACCGCTGATGGGCGTACTGATCGGCGGCTTGTTCTTCCATGAAAGACTCAGCGCCGCCAAGCTCGGCGGGGTTTTCCTCGGGTTGCTTGGCGTCGGCGTCCTGACCCGCGCCGGTCCGGTAGCGTTCGACGCGCAATTGTTGATGGGCGCCGTCGCCTGCCTGCTCGCCACCACCTGCTACGGTTTCGCCGGATTTCTTGCCCGACGCTGGCTCGATCAGGCCGGTGGGCTCGACAGTCGACTGTCGGCATTGGGCAGCATGCTGGGAGCGACCCTGTTCATATTGCCGTTGTTCGGCTACAGCGTGATCAGCCAGCCACCGGAGAGCTGGGGCGGCTGGAAGGTCTGGTTGTCACTGTTGGGATTGGGGCTGGCGTGTACCGCGTTTGCTTACATCATTTACTTCCGGTTGCTCAGCTCGATCGGCCCGGTAAAGTCGTCGACCGTGACCTTCATGATCCCGCCGTTCGGGGTGTTGTGGGGGGCAATGTTTCTCGATGAGCCGCTGTCTATGGCGCATATCTATGGCGGCTTGTTGATTGCCGTGGCGTTGTGGTTGGTGTTGAAGCCGGCGGCTGTGAAACCGGTAATGGTGGCGGACCGGTAGAGCTGTAGAGATGCTGATGTTGCCATCGCGAGCTTGCTCACAGAAGTAAACTACATTGACATCAGAACCAAACGTCATGCGCGCCAGTGCCAGCGCCAGCAATCCGAAGAGCATCCCGGCCAGACCGATGCCCTGATAAACCACCATGATCAACCCGTTGGCCAAAAGGCCAGTAACGATAGTCGTCACAGAGTCCGCATTGCGCGTTTGGAGCGGCGTCCCGGGATTCCGTGAAGAGCCATAAAAAAACCGCTCACAACGAGCGGTTTTTTTATTTCCGAGAGCGGATGTCACCCAAACAGCCAATAGCCCAACAACGTCAGCACCACCACCGCCAGTACCGGGCGTAGTACACGGTAGGCCTTGGGATTGCGCCGCTTCCACTGTTTGACCACACCACTGAATTTATCGCTGGAGTTCTTGCTCCAGGCGTAGGCCCGGTTGATCCCGCCCACACGCTCGTCGTCGAGATTCTGGGGGGCGGTGGCGCGACCCAGCCAAGCACTGATACTGCGATTGATGCGGGTCATGAAGCGATTGCTCAATGGACGCTCGATATCGCAAAACAGGATGACCCGGGTCTTTTCCGTTTCATTCTTGACCCAGTGCACGTAGGTCTCGTCGAACATCACGTCTTCACCATCGCGCCAGGCGTAAACCTGCCCGTCGACAAAGATGCGGCAATCATCGGAATTGGGGGTGGACAGCCCCAAGTGATAACGCAGGGAACCGGCAAACGGATCGCGATGCGGGTTGAGGTGGCTGCCGCCCGGCAGCAGCGCAAACATGGCGCCTTTGACGTTGGGGATGCTGCTGACCAGTTCCACGGTTTTCGGGCACAAGGCTTCGGCAGATGGCAGCGGTTTGTCATACCACTTGAGATAGAAACGCTTCCAGCCCTTCTTGAAGAACGAGCCAAAACCGGCGTCGTTGTTCTTTGCCGCCGCGCGGATATACCCCTCGTCGAACAAGTGCATCGCTTCGTCGCGAATCACCTCCCAGTTGTCCTTGAGCACATCCAGTTCCGGGAACCTGTTGCGATCCAGATACGGTTTCGAAGGCACACCGGAAAACAGGTACATCAAGGCGTTATAGGGTGCGAACAGTGCCGAATGGTTAACGAACTGGCGCAAAACCGGCAGACGCGCCTTGCCGCGTAAATGCACATAGAGGGTGCTGCCGAGAAACAGCAGCAACAACGAGGCCTTCGCGGCAAACGATAAGGTCATCAACAACTCCTTTGAAGATAAGCGACATTGCGCCACGTCCATTGCCCGACATGGCTGCTGGCATGATAAACACTACCGATCCGGTGAAAAACCTGCACTTTTCAACATTCAATGTTAATGAATATGCAACAAAACATTTCTTAACATAAGACGCCTGAACGCTGGCTGATACAAATCCATCATCAGCAGGACCAGATCAATAGATCGCAGCCAGCGATAACACCCCAACCATCACCGCCAGCCACGACCCGCGAATGTTTAACGTTTACTGCTGATTCTCCTGTTCGGTAAACAGATCACTGAACAGCATGCTCGACAGATAACGCTCACCGGAATCCGGCAGGATCACGACGATGGTCTTGCCCTGCATTTCCGGGGTCTCCGCCAGCCGAACGGCCACTGCCATGGCGGCGCCGCAGGAAATCCCGCACAAGATTCCTTCTTCCTGCATCAAGCGCAAGGCCATGGCCTTGGACTCTTCGTCGCTGACCAGCTCCACCCGATCGACGATCGACAAATCGAGGTTCTTCGGCACAAAACCGGCACCGATGCCCTGGATCTTGTGCGGGCTCGGCTTGATTTCCTCACCGGCCAGGGCCTGGGTGATCACCGGCGACACCGCTGGCTCCACCGCCACCGAGAGTATCGGCTTGCCTTGGGTATTCTTGATATACCGTGAAACTCCGGTGATGGTTCCACCGGTTCCGACGCCTGCCACCAGCACGTCGACCGCGCCGTCGGTATCGTTCCAGATTTCCGGGCCGGTGGTTTTTTCGTGGATGGCCGGGTTGGCCGGGTTGTCGAATTGCGCCGGCATGAAGTACTTCGACGGGTCGCCGGCAACGATTTCACCGGCTTTCTCGATGGCACCCTTCATGCCTTTGGCCGGCTCGGTCAACACCAGTTCGGCACCCAGTGCCTTGAGTACCTTGCGGCGCTCGATACTCATGGACGCCGGCATGGTCAGCATCAGTTTGTAGCCACGGGCAGCGGCCACGAAGGCCAGACCGATGCCGGTATTGCCAGAGGTGGGTTCGACGATGGTCATGCCCGGCTTGAGTTTGCCGCTGCTCTCGGCATCCCAGATCATGTTCGCGCCGATCCGGCACTTGACCGAGTAACCGGGATTGCGCCCTTCGATCTTGGCCAGGATGGTCACACCACGCGGCGCAATGCGATTGATCTGCACCAGCGGCGTGTTGCCGATGGAGTGGGCGTTGTCAGCGAAAATGCGGCTCATGGCTGGGTCCTTAACGACAGCATTGAAATAGGGCATCAAGGTAAGCCTCTTGCCCGCAGGCGTCCAGTCGGGTCGAACGTCCACTTATCAGTGCAGTCAACGGCTTTGGATCGCCAGAGATTTACCACCATGAAACGTCGATACAGCTGGCCCCTCTGGACCCTCATCGGCCTCGTTGTGCTGCTGATTACGCTACATATCGCCTTGCCCTATCTGGTGCGCAACTACCTCAATGAGAACGAGTGACTGAGTAGCGGCCTGTTTCCTCGGCCGCCCGCGACGCGTTCGCTTGCAACTGCAGGAAATCCCACCCAAGACAGGCCAGTGCCAGGGACCGCGGCACCGCTTCCTTGCCACGGCTGTAACGACTGATGCTGCGGGTACTGACCCCCAGCGCCTCGGCGGCCTGTGTGAGTGACAACCCGGTGCGAGCGCGCCAGTCGATGAAGATCCGGGTATTTTCGTCGGAGGCATTTTGTGCGATCGCATCCAGGAACAACGTGTCTGCACCAATCTGGATGTCCTGCTCAGACCACTCGACGCACCAGCCATCATCACCCAGAGCCGCGCCATCGAAAGCGCGTCCCTGCAATGGTTGCAAGCCTGGAAAGGCCAGCAAATCCCGGCTCAGGTCGAGAGTCAGTTGCTGACCGTCAATAAAGGTCAATGCCAGGCGATACTCCGGTAGTGCCTGTACGGCCAGCAGTCGTGGTCGTTTCATGGGTAACATCGTTTCCAGTCCTCGAGCAGTTGCGCCTGATGGCGCCCTGACCCAATCCAGTGCTTCCCTGATGATCAGGGGCGGAGCCCGGCCTACCATCACCTCGACGGTTTCCAGGCTGAGCATGACGTCCAGGCCGCCACCGGTCAGGTGGACATGAGGCGGCGGATGATCCTTCTCGCGCAATTGAATGCGGTATGTGTCGCGAAATCGGTATTTAGTAGACATGCCCGGCAAGCTATCGCCAAAATGGCGATAGCTCAATACTGGCCAGCAGCCGAGACCGAGTCAAGATGTGACGCCCCATTCAGAGACTGAATAAGCCGTCTGCGTTCACAGTCGACCGGGCACCGCGTTATAGTCGGGGCTGACCATTTTATTGCGCCCCCGCCCTGCCTCGTTCAGGTCGGCGTTACCGTTCGAGGATTAGCAGATGAAGTTCGAAGGCACCCAGGCCTACGTCGCCACCGATGACCTGAAGCTGGCGGTCAACGCCGCCATCACCCTGGAACGGCCGTTGCTGGTCAAGGGCGAACCGGGCACCGGCAAGACCATGCTCGCCGAGCAACTGGCCGAATCCTTTGGCGCCAAGCTGATCACCTGGCACATCAAATCCACCACCAAGGCCCATCAAGGCCTCTATGAGTACGACGCGGTCAGCCGCCTGCGCGATTCTCAGCTTGGCACGGAAAAGGTCCACGACGTTCGCAACTACTTGAAAAAGGGCAAGCTCTGGGAAGCCTTCGAATCCGAAGAACGGGTGATCCTGCTGATCGACGAAATCGACAAGGCCGACATCGAATTCCCCAACGACCTGCTGCAAGAACTCGACAAGATGGAGTTCTACGTTTACGAGATCGACGAGACCATCAAGGCCAAGAAGCGCCCGATCATCATCATTACCTCCAACAACGAGAAAGAGCTGCCGGACGCCTTCCTGCGCCGCTGCTTCTTCCACTACATCGCCTTCCCCGACCGCGTGACGATGCAGCGGATCGTCGACGTGCACTACCCGGACATCAAGAAAGACCTGGTCAGCGAAGCGCTGGACGTGTTCTTCGACGTGCGCAAGGTGCCGGGCCTGAAGAAGAAGCCTTCGACCTCCGAGCTGGTGGACTGGCTGAAGCTGCTGATGGCCGACAACATCGGCGAAGCGGTGCTGCGCGAGCGCGATCCGACCAAGGCCATCCCACCGCTGGCCGGCGCGCTGGTGAAAAACGAACAGGACGTGCAACTGCTGGAGCGTCTGGCGTTCATGAGCCGTCGCGGCACCCGCTAAGAGGCTGATGCCATGCTGCTCAACCTGTTCAATGAAATGCGCGCAGCCAAGGTACCGGTCTCGGTGCGCGAGCTGCTGGACCTGATCAACGCGCTGAAACAGCGCGTGACCTTCGCCGACATGGACGAGTTTTATTACTTGTCCCGGGCGATCCTGGTGAAGGACGAAAAGCATTTCGACAAGTTCGACCGTGCGTTCGGTGCCTACTTCAATGGCCTGGAAAAGCTCGACGATCATCTTCAGGCATTGATCCCCGAAGACTGGCTGCGCAAGGAATTCGAGCGTTCGCTGACCGATGAAGAGCGGGCGGCGATCCAGTCCCTTGGCGGCCTGGACAAGCTGATCGAAGAGTTCAAGAAACGCCTCGAGGAACAGAAGGAACGCCACGCCGGTGGCAACAAGTGGATCGGTACCGGTGGTACCAGCCCGTTCGGTTCCGGCGGTTTCAACCCGGAAGGCATTCGGGTCGGCGACGCCGGCAAGCGCCAAGGCAAGGCCGCCAAGGTCTGGGACCAGCGCGAATACAAGAACCTCGACGATTCGGTCGAGCTGGGCACCCGCAATATCAAGGTCGCCCTGCGTCGTCTGCGCAAGTTTGCCCGACAGGGCGCGGCGGAAGAGCTGGACATCGACGGCACCATCGATCACACCGCCAAGGATGCCGGCCTGCTGAACATCCAGATGCGGCCGGAACGGCGCAACACGGTAAAGCTGTTGCTGCTGTTCGACATCGGCGGTTCGATGGACGCCCACGTGAAGATCTGCGAAGAGCTGTTCTCGGCCTGCAAGACCGAGTTCAAGCATCTGGAGTACTTCTACTTCCACAACTTCATTTATGAATCGGTGTGGAAGAACAACATGCGCCGCACCTCCGAGCGCACCTCGACCATGGACCTGCTGCACAAGTACGGTGCCGACTACAAAGTGATCTTCATCGGTGACGCCGCCATGGCGCCCTATGAAATCACCCAGGCGGGCGGCAGCGTCGAACACTGGAACGAAGAAGCCGGTTACGTGTGGATGCAGCGGTTCAAGGAGAAGTACAAGAAGCTCATCTGGATCAACCCGTATCCGAAGGACACCTGGGGCTATACCTCTTCGACCAACATCGTGCGGGATTTGATCGAGGACCAGATGTATCCGCTGACCCTTCGCGGGTTGGAGGAAGGGATGCGGTTTTTGTCCAAGTAATTCGGTTGCCTGGTCTGACGCCATCGCGAGCAAGCTCGCTCCCACATTGGTTTGGTGCTGTTCACAAGTTTTGTGAACGACTCCTACCCTGTGGGAGCGAGCTTGCTCGCGATGCTTTTAGCTGTTCAAAAATAGCTGCAAATACTCGACATGCTCACGATGGGCGACATCCTGCACCACCGGCCGCAACCGCACCTGCGCCCCCGGCAGGCATTGCGCCAGCCGTGCCAGCGCCAACGGCGTCAACGCTCCCAATCGCGGATAACCGCCAATGGTCTGCCGATCATTAAGCAACACAATCGGCTGCCCGTCCGGCGGCACCTGGACGGCCCCCAACGGAATGCCTTCGGAAATCATCGGTTTGCCCTGGTACTGCAGCGCCGTACCCAACAGGCGAATGCCCATGCGGTCGGCACGACTGTCGAGGCTCCACGTGCTGTTGAATGCATCGAACAGGCTCTGCCCGCTGAACTCACCGATCTGTGCACCGAGGACCAGATCCAACGGAGTATCAAGGTTCAGGTCCGGCCGCTGGTCTGCGGTCATTTCGCGCAGCAACATCACCGAGTTGCCCGAATAGCTCAATGACGCGCCTTTACCCAGCGCATGACCCATTCCGTCCAGGCCGCCGAGTTCCTCGCGGACCACCGTCGCGCTACTGCCCAATACTTTCGGTGCATCAAACCCACCCGGCGCCGCCAGATAGGCGCGGGCGCCGAGCAACGGCCGGGTGAATTGCAGACGCTGACCTTTGTGCAGCCTGAAACTACGCCACGGTGCCAGCGCCTCGCCGTCCACCTGCGCACCAAGATCCGCTCCGGCCAAGGCCAGCACGCACTCCTCCTCGGCCACAATGGTGAACCCGCCGAGGGTGATTTCGATCACCGGCACATCCAGTCCGTTGCCCAACAGCCAGTTGGCCCAGGACATCGAACGCCAATCGGCCGCCCCGCCCTGGGTCACGCCCAGATGCCGCACGCCGAAACGACCGGCGTCCTGCAACAGGCACAGCGGCGTACTCGCGTCAATCGTCAGACGGCTCATGCCTGGGCCTCCAGTGGCGTATCGTCACCGCCCAGGTTAATGAATTCGGCATGGCCGACCGATTCGAACCGTACGGTGTCACCGGGTTGCATCAGGCTGTAGCCGTCACGGTTACGATCGAACAATTTGGTCGGTGTGCGGCCAATCAGGTTCCAGCCTCCAGGCGACACCACCGGGTAGGCCGCCGTCTGCCGTTCGGCGATGCCGACACTGCCGGCGGCGACTTTCTTGCGTGGAGTGTTCAGACGCGGCGCGGCGAGCACCTCTTCCACCAGCCCCATGAAGGCGAAGCCCGGCGCAAAGCCCAGGGCGAACACCTGATATTCACGCTCGCAGTGACGACGGATCACCTCCTCCACCGCCAAGCCGCTGCGTTGCGATAACAGGCTCAATTCCGGTCCGACGCTCAAGTCGTACCATACCGGCAACACATGACAGGTACCGCGGGTACGCGCATTGGGCGACAGATCGATCAGCGCCTGGGCGATCAATTCCCGGGCCTGGGCGGGACTCAGTGCGGTCAAGTCGTAATGCACCATCAAGGTGGTGTAGGACGGCACCAGATCGATCAGATGCCCGGCGAACGCCGTGCGCAGACTTTCACTGGCCGCCAGCATCCACGGCATGTTGGTTTCGGCAATTTCATCGAACAAACGCACCATCAGGCAATCCAGCGCCACCACTTCTACCCGCAACTTCATGACGCGCTCTGCCGGTTCAAGGCTTCACGGATGCGTTGCACGGCAGCGACCGAACTGGCGTTGTCGCCGTGCACGCAGAGGGTGTTGGCCTGCAAATGCAGGGCGCTGCCGTCGCTGGCGGTGAGGTGATCGCCACGGGCAATGGTCAGCGCCTGCTCGATGATTTTTTCCGGGTCGTGATGCACCGCTCCCGGCAGTTGTCGCGACACCAGCCTGCCGGCGCTGTCGTAAGCACGATCGGCAAAAGCCTCGAACCACAGCGTCACGCCATATTCATCGCCCAGTTGCTGGGCGGCGCTGTTGTCGCGGGTTGCCATTAACATCAGCGGCAGGTTGCGGTCATAGGACGCCACCGCTTGCAGCACGGCACGTAACTGGGCCGGGTTGACCATCATGTCGTTGTACATCGCGCCATGGGGTTTGACGTAACTGACCCGGCCGCCCTGGGCCCGGCAGATGCCGTCGAGGGCGCCGATCTGGTAATGCAGAATGTCTTGCAGTTCCTGGGTGGCATACGCCATGGAGCGGCGGCCGAAGCCCACCAGATCCTGGTAGGCCGGATGCGCGCCAACTTGCACACCGTGGCTGAGGGCCAGGCTGACGGTCTTGCGCATGATGCTCGGGTCGCCGG
Source organism: Pseudomonas sp. P1_F7 (assembly GCF_056405655.1). Classification (NCBI taxonomy): domain Bacteria; kingdom Pseudomonadati; phylum Pseudomonadota; class Gammaproteobacteria; order Pseudomonadales; family Pseudomonadaceae; genus Pseudomonas; species Pseudomonas sp. P1_F7. Next base: position 53,773 of record NZ_JBFUBR010000028.1, read on the forward strand.
CGTGAAAACCGCAGGCGATGTTGGCGCAATCGATGAAGGGCATGATTTCTGCGTCCAGACCCATGGTCCAGTTGCCGAAACTCTCGCCGATGTCGCAGTTCAATAGCAGGCGGCTCACGCTGAACACTCCTGTAGGCTTTATTCTTTTTAGCTGCGGGACATATCTGTAAGACAGGCCCGCAGGTTATCAGTTACTGGGCGTCGAGTTGCTTGCCACGGGTTTCCGGCAGGCTCAGGGCCGCGAGGATCACCACGCCGTAGGAAACCGCCGCAAAGGCACCAATGCCCACACTCAGCGGCACGGTCTGGCTGAGCAGGCCGATCAGCAGCGGGAACAACGCCGCCAGCGCCCGGCCGATGTTGTAGCAAAAACCCTGGCCCGAACCGCGAATGCGCGTGGGGAACAACTCGGTCAGGAATGCACCCATGCCACTGAAAATCCCCGAGGCGAAGAAGCCCAGCGGGAAGCCCAGCCACAGCATCACGCCGTTGCTGACCGGCAGTTGGGTGTACAGCAATACAATGGTGAACGAGCCCACGGCGAACAGGATGAAGTTCTTTTTACGTCCGAGGATGTCGGTCAAATAAGCGCTGATGACGTAACCGACGTAGGACCCGATGATCACCATCGCCAGATAACCGCTGGTATTGAGTACGCTCAAACCGCGCTCATTCTTCAGAAAAGTCGGTAGCCAGGACGTGATCGCGTAGTAGCCGCCCAGCGCGCCGGTGGTCAGCAACGAAGCGCGAATCGTGGTGAAGAGCATGCCGGGGGCAAAGATCTCGTAGAACTTCGACGGGTTGCTCGGCTCCTGTTTCGCTTTGGCTTCACGATAGATTTCCGGGTCCTTGACCAGACGACGGACAAAAATCACGAAAATCGCCGGCACGATGCCGAGGATGAACAGTGCGCGCCAGGCGTCTTCCGGTGGCAATACCGAGAACAGCAGCGCATACAGAATTGCGGTCAGCCCCCAACCCAGCGCCCAGCCGGATTGCACCATACCCACTGCCTTGCCGCGGTCCTGGGCGCGAATCACTTCGCCGATCAGCACCGCGCCGGCCGTCCACTCGCCACCGAAACCGAAGCCCATCAGGGTCCGTGCAATCAGCAGTTGCTCGTAGCTCTGGGCAAAGCCACAGAGGAAGGTGAAGAAGGCAAACCACAACACGGTCAGTTGCAGGGTGCGCACACGACCGATGCGATCGGAGAGAATCCCCGCCACCCAGCCACCGATGGCCGACGCGATCAGGGTACTGGTATGGATCAGCCCGGCCTGGCCGGTGGTGATGCCCCACATGGCAATCAGGGTCGGCACCACGAAGCTGAGCATCTGGGTGTCCATGCCGTCCAGGCCATAGCCGATCTTGCAGCTCCAGAAGGTGCGGCGTTCCTGCTGATTGATGTTGCGATACCAGTCAAAAGGTCCCGGGCGGGCCGAGGCTTTCGGAATGGCGGTGGTGTCGGGCGCACTCATGGCAAATCTCCGCGCTGATTTTATTGGTATTGTTCTGAGCCCCGACGACGCCTATCGTGGGAACCGGATGCGTCGATTCTTGGACGCGCGCCCCTGCTGCGTCCAACTAATAAAAACCCGCCTTAGACATAAGAAATCTTTATCCCATGAACCTGAAGTTTCTCGAGACCTTCGTCTGGGTCGCCCGACTCAAGAGTTTTCGCCTGACCGCCGACAAGCTCTTCACCACTCAGGCCTCGATTTCCAGCCGCATCGCAGTGCTTGAAGGCGAGCTCGGGGTAAAGCTGTTTCTGCGGGACTCACGCGGCGTGAGCCTGACGCCCGAAGGCCTGAAAGTGCTCGATTACGCCGAGCAGATGATGGACACCATGCAAGCACTCAAGCAGTCGATCGAGACCCGCTCGAGCAAGGCCGGACGGGTGCGCATCGGCGTGATGGACACGGTGATCCATACCTGGCTAAGCCCGTTGGTGGCGCAGATGACCGATCACTACCCGCTGGTGGAAATCGAACTGGTGGCCGATACCTCGCTCAACCTCTGCGATCAGCTGCAAAAAGGCTTTCTCGACGTGATCCTGCAAACCGACCTGCTGCGCCAGGAAAGCGTGCGCAGCCTGGAACTGGCCAGCCACCCCATGGGCTGGATTGTCGCCAGCAATTCCCTGTACAACCGTGAGTATTCAGGCGTCGCCGACCTGGCGAAAGAGCGGATCATTACCTACTCGAAAAACTCTCACCCGCATCAGCAAGTGCTCGCCCTGATGCAGGCCAATGGCGTAACGGCGCCACGTCTGAACTGCGTGAACTCGGTGTCGGCAATTACCCGGCTGCTGCGCGATGGCTTTGGCATCGGCGCGTTGCCGCCGGTGCTGGTGGCCGAAGAGCTGGCACGGGGGGAGTTGACCCTGCTGGACATCGATCAGCGACCACCCGACTTGCAGGTGGTGGTGTCGTGGCGGGTAGGCGTTGAGTGGGTCGAGGAGATTGTGGCGTTGTGTCAGCAGGTGCTGGAGGAGTATGCGCGGAAGGTGGGAGAGCGCTACATGGTCTTGAGCAAACCCCTGGCCAGCCTCTGAAAAGGAGCTTTCCATATCACAAGAAGCAATTACTATCATTTGCATTAATATTTTGAAAATGTATTCTCTGCGCGCATTCAGTTAAACCACTGTCCAGAAGGAATCGGACTTGATGCGCGCTTTCACGCAAAGACAGCAGCAACTGCTCTCACACTGGAGCCAAGCTCTCGGCACTCCGGCCTTCCATTCCCGCCGCATCACCCTCGATCATTTGAGCAATGCCCTGGAGCGCGCCGCGCGGCGCTGCCTCCAACGCCTGATCCTGTTTACACCTTGCGCCTCATCGAGGGCGTTGCCTGGCTCTGCGCCCTGACGCTGGCGGCCACGGCACTGGCTAACGAATGGCTGGGGTTTCTCGTCAGCCGGTTGCTCTGGCCGCCATCGGGATCCGCTGGGTGCGCTCATTCTCCTTCGCGCCAGCCCCCACAATCTTGTCTACCCACACTTGTCACGACTAAAAAAAAGACCACCTCATGACCCGAACCAAACTTTCCCTGTTGATTCCGTTGCTCGGCTCCGTCAGCGCCCAGACCTGGGCCGAGGACACCGACCAGCAACCCGGCACATTGAACATGCAAGCCACTGTCGTTTCCGCGACTCGCAGCGAAGCGACCATTGCCTCGATTCCAGGCTCGGTCCAGGTGATCGACGAACAGCAGATCCGCCAACAGAGTGGCGCCGGGCGTCGGGTTTCCGACATCCTGGGGCAACTGGTTCCCGGCCTGGCGCCGTCCAGCGGCGGGATGAGCAACTTCGGCCAGACCCTGCGCGGGCGCAACATGCTGGTGTTGATCGACGGCGTGTCGCAGAACGCCACGCGGGACAACTTCCGCCAACTCAACAGCATCGCACCGGCCAGTATCGAGCGCATCGAGGTGGTTTCCGGCGCCAGCAGCATCTATGGTGCCGGTGCTTCGGGCGGCATCATCAACATCATCACCAAGCGCAATCAGGGTCAGGACCTTGCCTACAGCAGCAAACTGGGCCTGACCACCGGCAATAACCTCAACAGCAAGGGTTTCGCCTACGAGGCCTTTCAGAGTGCGACCGGACGCAAGGATGCCCTGGACTGGTACGTGTCCGCCGACCTGACCCAGCGCAACGATCAGTACGACGGCAACGGCAATCGCATCCCTCAGGACACATCCCAGGGCAGCAACATGGACACCGACACCTATGACCTGCAAGGTCGTTTCGGTTACGAACTGGATGCCGATAAAAAACTCAGCCTGTCGCTGCAGGACTACAAGGACCAGCAGGACACTGACTACACAAAAGACCCGAAAAACCTGCAAGAGGCCGTGGCGGTCAAAGGACTGAAACTCGACGACCAGCCCTACACCCATAACCAGGCGGCCAACCTCAACTACACCGACAACGACTTCTACGGCCAGGGCCTGCAACTGGAAAGTTACTGGCGCCGGGCCGACGCGCTGTTCTTCCCGGACCTGTCACGGGGCAAGGCCGGGATCGCCGACAACAACAGCGTGCAGGATGTCTACGGCCTGCGTGCCGCCATCGACACGCCGTTGCCGGCCATCGGCAGCGCCACGGGTAACCTGGTCTGGGGCGCCGACTATGATCACGAACGCTCCCGCCAGCGCGGTGACCAGTACACCCTCAAAGGGCTGACCTACACCAAGACCGGCACCACTTACGAGATGGGCCCGGATATCGAAACCACCACCAAGGCGCTGTTCGGGCAGATGTCCTGGGACATCGGAGACTGGACCTTGCGTGGCGGTGTGCGCCGCGAATGGATCGAAAGCGAGGTCTCCGACAGCATCGCCTACGGTCAGATCGTCCAGACCGGCGTACGTGCCGTCCTGCCCGGCGACACCCTCAAATACGACGCCACGCTCTATAACCTGGGCGCGGTCTATCACCTGAGTGAACATCAGGACGTCTTCGCCAATTACAGCCAGGGGTTTTCGCTGCCGGACATCCAGCGCTTCTTGCGTGACGTGAACAGCACCTTCGACATCCAGAGCCTCAACGCCCAGGCCATCAAGGTCGACAGCTACGAGCTGGGCTGGCGCGGTGACTGGGACCGGTGGCAGGCCGACGTCACCGTCTATGAAAACACCTCGGACGTGACCCAGTTCTACGATGCCAATAACCGTGTCTTGCGCCTGATCAACCAGAAGGAGCGGGTTCGCGGCATCGAAAACAGCCTGACCTACCTCGCGACCGATCACTGGTCGGTGGGTGGCACCTATGCCTGGGCCAAAGGCGAGACCGAGCAGAACGGGAAATGGATCGATCTGCCGGCGACACGCATTTCACCGGCCAAAACCACGCTGTTCGTCGGCTACACCGAAGACGACTACACCCTGCGTCTGCAAGGCATGCACCTGTCCAGTTACGACGCTGCCGCCAAGGACAACAACGGGCGCGACATTGAAGGCTATACGCTGGTGGACCTGCTCGGCTCCGTGTACTTGCCGGTCGGTCGTCTGGAAGGCGGGGTGTACAACCTGACCAACCGCACGTACGTCAACCTGTTCGCCCAGGCCAACGCCAGAGCGCCATTCCCCAACGCCGAAGGCCGCACCTTGAGCATGACCTATTCGATTGATTGGTAATCAAGCAAGGAGCCGGCTTGCCGGCTCCTTGCCGTTCGCCAGTGTTACAAGCCGCGTAAATCCCGCTCTTCGATCGGCCGGCTCTGGCGCAGACGCTTGCCACCCAACACCACCCAGTCGATCAGACGGAACAGGCATTCGAGACCAAACGACAGCAGCAACGCGCCGCCCATGCCCCAGACCATCGCTTCGGGCGTCAACAGGATCTGGTAGCTGTAGCCATTCCAGGTTTCCTTGCGGATGTCCGGATCAGCGGCCAGCACCACTTGCAGGAAGCGGATGTACCACGGCCCCTGCATCGCCTGGAACTGTTTATCCAACGCCAGTTGACGGGTCAGCAGGTTGCTCAGGCTGTCGGCATCGCTGCGAAAGATCGGGTCTTCGCTGGCCCGGTAGTGGGCCACCAGGGCTTGCATGTCACCCTTGAAGAACTGATTGGCGGTGTTCTGGAACCCGCTCAACCCGGCTTGCGCCTCGATCAGATGCGCCTCGACCCGCTTGGCGTAATCATTGATGAAGCCCGGCACCTGGACACCGATCAACAGGCCCGCCGCAAACAACACCAGCCGTAGATAACTGAGCAACATGGGGGTTGAATCCTTATGAGGTCTGGCCCTGGCTGACGCATTCGCCGCGCCGCCACAGGCTCCATTGACCCGGTTCGTAACGGGTCCAGGTTTCGTTTTCGGTCAGGGGTTCGGTGGCAATGACGGTGACCACATCGTTAGGTGTGGTTTCGGCCTGAAAGTCGACGATCACGTCGACATCCTTCAAGCGCGCCGGGCCAAACGGTGCGCGACGGGTGATTTGCGCCAATTTGGTCGAGCAATAGCAGAACAGCCAGTCGCCGTCGCTGAGCAGACAGTTGAACACGCCTTTGCTGCGGTACTCGGCGCAAGCGGCCACCAGATCCGGCAGCAACGCTTCGACCTCGACCGGTTCGGGGAACGCCGCACGCACACGGTTGAGCAAATCGCAGAACGCCGCTTCGCTGTCGGTATCACCCACGGGACGATAGAAACTGGCTGCTGGCTGAAAATCCGCCAACTGGCCGTTATGGGCGAAACACCAGTTGCGCCCCCACAGCTCACGGACGAACGGATGCGTGTTGGACAGGCAGACCTTGCCGACGTTGGCCTGGCGGATGTGCCCGATCACCACTTCGCTCTTGATCGGATAGCGCTGCACCAGGTTCGCGACTTCCGACTCGCAGCTTGCCGCCGGGTCCTGGAACAGCCGCAGCCCACGGCCTTCATAGAAGGCAATGCCCCAGCCATCGCGGTGTGGACCGGTGCGACCACCGCGCTGCATCAGCCCGGTAAAGCTGAACACGATATCGGTCGGGACATTGGCGCTCATGCCCAATAACTCACACATGCTCGGACTCTCGCTCAATCGCAGGGGCAAGGTTACAGACGGGGTTCGACTCGCATCCGCTGAGGATTGCTCGGCACCGGAGGACGACCGTAGCGATCATCGCCGGCACCGCCGAACGGTTGATCGTCTTCGGGTTCTTCGGCGCGAACGGCGGCTTTGGCGGCGGCAGCCTGTTCCTTACGGGCGTTGGAGGCGCGTTCGATGGGGAAACGGATCGCCACCAGCACCAGATAGAAGCCGAACGCGATCATGCCGTACATGAACAGATCGGAAATCGCCCGCCAGGCGTTGTTGCCGACCTTGAACAGCAGGTCGAGCGCGGTAATGGCGACGGCCGGTGCGACTTTGTCCTTGACCGGGTCGATGATGGTCGGGCTGAACAACAGCACGGCCATCGCCAGCCGCAACGGCTCACGTAGCCAACGCCACATCCAGCGGGTCAAGCGCATCCACACCAACAGGCAGCCCAAAGCGGCGAAGGCGTAGAGGCCCCAAGCGATCAGATAGTCGTTCTCGGTCATGGTGTCCATGGCAAGGCAGGCAAAGAGGCGCTTATGATAACGGCTTTTCGCCCATCAGGCTTGCCCAATGGCAGTAGGTCAAGACACAGGACCTGTGGGAGCGAGCTTGCTCGCGATGGCGGACTGACTGTCAACATTGATATTGGATGTAATGGCCTCATCGCGAGCAAGCTCGCTCCCACAGGTTTCAAACCTATTTCGTACAGAGTTCGAGAGTTTTCCATGCCCCTATCCACCAACATTCACGACGCTCCGATTGCCCACATGGCTGATGGCTCCGACCCGTATGCCTGGCTGCAAGAGCGCGACACCAAGGCAGTGCTCGACTACCTGAAAGCCGAAAACAGCTATCAGGAAGCGCAAACCGCCGACCAGGCCGGACTGCGCGAAACCCTGTTCGAAGAGATCAAGGGGCGGATTCTCGAGACCGATTTGTCCCTGCCCTCACCGTGGGGACCGTATCTGTACTACACCCGCACCACGGCGGGCGATGAGTACGCCCGGCACTACCGCTGCCCGCGTCCGGCCGATGACAGCCTGACCCTCGACGAAAGCCGCGAACAACTGCTGCTCGACCCCAATGAACTGGCCAAAGGCGGCTTCTTTTCCCTGGGGGCGTTCAGCATCAGCCCGGACCATCAGCGCCTGGCCTACAGCATCGATTCCAGCGGCGAGGAGATTTACACGCTGTTCGTGAAGGAATTGTCCGACGGCCGCGTCAGCGAGCTGGAGTTCCAGGACTGCGACGGCAGCATGACCTGGGCCAACGACAGCCTGACACTGTTCTTTGGTGAACTGGACGACACCCATCGCCCGCACAAGCTGTATCGCTATCGACTGGACGGCACGGCGGCCGAAGAAGTGTTCCATGAGCCGGACGGTCGCTTCTTCATGCATTGCTACCGTTCAAGCTCCGAGCAGCAATTGCTGCTGTCCGTGGGCAGCAAGACCACCAGCGAAGCCTGGGTCCTCGACGCCAACCAGCCGCAGCAAGCCTTTACCTGCATCGCGCCACGGGTCGAGGAGCATGAGTACGACGTCGACCACGGCGTACTCGACGGTCAATGGACCTGGTTCATTCGCAGCAACCGTGACGGCATCAATTTCGCCTTGTACACCGCTGTCGATACCGGCGCCGCGCCCACCGAAGCCGACTGGCAGAACCTGATCCCCCACAGCGACACAGTGATGATCGACGGCATCAGCCTGAACACCGGGGCCATGACCCTGAGCCTGCGGGTTGGCGGCTTGCCGGTCATTGAAGTTCACCCGCATGGCCTGGCGCCCTATCGCGTGCAATTGCCGGATGCAGCCTACAGCCTGCACGTGCAAAACAGCCTGGAGTTCGAAAGCGACCGGATACGCCTGCGCTACGAAGCGTTGAACCGTCCGACGCAAATCCGCCAGCTTGAACTGGCGACCGGCGAGCAAAAAGTGCTCAAGCAAACCCCGGTGCTCGGCCCGTTCGATGCCGATACTTACGTCAGCCAACGCCTGTGGGCTACCGCGCCAGACGGCACGCAAGTGCCCATCAGCCTGGTGATCAAACGCGCAGACCTGGGCAAACCCGTGCCGCTGTATCTCTACGGCTATGGCGCCTATGGCGAAAGCCTCGACCCGTGGTTTTCCCATGCGCGCCTGAGCCTGCTGGATCGCGGCATGGCGTTTGCCATTGCCCATGTGCGTGGCGGCGGCGAACTGGGGGAAGCCTGGTATCGCGCCGGCAAGCAGGAGCACAAGCACAACACCTTCAGCGACTTTATCGCCTGCGCCGAACACCTGATCGCCCAAGGCTTCACCACTGCACCGCAGTTGGCGATCAGTGGCGGCAGCGCCGGTGGCTTGCTGATCGGCGCGGTGCTCAATCAACGGCCGGAGCTGTTTGGCGCCGCCATCGCCGAAGTACCGTTCGTCGACGTACTCAACACCATGCTCGACCCTGAGCTGCCATTGACCGTCACGGAATACGACGAGTGGGGCAACCCTGAAGAACCCGACGTCCATGATCGGATCAAGGCCTACGCCCCATACGAAAACGTCACCGCGCAAGCTTATCCGGCGACCCTGGTGATCGCCGGTTACAACGACAGCCGCGTGCAATATTGGGAAGCGGCCAAGTGGGTGGCGAAATTGCGCGCGACCAAGACCGACAGCAATCCCCTGCTGCTCAAAACTGAACTGGGTGCCGGGCATGGTGGGATGAGCGGTCGATATCAGGGATTGCGTGACGTAGCACTCGAATATGCATTTTTGTTCAAGGTTTTGGGCATTGCCTGAGGAACCTGGCGCGGTGTGCCAGTCTTAATTGCGCACACCGTCAGCCGATACACCACAGGGGATTGGCGGCGAATTCAAATTCGAGTCAGTAACACACAAAAAAGACCGTGACGACATGTCTGAACCAACCTTTCTGAACAACGAAATTCGCGACTGGCTGATGGATTGCGGCCTGTTCAATCAACTGCTGCCGGCGGACTTCGCCGCAGCTTCGGGCTACTTCAGTATCAGCACTATTGCCCAGGGCGAGGAGATCTTCCAGGAGGGCGATGCCGGCAGTTTCATGTGCATCATCCACACCGGTCAGGTGGCGGTGCAGAAAACCACCGCTGACGGGCAACGCGTCACCATCGCCACGTTGCGCAGCGGCCGCTCGTTCGGCGAAATGGCCGTGCTCGACGGCGAACGGCGCTCGGCCAGTTGCGTGGCCGCAAGCAACTGCCAGTTGCTCAACCTGGGCAAGGACTCGCTGGAAAAGATGCTCAACGACGCACCGAAAATCGCCGCCAAGATCATCCGCGCCCTCGCCGTGTCCCTGTCCAAACGCCTGCGCATGGCCGACGGCCAACTGCTTTCGCAGCAGGTCTAGCCGCCCGGCGACTTGGGTTTCGGCGGATTGGGCTCCAGGCCCGGTATCGGCTGGTCCTTGGTCGGCGGGCTCGGCATTTCAATCGGCACCAACGGCGGACCGCTACTGCCAGGGCCGACTTTAGGCAAAGGCGCCGGGCTGATCTGCGGGTACGGCGTGGGCGTCGCGGTGCCGGGCGAACCGGGTATCGGCGCGGGGCTGACGGGAATCGATTGCAGCTGTTGAGCCTGCACTGCAGTTATCGTGAGCGCGGCCAGGGCAATGACCGTTAGAATGGTGCGCTTCATCAATGGCTCCGTTGACCTTGTCGTCATAAACAGGCTACTCCCAACCGTGTCTGTTTGCCCTCCCGTGTTCTGCCAATTTTCTTCAAGTGAGCCCCATGAAACGTTTCGTTCTGCTGGACACCACCCCCATTCCTGAAAACGGCGGTGCCCTGTGCCTGTTCGAATACGGCGAGGATTTCGTCATCAAGATCCAGGGCGGCGACGGCGGACAATTGATGAACACGCGCATGCACGGCTCCGAAGATGCTCTGGCCGAGATCCCGTGTCGCAAGGTCGCCGGTCGACCGAATTCACGGGTGCTCATCGGCGGCCTGGGCATGGGCTTCACCCTCGCTTCGGCGCTCAAGCACTTGGGCAAGACTGCCGAAGTGGTGGTCGCCGAACTGGTCCCCGGTGTCGTTGAGTGGAATCGTGGACCGCTGGGCGAGAAGGCAGGCAATCCGCTGCTCGACCCGCGGACGGTGATTCGCATGGAAGACGTGGCCAAAGTCCTGCAAGCCGAACCCCAGGGCTTCGATGCCATCATGCTCGATGTCGACAACGGCCCCGAAGGCCTGACCCAGAAAGCCAACAGCTGGCTGTACTCTGCCGGCGGCCTGAGCGCCTGCGCCAAGGCCCTGAGACCAAAAGGCGTGCTGGCCGTGTGGTCGGCCAGCGCGGACCGGCAATTTTCCGACAAACTGAAGAAAGCCGGCTTCAAGGCCGAGGAAGTGCAGGTCTTCGCCCATGGCAACAAGGGCACCCGCCACACCATCTGGATTGCCGAGAAGCTCAAGGGCTGAGCTAAACTTCGCTTAATACCGTCATTAGTCATTTTACAAAGGTGAACCCATGAGTTCGTCCACCCCGACCAACACTTCGAAGCTGGATCGCATCCTCGCCGACAACCAGCGCGACAAGGAAATGGGCTACCGCGACAAGGCCCTGAAGATGTACCCGCACGTCTGCGGCCGCTGCGCCCGCGAATTCTCCGGCAAGCGCCTGAGCGAACTGACCGTGCACCACCGCGACCACAACCACGACAACAACCCACAGGACGGCTCGAACTGGGAGTTGTTGTGCCTGTACTGCCACGATAACGAACACTCGCGGTATACCGACCAGCAGTATTTCGACGAAGGCTCACTGAGCACGCCGAAAATCGCCAAAGCCACGCACAATCCGTTTGCGGCGTTGGCGGGGTTGATGAAAAAAGAAGATTAATAATCTTCAGTGCCTGAACTGGCCTCATCGCGAGCAAGCTCGCTCCCACATTGTTCTGCGTCCGTCAGGACACCTCGGTCAACTGTGGGAGCGAGCTTGCTCGCGATAGCAATAGCCCTGCCACCGCCAATCTCCAAACTGACCGCTGCCGCCCAATCCCCGTATAATCGCGCTTTTTTCCCGAAAGGCACCCCGCTCGTGGCAGACAAACGGTACAGCTGCATTGGTTTGTATAACCCCAAATCACCGGAGAACGTCGGTTCGGTGATGCGCGCCGCTGGCTGTTATGGCGTGGCATCGGTGTTCTACACCGGCAAGCGCTATGAGCGCGCCGCCGACTTCGTCACCGATACCAAGCGCGTGCACTACGACATCCCGCTGATCGGCATCGACGACCTGAAGAAAATCCTGCCTCTCAATTGTGTGCCCGTCGCCGTGGAACTGGTCGACGGCGCGCGCCCGTTGCCGGAATACACCCACCCGGATCGCGCGCTCTACATCTTCGGCCCGGAAGACGGATCGCTGGATAAAGAGATTCGCGACTGGTGTGAAGACGTGGTCTACATTCCGACCACCGGTTGCATGAACCTGGCCGCCACGGTCAACGTCGTGCTCTATGACCGCATGTCCAAGGGGCTCAATACCCGCTCCGGGCCAAAATTCCGCTGAATCGCCGCACATCCGATTGAACAAGCTGCCTGCCCTGGCGGTCAGCTTGACTATCGATCACTGAAGCCTGGAGACAGACCATGAGCGAACTCAAACGCGTCGAGCGTATCGAATCCACCCCGTTCCAGAGCCCCTCCGAGCAAAACGTGCAGGGCTGGGAACGCATCGGCTCCCTGGCCGGCGGCGTGGTGATGGTGGGCAAGGGCCTGCGGCGTGGCGGGATCTTTGGCCTGATCCAGGTCGCCATCGGCGGCGTGGCCCTGGCGCGCGGTATTACCGGCCACAGCTCGGCGAAAAGCCTGCTGGAGAAAAGCCGTCAGGACATAAACAACGTGCGGGCGAAAATCCAGCGGGCGGGTGAAGAACTGAGCCAGTTGAAGGCCAACGCCGAGGCGGCAACCAAAACCGCCACCGTGACCGGCAATGATTCCCTGAAGTCGCCGAAAGCCGGGGTTTGATCAGGCTTATCCGGCGGGGCTGATGGCCCTATCGCGAGCAAGCTCGCTCCCACAGGGTTATGTGGCGCTCACAACATTTGTGCTCACCCCCAATCATTGTGGGAGCGAGCTTGCTCGCGATGACGGTCTCACTGAATCAACTCGGTACTCAGTACCTTTGAAGACCCACCGATCACGCTCTCGCTGAGTTGAACAAACGCCTGGGTATCGATATCCCCCAGCCGCATCGCCCCGCGCAACACGTCGTCCAGCGAACGCTTGTTGTGGGTTTTCAGACGAATCTCGCGATCCAGTTCCTGCAGCAACACCACCGCCCTGGCCACCTGAACCGCTGTGATCTGATCACCGCGCAGCGCGGTGACTTTCTGGCTGCTCTTGACCAGTTTGCCGTGCAGGTTCTCGTAGCGTTCATCGCTCATGCCGCCGGCCCGGCGCACCAGTTCGATGGCGTAATACTCGGCAAAGCCTTCGCTGATCCAGTCACTACGCTGCGTGCCGTTGATCCGCCCGAACACCTGGGCCAATTCACGGACCAAGGCACTGGTGCCGCTTTCGCTGACCAACGGCAGGTGACTGTTGAGATAGATCGACTCGTGCGCCGACCGGCTGCCGCGCCACATTGGATCATTGGCCCCGACGATCAGCAGTTTGCCGGGGTGTCGCGGATACAGTGCCTGCACTTGCGGCCAGACGAAGGTCAGCAGTGTCAGCACATCCATACGACGCATACCCTGCCCCAGCGGCGAGGCGACAGTGACTTCAGTCTCGCCCAGACGAGTACGGCGGCTGCCGAGCTGGCCGGCGAGCATCCAGCCCGTGGGCCGGTCGAACAGTCGGGAAGGGTTGTCGATACGGAATTTGTTCTGGCCAATCCGTGGCCAGGCGGTTTCAACGCTTTTCCAGCCACCAGGCAGCTCGAATTCAAGGCGTGAAACCAGTTCGGTGCCATCCTGTTGATCGAGTCTGGCAGCCGGCACAAGATCGTCGCCGCGCATCAATGCCCAGTTTGGCGTCATGCGCGTGTCGAAGCTGCCGCTCTTGCGCCCGTGGTTGATATTCACGCGGTAAGTCAGGCTGGCCTTATCGGCAGTCGGGCGCCAGACACCGCGCGCCGCTTTGCCGGAGATCAGTTGCCATTGGCCGTCGGCCTTGAAATCGCTGTAGTGGCTGCCGTCGCCGAGGTCGAAATCCAGGCTGCGCACCGCCGAACCCTGGGCGAGCGTCAGACGCACTTCGGCCTGATCGCTCTGCGGCAACAGGCGCACGTGATAATCCAGATTGACCTTGTTCGCTGCCCATACGGGCGAATTCACGACCAGTAATCCAACGACCCACGCCTGCCGCCATCCCACAGCCATACACACTCCTTCGTGAAACGTTAAACGTTCGGCTGTCAGCCTGCGCGGAAAATCAGGTGATCTTCCCAATCATCTTCCGGCACGCTGCCTTCGGCGAGCATGCGCCCGGACTGGGAAATCCGCTCGTGATGCACGGCATCGCGATCACCGCACACCAAGTGATGCCACAACGGCAGGTCCTTGCCTTCGCTGACCAGGCGATAGCCGCAGGTCGGTGGCAGCCATTTGAATTCGTCGGCTTTGCCCGGCGTGAGCTGGATACAGTCCGGCACAGAGTCACGACGGTTAGGATAGTCCGTGCACTGGCAGGTTTTCAGGTCCAGCAATTTGCAGGCGATGCGTGTGTAATAAACGCTGTTGTCGTCTTCGTCTTCAAGCTTTTGCAGGCAGCACAGTCCACAACCGTCGCACAGCGACTCCCATTCCTCCTGATCGAGTTGATCGAGGGTTTTGCGTATCCAGAACGGTTCTACTTTGGCGGCCATGGTTCGAGCATCGACATCAGGTGGTGAAAAGGCCGCCAGTCTAGTGCCCATAGCCCCTTGGGCCAAGCATTGGCGACTGTCGGTAGAACGGGCTTGTCAGTTTTTGCGCTGCCAAGTAGGGTTTTGCGTTGCTCCCACTTTCAAACGTAGCCAGGAATCTCTTGATGAGTGCCAACCCACGCGTTGCCGATTACGCCATTCACCCCCAGTTCACCGATCGCTGGTCGCCCCGCGCCTTCACTGGCGAAACGATTCCAGAGGAAACCCTGCTGAGCTTCTTCGAAGCCGCCCGCTGGGCACCCTCGGCCTACAACTCGCAACCCTGGCGTTTCCTTTACGCACGTCGCGACACGCCGAACTGGGAGCGTTACCTGGGCCTGCTGAACGAATTCAACCGCAGCTGGGCTCAACATGCGTCGGCCCTGGTGATCGTGATTTCGAAAACCACCTTCACCGCGCCTGGCGCCACCGAAGAAACCCCGGCCCTGTGGCACACCTTCGATACCGGTTCCGCCTGGGGCCATCTGGCCTTGCAAGCGAGCCTGAGCGGCTGGCACACCCACGGCATGGCCGGTTTCGACCAGGAGCTGACCCGCAAGGAGCTGAACATTCCCGAAGGCTACGCCCTGCACGCGGCCGTCGCGGTGGGTAAGCTGGGGGACAAGGCGAGCCTGGCGGATTACCTGCAAGCCCGCGAAGAACCAAGCCCGCGTCGTCCGTTGAGTGAGTTGGCGGCTGAAGGTGACTTCACCCTCTAACAGCAAAAGATCGCAGCCTGCGGCAGCTCCTACAGGTGTACACATAACCCTGTAGGCGCAGGTTTTCGACAAACAGCTTCACCATCATCGACGGCGAAGTCGGTGCCGAGCTGTGGCCGGTCAGCAGCAGGCCCCATGCCGTCCAGAATGGATGTCGCTGGGGTAATGGCTCCTGACGGCACACGTCGATCACCGCGCCCGCCAGATGCCCTTCCTTCAAGGCTTCCACCAGATCCGCATCGACCACCGCCACACCGCGCCCAACGTTGATGAACAACCCGGTCGGTTTGAATTGCTTGAACAGCGCCGCGTCGTAGATATCGTGGGTTTCCACGGTGTTCGGCAGCAAATTGACCACGTAATCGACTTCACCGACCAGCCGCGGCAGATCCGCCAGTGAACCGACCTCAACAAACGGTGCCTGCTCCCGCGCCGTGCTGGCAACGCCATACAACTCGACACCGAACGGCACGAGGAACTGCGCGACACTATGACCGATATCACCGGTGCCGACGATCAGCACCTTGCGCCCCGCCAGGCTCTGGCCATGGCGACTGTCCCACTTGCGCTCGACCTGGCTGACCAGTCGTGCCAGTACTTCACGCTCGTGACCTAGCATATACGTGAGCACGTACTCGGCCATGACCTGGCCGAAGATGCCGACTGCACGCGTCAGGCGATAGTGCCGCGGCAAGCCATCGGCCAGCAGCGGCGTAATGCCAGCCCAGGTCGATTGCAGCCATTGTGGTTGATGGCCCTGGCGTAACAGGGTTGCCAACAAATCAGGCTGGCCGAGCCACACCGGACAATCGGCGGCCTGGCTGGCCAGTTCGGCGGAGTCACCGCTGGTCAGCACCTCCAGATCCGGTGCCGCCTCGCGCAACAGTTGGGCGTACACGGGGTGGTCGTGTTCAGCAATCAGGACGCGCATGCTTCAAACCTTTCAAAAACGGTGCAGACGACCGCCGACAGAGCGGTGCTCCGTCGATGCTGCCATCGCAAAAATCAATGAGTGTTTCATAACCACTCTGAACAGAGCCTGTCTGCTGCTCACACCGGATCGTTGCGACGCAACAATTCTTCCGGCAAGTGCTCGATGTACTCGTCTTCGGCAGGTGGCATTTGCAGGTGATAACCCTGTTTTTCGAGGTTTTCCAGCACGACCGTGATGTCCTCGCGCGACAACTTGCGCTCGGGGCTCAGCACCAGGTCGAACGCGTGGATGGCCTTGCCGAAGGCTGCCATCAGGGGATCCGGCACGCGCTCCAGAGCATCGCTCTTGAGCACATACAGGTACATTTCGTTTCTCTTCGAGCTGCGGTAGATGGAACAAATACGTTTCAAGGCTGTTCTCCGGCGGTGGCCAGGCTGTCGAGCAGCGCCTGGCCCATCAATTCGCGGCGCCAGCCACGCAGCGAATCAGGCAATTGGTAGGGACCATTGGGGAAGCCGCTCTTGAGCAGCGCTTCCAGGGTTTTCTTGCGCAGCATCAGTTCCGGCGCGATGTTCAGGCGCTCGGCTTCGGCCTGGCCGATGGCTTTCATCTGCTTGAGTAGAACGGCAGCGTCCACCGGCAACGGCTCCGGCACGGCTGGCGGCCATTGATCTGGCGACACACTGCCAGAGCGCTTGATCAGATCAAGCAGAAACTCGCCGTCCTGACGCACGGTACGCGGGTGCATGTCTTCGATTTTCGCCAGGGCGCCGAGGTTATCCGGTTGCGTACGCGCCAGCGGCCACAACGAATGCTCGCGGATAATCCGGTTGCGCGGCAGGTCGCGGACCCGGGCTTCCTTTTCACGCCAGGCGCAGAGCTCACGCAAAACGGCGAGTTGAGCGCGGGACAGCTTCCAGGCCAGCTTGGCATCGCGATAGACCTCGTACGGGTCGATCTCGCGGCGCAGGTTGGCCACCAGTTCGGCGCCGTCTTCCAGGACCCAGACGTATTTGTCGTCAGACAGCTTTGGACGCAGCTTTACGAAGACCTCAGCCAAATGCACGGCATCTTCGGCGGCATAGCTGATCTGGGTTTCGGAAAGCGGACGTTGCAGCCAGTCGGAACGGGTTTCACCCTTGGGCAGGTCGATGCCGAGCACTTCCTGCACCAGTCGCGAATAACCCATGGAAAAACCGAGGTTCAGGTAAGCGGCAGCCAATTGCGTATCGAACAGCGGCGCCGGCAGGCTGCCGGTCAGGCGTAGCAGGACTTCGAGGTCTTCGCTGCACGCGTGGACAACTTTGACCACCGCCGGGTTTTCCAGCAACGCGGCCAATGGCTGCCAGTTGTCGATGGTCAGCGGGTCGATCAGATAGGCGCGAACGCCATCACCGATCTGCAGCAGGCCGGCGATTGGGTAGAAGGTGTCGACCCGCATGAATTCGGTGTCGAGGGCAACGAATGGCAACTGCTGCCACTCGGTGCACAACCGTCCGAGGCTATCGTTGTCGCGAATCCAGTGAATATCGATGGCCACACGGCTCTCCCTTGAAGAATGGCGCGCAGTATATATCGCCCCCGGCGATTTCCGCGCATCCACTGAACAAGAGCGTTAGCGAAAACTACTGCGGGACATACAGAATAGTCCGACAAAGTCGGGCTAGCTGGTCTTACCCAGCACATAGACCCGCATCCGCGCACAACCGGGGAAAAAGTCCTGATGGCTGAGCAAACGGAAACCCGCCTTCCTGAACTCGCTTTCCACCTCGGCTTTGCTCGGCAACGGCCCTTCCACACCCGAGCGCGCGGCCTTGAAAAGACCGTCGAGGCGCACAGCGACAATCACCGTATCGCGACTGACCCGGTAAAACTCGCCAAGCATCGCCAGACGATGTTCCGGGTTGGTGAGGTGCTGAAACAGTTGCATGCAAAAAATGCAGTCAACCGCGTTCTCCGACAAGCCAATCGAGAACGCGGAGCTTTGAAAGGTCTTGACCCGCTTCAACAAACTCTGCGGGTGATGTGTGCGGGCATGATCGAGGATGTCTTGGGACGGATCCGTCGCGAGAATCACCCGATTGGCATGTTCGGCCAGCGCCGACCAGAAACGCCCCACACCGCAGGCCACGTCGAGGATCAGCCCCGGCTCGCCGGCGACCTTGAGTGCCTTGCGCACCAGTCGCTCCTCACGCCAGAGCGCCAGACGCCCGGCCAGACCCGGCGCTTGCGGCTGAAGGCAGACGCGCGCGTGCTCCTGGTCGTAGCGCCGGGCGATCTCAAGCTCTATGGCGGATGGGGGCTGAGCGGACATGTGCAATGGCTCTTGATAAAAGTTCTACTGGCCGCAGGTCGGCGGCCGCCGCGTGAAACAAAATCGGAGCACTCAATCTTTGGCCAACACGCCGTCAGCCACTGGACCACGACATCCGGCAAACATGTCCAGATCCTGGTTGTAGACCTTGCTGTTGACCTCCAGCAGCCCAAGCATCGAATGGAACAGGTTGTCCTGGCTCAGGGGTTTTTCACGACTCTGTTGCAGGCAGTGGGCATCTACCGCAAACGACTTTTTATAGCTGTCGGAGAACCAGGCAAACATGGCTACATGCTTTTGCTGCTCCGGTGCCAGCATGTAAGGCGTGCCGTGGAGGAACAAGTTGTATTCACCCAGGGACTCGCCGTGGTCCGACAGATACAGCATCGCGGTATCCACTTTTTCCTGATTACTGCGCAACAGATCGATCAAGGTCGACAGCACATGGTCGGTATATACCAAGGTGTTGTCGTAGCCGTTGACGATACTTTCGCGACTGCAATTGTTCAGGGCATTACTCTCGCAAACCGGGGTGAAGCGTTCGAACTCTTTCGGATAACGCTTGAAGTACTCCGGACCGTGGCTGCCCATCTGGTGCAATACCAATACCGTGTCCTTGTCCAGGGTATCGATGAAATGTTGCAGTCCTTGCAACAGGATTTCGTCGCGGCATTCGCTGTTGGCGCACAGCGTCGGGTCCTTCAGATTGCTGACGTCCTGAATGGTGACGCGATCGCATGTACCTTTGCAGCCTGACTGGTTGTCACGCCAGATCACGTCGATACCCGCATGCTTGAGCACATCCAGCAGGCCTTCTTCGTTCTTTGCCTTGCTGGCGTTGTAGTCCTTGCGCCCCATATTGGAGAACATGCAAGGCACCGATACGGCGGTTTCAGTACCGCAGGAATGCACATCGGTGAAGGCGATCAGGCCGTCTTCCTTACTCAGTTTCGGCGTGGTGTCACGGCTATAGCCAAGGATGCCGAAGTTCTCCGCCCGGGCACTTTCACCCACGACAAGCACCGTCAGGGATTTACGCCCGTGTGTCTGCCAGGCCGGATTGCGCTGGGCATCTTCACCGATTTTGACAAAGGGTTGCCGTGCAGTTGCTACTTTCTCGCGCAAGAAACCAGCCGAGGCACCGATGTAGTTGCTTGGCACCACCATCAGGCGCAACTCGTGGTGATTGCGAAACAGCGAAGACAGGCCTTGATAGTTAACCAGTGCAACACCACCAATGACCGCTGCCGAGGCAAAAGTCACCAAAACCTTACTGAGTAGTTCACGGTGCCAGCGACGATAATTAACCGGTGTCTTCCACAGCAGCCAAGATGGTAAAACGCCGAGCAGCACAATAAAAACAAACAACTTTGGCGACAGTAAGTCGCGCACTTCCGTAGCATTGGTCTCAGCGAAGTTACGCAACATGCCGGTGTCGATCAAAACACCATACTGGCTCATGAAATACGCCACGCCCGCACTGATCAAGAACAGCAGGGTCAGGACCGGCTTGAGCACCGGCCGGAATGCCAGCAGGGTCAGCACAATGTTGAAGGCCGCGAAGATCATCACCCCAAAGGCCACGCGCATGACGATGCCTTTGCCGTCGGATGCGGTGATTTCGAACAGGTGCTGCCAGAGTACAAAATTGAAGCCAACTAACAAAAATGCGCTGGCAATCAGTGTCACCCATTCGGGGCGCACGGCTTTAATCTTAAGCATGAGATTCGGCGGGTCCTGAAAAAGTGTCTTCGGCAAATGTGAAAATTTCATTTACCGAGACAGCTCTAATTTTAGATAGCCAACCATCAATTTTTTGTGAAAAAGAAGCCAACAATTAGTTGGCTTATAAACCAGCCTGATACTTCCAGACTATTTGAGAATGGTTCAGCTCCGGTACAGCTTCGACTCAAGCCTGATGCAAATACCAGCGCCAGTCCTGCTCACCGACCTCCCCCATGAATTGGCGATATTCGGCGCGTTTCACCGCCAGGTAGACACCGAGGAATTCCCCGCCGAACGCTTCCCTGGCCCAATTCGAACCCTCCAGCGATCGCAAGGTGGTCAGCCAGTCTGTCGGCAACAGTTTCGTGGCCTGGGCGTAGCCGTTGCCTTCCACCGGCGCACCAGGGTCGAGTTGTTCGCGGATACCGCGATGAATACCGGCCAGAATCGCCGCAGCCGCCAGATAGGGGTTGGCATCTGCGCCACAAATTCGATGCTCGATGTGCCGGGAATACGCCGGCCCGCCCGGCACGCGCAAACTCACGGTGCGATTGTCCACGCCCCAGGTGGCCGCCAGAGGCGCATAGCTGTTGGCCTGGAATCGACGGTAGGAGTTGGCGTTGGGGCAGAACAGCAACAGCGAATCGAGCAAGGTACTGAGCATGCCCGCGACAGCCTGCTTGAGCAGCGGCGTTCCATCCGGGGCTTCACTGGCAAAGAGGTTATTGCCGGCCTTGTCCGCCAGGCTCACGTGCATGTGCATCCCGGTGCCGGCCAGATCATCGAAAGGCTTGGCCATGAAGCAGGCTGTCATGCCGTGCTTGTGCGCCACCCCCTTGACCAGACGTTTGTAGCGCACCGCTTCATCCATCGCCTGTAATGCGTCGGAGCGGTGCTCGAGGGTGATTTCCACTTGCCCCGGCGCGTATTCGGAAATGGCCGTGCGCGCCGGAATCCCCTGGAGCTTGCAGGCGCTATAGAGATCGGCCAGAAACGGCTCGATCTGTTCAAGCTCGCGCAATCCATAGACCTGAGTGCCGCGCGGACGCCCGCCATCGACATCCCGTGCCGGTTGCGGCCGGCCATTGCTGTCGCGTTGCTGATCCAGCAGGTAGAACTCCAATTCCGCCGCCATGACCGGGTAATAGCCGTCAGCCTGTAAACCTTCGATGACTTTCGCCAGTAAATGACGGGGATCGGCAATGGTGGCGGGCATTCCTTCCGTCGGGTGCATGCTGACCTGAACGGCGGCTGTCGGGATCAGACGCCACGGCATGCGCGTGAGGCTGCCGCTGATCGGATAGGCCCGGCAGTCGATATCACCGACATCCCAGACCAGCCCGGAGTTCTCCACGTCATCGCCGTTGATGGTCAGGCCGAGGATGGTGCTCGGCAATGGCCGCCCGCTTTCATACACCGCCAGCAACTCGTCACGATGCAGCAGCTTGCCCCGCGGCACACCGTTGTTGTCGAGGATGAACAGCTCGAACATTTCAATATCCGGGTTCTGCTCCAGAAAGGTCAGGGCTTCTTGCTTGGAGGCAAACGAGGTCGTGGCACTACTCATGGGAACTCTCTTTTTCCGTGTCAGGCGGGTATGCAAAAGCACCCGCACTTTAATCCCGCCATCAAGCGGAATAAGTAGGAACAATCAGCGGAAAAAGCAGGAATCCGGCGGGCGCGCATGGCGGCAATGCCACAGCGCCCAGAAGGCCAGTTCAGAAGGAAGTGCAGAGAGGTTTGGCGCGGTGGCGGGCGTGAATCGACGAAGAAGGCTCGACGCTCGAGCGTCGATGGATGCCTTGAAGTGGATTGCGACTGGCCAACCGTCCATAGATAGAACCGCAGAAAACAGATGGCCCGCAGCGTCACACGATGGGTTAAGTCGTTAAATCATGATTTGAAGAACCTTGGATATCGTCTGGCTAAACATTTGGCTGCGACTTGTATTTAATTTCTAAATACTTCGCCGGAATTTCTGATTTGCCGCCTCCAGGCCTCGCGCGCCTAATCGGAACCCTACTGTTCAAGGTCCGATCATGGAAAACGCCCGAGCCACTTCCCGCCCTGCCCTCTGGTTCATGTTCAGCATTGTCCTGGTTGCCCTGAACCTGCGCCCTTCCATGGCCGCTGTCGGGCCTCTGCTCTCGGCGATTCGCGACGACATTGCCCTGAGCTTCAGCCAGGCTTCACTGCTGACAATGTTGCCGGTGACGGCCATGGGACTGGCGATGTTTGTCGGCCTGCGCGTCAGCCAGCGATTCGGCGACCAGCGCACAGTGGTGTTCTCATTGCTGATCATCGGCGTGGCCACGCTTTCGCGGTTGTTCCTTGATTCAGCCGCGGAGTTGCTATTCAGCGCCGTTCTGGCAGGTATCGGGATAGCCCTGATCCAGGCCCTGATGCCGGCGCTGATCAAATCCCGCTTCAGCGACCATGTGGCCCTGTGCATGGGGCTCTACGTCACGTCGATCATGGGCGGTGCCGCCATGGGGGCTTCCTTTGCGCCGCTGGTGATGGAGCGTACCGGCAGCTGGCGTATGGGCCTGGCGATCTGGGCCGTTCTCGCCGTGCTGGCATTGCTCTTCTGGCGCAGCCAAAGTGCGGGGATGCCAACACTGGACTCGAGGGTATCCAGCAATGGCTCGTTCTTCGCCAACTCCCGCGCGTTGTTGCTCGCGATTTTCTTTGGCCTGGGCACTGCGTCCTACACCTGTGTCCTAGCCTGGCTGGCGCCGTACTACGTGGAAAAGGGCTGGAGCGAACAACACGCCGGATTGCTGCTCGGATTTCTGACCGCCATGGAAGTGCTGTCGGGACTGCTGACCCCCGTCATCGCCAATCGCAGCCGCGACCGCCGCGTCGTGCTGATGGTATTGCTGACACTGATCATCGCCGGTTTCTGCGGACTGATTCTGAGCCCGCGGCATTTGAGCCTGATGTGGCCATGCCTGCTGGGGCTGGGCATTGGCGGCCTGTTCCCGATGAGCCTGATCGTATCGCTGGATCACCTGGACAATCCATTGCGCGCCGGTGGCCTGACCGCATTCGTTCAAGGCATCGGCTACTTGATCGCCGGCCTTTCACCGCTGCTGGCGGGGATCATCCGCGACCAGCTCGGCAGCTTTGAATGGGCCTGGTGGTCGCTGACGGCGGTCATGGTGCTGATGATGCTGATGGTTTTGCGCTTCAACCCAAGGCACTACACCCGCCACATCCATTGACCCGGAGCCTGCCATGAAAACCACCGGTTTCGCCGTCGCTCACGCCAGCATGCTGCTTTGGGCCTTATTGATCGCTGCGTCGTTTTCCGCGGCGGCGCAAGTCAGCCAGGCCATCGACCCAATCCTGCTGACCGGTTTGCGCCTGCTGTTTTGCGCCTTGGTGTTTCTGCCGCTGTTGCTGCTTAAAGGCAATGTCGTCATGACCGCCCCAGGGCTGCTCGGTCACGCGGTACTCGGCCTGCTGCTGGCGCTGTACTTCGGCTCGCTGTTCGAAGCATTGCGCTACACCTCGGCCGTCAACACCGGGACGATGTTCACGCTGGTGCCGCTGCTGACCCTGGGTTTCGAAGCCGTGCTGACACCTGACAGCCGTCTGAAACAACGGATTGTGCCGATGCTGCTTGCCGCTGCCGGGGCAGTGTTACTGATTATGAAAGGCACCGGCACCGGCGAGTTGCCATCGCCGTATGCATTGACGGTGTACGGCATCGGTTGCATGGCGATGGCACTCTACGCCCCCCTCAGCCAACGTCTGAAAGCCAATAGCCTCAAGGGACGCGGGCCGGCGCCCATGACGTTCTGGAACATGCTGTTCGGTGCGCTGTTTCTACTGTTGTTCTGTGGATTCAGTGGCGGTTGGCGCTCGGCATCATTACTGACGCTCAACGATTTCTATTGGCTGATGTACCTGGCGGTGTTCGCCACCCTGGCGACGTTCTGGCTGCTGCATCGGGCCATCGGCGTGATCGCGCCATCCTCGGTGATTTCCTACATTTACCTGAGTACGCTGTTCATCACCTTGTTTCACTGGCTTTGGGGGCGCCAGATGCCGCTGCCGCTGGAAATGGCCGGCGCGGTGCTGGTGGGCCTCGGCATGTTCGCGCTGTTGATGTCCAGCCGCCGCGCCGTGTCAGCGATGGTCCAGAGCTGACACGGACTTGGGCGAAACGTCCTGCAAGGCATTCTCCCTGCTCCCTCATTCCGCTAGGATGATTCGCTCACCCTTGCACACGGTCAGCGCAAGGGGCGTAGCGAGACGCAATGGATGCTGAACAGTAATTCGCTTAGAAAACTCGACATGCAGGACCTCATGGTGTTTGTCGCCGTGTACGAGCAAAACAGCGTCACCGGCGTGTCCGAGACGCTTTGCGTCAGCCAGTCCACGGTGAGTTACTGCCTGAAAAAACTGCGCACCTGTTTCGGGGACGAGCTGTTCATCAATACCCGTACCGGCGGCATGCAGCCCACCTGCAAGGCCGGCGCGATGTACCCTCACGTGCTGAAAATCCTGGAAAGCATCAACCTGTGTGACGCCGGCTCACCTACGTTCGACCCGGGCCTGCAACCCGTGACCTTCAACATCTGCGCTCCGGAATATTTCGAGCAGTTGATTCTGCCGCGCTTGTTGAAAACCTTCGACCTCGCAGATCTTCCGGTGATGGTCAATGTGTTCAAACTCGAAGCCGATATTCCTGCCGAAGCGTTGCGCGACGGCAGCCTCGACCTGGTGATGTGCTTCGGTCCGAACTTTCATCGCAATCACGTCGACTTCAAATCGCAGACGCTGCTCGAAGATGATCTGGTATGTGTTTTCGACAAACGCGCCACGCCGGCCGAACCACGCTTGAGCCTGCAAACCTATGTCGAACGTCGACACGTGTTCCCGACACCCTGGACGTCCGCCACCAACATGGTCGACGGCTGGCTCGCGCAGCAGGCACAACAGCGCCAGATCGTCGCACGCGCCAACAGCTACAGTGCAGCGCTGAAGCTGATTACCGGCACCGACTATGCCCTGACCCTGCCCCGGCGCATCCAGCGACTGCTGGCCGGCGCAGACACCTTCAATCACCGTGAAGCGCCCGAAGGCTTGCCGGGTTTCACCCTCGACATGCAGTGGAACCAGAGTGTTGATCAGGACAGCGCCAACACCTGGCTGCGAGCGCAAGTGATCCAGGCCTGTGGCGAGCAGGAATCAGCCTGATGTTCAGTTGTTGATGGCGGTCTTGCTGTAGGAGTCGCGATCGATGTCGAGAATTTCCACGCACAACTGGACCTCGAGGCTGCTCGGCCATTCACACAGGTCCCGCACCACTGCCAGCAGGCTTTCAGACAGCTGTTTCTTGATCTCTGCGGAACGACCACTCAACAGCGCCAGTTTCACATGCACGAACGCCCGCTCGGCCAGTGCCGTACCGACCTTGAACGTATCGACCTTGACCGCGCGGCTCTTGATGTCGAATTCGGCAGCAAACTGACCGGAACCCACCAATGTATTGTTCAACCGCATCAATGCCACATCGGCATTCAGATCAGTCAGGTTGGCGGTGTATTCCATGTGCAGGTGAGGCATGAGCGGGTTCCTGTAGGTGGGTGGACGGGTCGTACATATAACACAGCGCCGCCCTGTTCATTCGGGCAACGGCAAAACGGCACGCTCACTCATGAACGCCTCCAGCCGCGAGCGTAACCAGCGCTCGGCGGGATCGGTATCGACATGACTGAGCCAGACCATGGACAGGTCCAGGGTAGGTGTCTGGATTGGAAAGGGTTCCTTGAACAGCATTCCCGATGCAGCCATCGCCTCGGCGGTGTAGTCCGGCAGGCTGGCAATCAGGTCCGTCCCGGCAAGCAGGGCCGGCAAAGAACTGTATTGCGGTACCGAGAGCACAACCTGGCGCGTGCGGCCGATGTCTGCCAGCCACTCGTCGGCATAGCCACTGACGTTGGCGGTATGGGACACCAGCACGTGCGGTCGCGCGCAATATTCATCGAGGGTCAGCGGTGTGTCGGAGGCATCGGCGCGCAAAATGCTGGGCTGGATGTGCCGCAACAACTTGCGCTTGGCATTGGCCGGCAAGCCACGGGTCTGGCTGATACCCACCGTGATATCGCCAGACGCCAGCAAGTCGGGAATCCGCCAGTAATCGACATGCTGCACCACAAACACCACGTTGGGCGCTTCCTGGCGCAGAGCTCGCAACAATGGCGGCAACAACCCGAACTCGACATCGTCGGACAACCCGATGCGGAACGACATCGTGCTGCTGGCCGGGTCAAAATCATGGGTCAGGCTCAAGGCCACGGATAGGGAGTCCAGCGCCGGCGACAGGTGCTTGATGATCTCCTCTGCCCGCGCCGTCGGCTCCATGCGATGACCAACGCGTATGAACAACGGATCATTGAACATCGCACGCAAGCGGTTGAGCGCCGAACTGATGGTCGGCTGACCGAGAAACAGCTTCTCCGCCACCCGAGTGACATTGCGCTCGAGCATCAGCGTTTCGAATACCACCATCAGGTTGATATCCGCCTTGCGAAGTTCGTTGCGATTCATCCACTGCCCCCGGATCCCGAAATCTGCTGACAGTTTAGGTAGCTGGTGCGACTGCCGTCTATCCAACTCAGGTTCAATAGCCTGACGCTGGTTGCAACGAAGCTGCTCTGAACGAGCAGCCTCATCATCCTAAAACTGGATTTCCTTGATCGGAGTCTGGTCGCAGGTCCCCTTGATCAAACTGATTGCATGCAGGCAATCAGCCTTGTTGACGTAAGCCTCCCCGCTAGCAATGGTTTCATGATTGCCAGCCCTCAACCGCCAACGCCATTGGCCCTTGCCAGTCAGAACAGTGCCGCGAATTTGCCTGTAAATTTCAAAATACATTGCTCGCTCCTTGCGATTGCTGGTGACTGCAGATCAGTGGTCTGCAAAACCAGAGTAAAGGAGGAGCTTCCAGGGCGATTACTTTCAATGTCAGGGGATATTTCGCACTGACAAGCCTGAATACTGTGTACGAACTTTCCTGCGGACAAAAACAAAACCCCAACTGCTTTCGCAATTGGGGTTTCGGAATTTAATCTTGACGATGACCTACTCTCACATGGGGAAACCCCACACTACCATCGGCGATGCATCGTTTCACTGCTGAGTTCGGGATGGGATCAGGT
>NZ_JBFUBR010000029.1:0-81850 GCF_056405655.1 Pseudomonas sp. P1_F7
TTCGTCTCAACCGAGGCGCGCATTCTACAGCAGCCTCATTTGCTGTCAAGTGATTATTTTCAGAAGCTTTCAAAGTTTCCTTTGTAACTTCAACCACTTGCGCTTCAGATCTCTCGTCAGCGGGAGGCGAATTCTACAGCGTTACACGCAGCTGTCAACACCTCTTTTTCAACTCCCTTTTGGCTTCGATGAACTGAAGCACCTGCTGTCGAAAACCGCGTAACTCGTTGTTTACCAAGGAGTTTTCCGTTTCGACTGCGCCGGAAGTGGGGCGAATTATAGGCCTCTAAAATTCGCCGTCAATACTTCATTTCAACTTTATTCAGCCTTGAGCGTAATACGCGCAAATGCCTTCTTGCCGGCCTGGCAAACATGGGTTGCGCCCAGCGCATACATAAAGGTGCGATCAACCACCTCACCATCTATACGCACACCACCCGAACCGAGAAGATCTCGCGCCATCGCCGAGTTCTTCACCAAGCCAGTCTTATTAAGGACGGCAGCGATCGGCATATCTTCGGCAGCAGTCAATTCGATTTCCGGCAGATCATCCGGCAGCTCGCCATCCTTCATACGATTACCGGCGGCACGGTGAGCATTGGCCGCAGCCTCCTCACCATGGAAGCGCGCAACAATTTCTTCAGCCAGCTTGATCTTGATGTCGCGCGGATTGGCACCCGCCTCCACATCAGCGCGGAACGCATTGATCTCATCCATGGAGCGGAAGCTGAGCAACTCGAAGTAACGCCACATCAGCGCATCCGGAATGGAAACCAGCTTGCTGTACATCACGCCAGGCGCTTCCTGGATACCGACGTAGTTGCCCAAGGACTTGGACATCTTCTTCACGCCATCCAGACCTTCAAGCAGCGGCATGGTCAAAATGCACTGGGCTTCCTGACCATAACCACGCTGCAGCTCACGCCCCATCAGCAGGTTGAACTTCTGATCGGTGCCGCCGAGTTCGACGTCTGCGCGCAGAGCTACCGAGTCATAACCCTGAACCAGCGGATAAAGGAACTCATGGATGGCGATTGGCTGATTGGTGGTGTAGCGCTTGTCGAAGTCATCGCGCTCGAGCATGCGAGCCACAGTGTACTGCGAAGTCAGGCGAATGAAGTCGGCCGGCCCCATCTGATCCATCCAGGTGGAGTTGAATGCCACTTCGGTTTTTGCCGGATCCAGAATCTTGAAGACCTGAGTCTTGTAGGTCTCGGCATTCTCGAGGACCTGCTCGCGAGTGAGCGGCGGGCGCGTGGCACTCTTGCCACTCGGATCGCCGATCATCCCGGTGAAGTCACCTATAAGGAAGATCACCTGATGCCCCAGCTCCTGGAACTGGCGCAGCTTATTAATAAGCACGGTGTGACCCAAGTGCAGATCCGGAGCCGTTGGATCGAAGCCCGCCTTAATACGCAGCGGCTGGCCACGCTTGAGCTTTTCAATCAGCTCGGACTCGACCAACAGTTCTTCCGCACCACGTTTGATCAGCGCTAGCTGCTCTTCAACCGACTTCATAACAGACCCGCAAGGCTCAGATTCAAAGGGAACCAACCATACAAGATCGCGCGTCAAATACAAGGTTTGCCCGGCGCACGGACGCCAATCCGCAGACAGCGCGTCTGCGGACTTGCTTCAGAGATGATTTGGTTATATTTTATACAGTTATTTCATCTTCATCATGTCATTCATCTTTTCCAATTCATCTTTTTTCAAAGTCAAAGCCACTTATGACCACAGAATCGTCTAAAGCGCCGCCGCTTTACCCGAAAACCCACTTGCTTGCCGCAAGTGGCATCGCCGCCCTTCTCAGTCTGGCGCTCCTGGTATTCCCTTCCAGCGATGTCGAAGCCAAAAAGACGACCCTTAGTCTTGAACTGGAAAGTCCTGCTGAACAACTGACACAAGATCAAGACGCTGCTGACGTCGTTCAAGCCACAAATGAACCCGCAACATCCCCCTTCGCGCAGATCGACAACAGCGCCGAAGCCCCCCAGGAAACCGCTCAAGCCGAACCTGCGCCGGGGCCGGTCGTCGAAGAAAAGAAGCCAGCAAGCCACAGGGAAGTGATCGTCACCAAGGGCGATACCCTCTCTACACTGTTCGAGAAGGTCGGCCTCCCAGCCGCCTCAGTGCATGACGTGCTGGCCAGCGACAAGCAGGCCAAGCAGTTCAGCCAGCTCAAGCACGGGCAAAAACTCGAATTCGAACTGAGTCCTGACGGTCAGTTGACCAACCTGCACAGCAAGCTCAACGACATCGAAAGCATCAGCCTGACCAAGAACGACAAGGGTTACACCTTCAACCGCATTACCGCCAAACCGACGGTGCGCTCTGCCTATGTACACGGTGTGATCAACAGCTCGCTGTCGCAGTCCGCAGCCCGGGCTGGCCTGTCTCACAGCCTGACCATGGACATGGCCAGTGTGTTTGGCTACGACGTGGACTTCGCCCAGGATATTCGCCAGGGCGACGAGTTCGACGTGATCTACGAGCAAAAGGTGGTCAACGGCAAGGCCGTCGGCACTGGCCCGATCCTGTCGGCGCGCTTCACCAACCGCGGCAAGACCTACACCGCCGTGCGCTACACCAACAAACAAGGCAACAGCAGCTACTACACTGCTGACGGCAACAGCATGCGCAAGGCGTTCATCCGCACACCGGTGGACTTCGCCCGCATCAGCTCCAAGTTTTCCATGGGCCGCAAACACCCGATCCTGAACAAGATCCGCGCCCACAAAGGCGTCGACTACGCAGCACCGCGCGGCACGCCGATCAAGGCTGCCGGTGATGGTAAGGTCTTGCTGGCCGGCCGCCGTGGTGGCTACGGCAATACCGTGGTCCTCCAGCACGGCAACACCTACACCACGCTCTACGGCCACATGCAAGGCTTCGCCAAAGGCGTGAAGACTGGCGGCACGGTGAAACAGGGCCAGGTGATTGGCTATATCGGCACCACCGGTCTCTCCACCGGGCCACACCTGCACTACGAGTTCCAGGTCAACGGTGTACACGTCGATCCGCTGGGCCAGAAACTGCCAATGGCCGATCCGATTGCCAAGGCTGAACGCGCACGCTTCCTCGCCCAAAGCCAGCCACTGATGGCGCGCATGGAACAGGAAAAAGCCACTCTGCTGGCTTCGAGCAAGCGCTAAGCCATGGCGCTCTATATAGGTGTGATGTCCGGAACCAGCCTTGATGGCCTGGATATCGCACTGATCGAGCAAGCCCCGGCGATCAGACTGATCGCCTCCCACTACATCCCGATGCCCGACTCCCTGCGCGCCGAGCTGCTCGGTTTGTGCGCCAGCGGCCCGGACGAAATCGCCCGCTCCGCCATCGCCCAGCAGAACTGGGTGAAACTGGCAGCCCAAGGGATTCATGCCCTCCTCGCCCAACAGCAACTGAAGCCTGACGACATTCGTGCGATTGGCAGTCATGGCCAGACCATCCGCCATGAACCGGCACGCGGCTTCACTGTGCAGATCGGCAACCCGGCCCTGCTGACCGAGCTGACCGGCATCACCGTGGTCAGCGACTTCCGCAGCCGCGACGTCGCTGCCGGCGGACAAGGCGCGCCGCTGGTTCCCGCCTTTCACGAAGCCCTGTTTGAAGAGCGGGCTGGTAATCGCGCAGTACTGAACGTTGGCGGCTTCAGCAACCTCAGCCTTATCGAGCCCGGCAAGCCGGTCGCCGGTTTCGACTGTGGCCCAGGCAATGTGCTGCTGGATGCCTGGATTCACCAGCAACGCGGCGACCACTTTGACCGTGACGGCCAATGGGCTGCCAGCGGCAACGTAGAACTGGTGCTGTTGAATGCACTGCTCAGCGATCCGTTCTTCGTAACCAAAGGCCCGAAGAGTACCGGTCGGGAAGTATTCAACCTGCCTTGGCTGACACAGCATCTGGCACAACTGCCAGCCTTCGCCGCCGAAGATGTTCAGGCGACACTGCTTGAGCTGACCGCGCTGACCATCATCGAATCACTGCAAAGCGCCCAGACAGATACGCAGGAGTTGCTAGTCTGCGGCGGCGGCGCCCACAACACTGCCTTGATGAACCGCTTGGCCAGCTTGCTGCCAAACGCAAGCGTCAGCAGCACCACTACTTACGGTGTAGACCCCGACTGGGTCGAAGCCATGGCCTTCGCGTGGCTGGCTCATTGCTGCCTCGAAGGCATCGCAGCCAACCGTCCGAGCGTTACCGGTGCCCGTGGTTTGCGCGTACTCGGCGCCATCTACCCCGCATAAATTCTCCACACAGCAAAACGCCGCAAGACCCTGAGGTCGTGCGGCGCTCTGTGAAACAGGTGCGCTGATCAGATCGAGAACGAAGAACCGCAGCCACAGGTGGTGGTCGCATTCGGGTTCTTGATGACGAAACGCGAACCTTCCAAACCTTCCTGGTAGTCCACCTCGGCACCTGCCAGGTACTGGAAGCTCATCGGATCGACAACCAGACTCACACCTTCGCGCTCGACGATGGTGTCGTCATCGGCCACTTCTTCATCGAAGGTGAAGCCGTACTGAAAACCTGAACAACCGCCGCCCGTAACGAATACGCGCAGCTTCAAGCGATCATTCCCCTCTTCATCGACCAGGCTCTTCACCTTGTGCGCGGCACCGTGGGTGAATTGCAAAGCCGTGGGGGTGAAGGATTCGACGCTCATGCTGACTATCTCCCGGCGTTACGCCGTCATATTGCGTGATGACGCGCATTATCCGCTTCTCCTAGAAAAGCGGTCAACTATTGTTATGGTATATCAACCAATCCAGTCGCCGGCCCGGAATGCAAAAAGGCCCGTCAGACGGGCCTTTTGCTGTACGCGATAACGCTTACGGCAGCATGCCGGCGTGGGACAGCCCCAGACGCTCGTCCAGCCCGAACAGAATGTTCATGTTCTGCACGGCCTGGCCCGAAGCCCCCTTGACCAGGTTGTCGATCACCGACAGCACCACCACCAGATCGCCGTCCTGAGGGCGGTGCACCGCGATACGGCAAACATTGGCACCACGTACGCTACGAGTCTCCGGATGGCTGCCGGCCGGCATCACATCGACGAACGGCTCGTTGGCATAACGCTTTTCAAACAACGCCTGCAGGTCTACCGAGCGATCAACAACGGTTGCGTAGAGCGTGGAGTGAATGCCACGAATCATCGGCGTCAGGTGCGGAACGAAGGTCAGGCCGACGTCCTTGCCTGCTGCACGACGCAGCCCCTGGCGAATCTCCGGCAGGTGACGGTGACCTTTGACCGCATAGGCCTTCATGCTTTCCGACGTCTCGGAGTACAGCGAACCTACGGAAGCACCACGACCGGCACCGCTGACACCGGACTTGCAGTCAGCAATCAGATGCGCAGCATCGGCCAGGCCTGCTTCGAGCAATGGCAGGAAACCCAATTGCGTTGCAGTCGGGTAGCAGCCCGGCACGGCAATCAGGCGCGCTTTCTTGATCTGCTCGCGATTGACTTCCGGCAAGCCGTAGACCGCCTCGTCCAGCAACTCCGGTGCACCGTGCGGCTGGCCGTACCACTTGGCCCATTCATCCGCGTCTTGCAGACGGAAGTCGGCCGACAGGTCGATGACCTTGGTCCCGGCCGCCAGCAGTTCGCCCGCCAAGGCATGGGCAACACCGTGCGGTGTGGCGAAGAACACCACATCGCAGGCACCCAGGGTCTTGATGTCCGGAACGCTGAACGCCAGGCCGTCGTAATGGCCTCGCAGG
The DNA here is from genome assembly GCF_056405655.1 of Pseudomonas sp. P1_F7. Lineage (NCBI taxonomy): Bacteria > Pseudomonadati > Pseudomonadota > Gammaproteobacteria > Pseudomonadales > Pseudomonadaceae > Pseudomonas > Pseudomonas sp. P1_F7. The sequence goes on from NZ_JBFUBR010000029.1 coordinate 5,728, forward strand.
TTCGGGTACATGTCGGCCACGGCCAGGCCAGCCTCGGATCGGGAAGTGATGACAACCACCTCAGCTTGCGGATGTTGCGCCAACAGACGCAGCAGTTCGACACCGGTGTAACCCGTGCCGCCGACGATACCGACCTTGACCATAAACCTGCCCTCAACGAACCCACTGGAAAGCCGTCGATAATAGGGGCCGCGCGCGCCTGCGACAACCGTCAAGGTGACGTGCGGAGCCTCAAGCCTCTACTATTCGGGCTACCGTGAACCTGGAATAACCAAAAATGCTCTATCTGTGGATCAAAGCGCTTCACATCGTCAGCGTCGTCAGCTGGTTTGCCGGTCTGTTTTACTTGCCGCGACTGTTCGTCTATCACGCTCAAAGCGAGGACAGCGTCAGCAAGGAACGCTTCAGCATCATGGAGCGCAAGCTGTACCGGGGCATCATGGGCCCGGCGATGATCGCCACGCTGATCTTCGGCGGCTGGCTCATCTACCTCAATCCAGGCATCTTCAGCCAGGGCGGCTGGATACACGCCAAACTGACCCTGGTCGTGTTGCTCATCGGCTACCACCACATGTGCGGTGCCCAGGTAAAACGTTTTGCCCGTGGCGAGAACACCCGCAGCCATGTCTTTTATCGCTGGTTCAATGAAGTGCCGGTTCTGATATTGCTGGCTATCGTAATTCTGGTCGTCGTTCGGCCGTTCTAAATCCAATAGGCACCACTCACCGGGGTACTTCCAATGTCGCTGCCCGCTTTGCTCGAACAACGTTTGCGTCTGCCCGTGGTGGCGGCGCCGATGTTCCTGATTTCCAATCCGCAACTGGTACTCGCCTGTTGTCGTCAGGGCGTGGTCGGCAGCTTCCCGGCGCTGAACCAGCGCGAAAGCAGCGGTTTCAAGGCCTGGCTGGAAGAAATCGAAGCCGGGCTGGCGACACTGGAAAACCCCGCGCCTTATGCCGTTAACCTGATCGTCCATAACAGCAATCCACGTTTACAAGCGGATCTGCAGATCTGCGTCGAACACAAAGTGCCGATCGTGATCACCAGCCTCGGTGCCGTGAAAGAACTGGTCGATGCGGTCCACAGCTACGGCGGCCTGGTGTTCCATGATGTGACGACTCGTCGTCACGCCGAGAAAGCGGCCGAAGCAGGCGTGGATGGCTTGATCGCTGTGGCTGCCGGCGCCGGTGGACACGCCGGGACCTGGAGTCCGTTCTCACTGATTGCCGAAATCCGCCAGTTCTTCGACAAGACCCTGTTGCTGGCCGGCTGCTTGAACCATGGCCACGAAATTCTTGCCGCACAATTGCTCGGCGCGGATTTGGCCTACTTTGGCACACGATTTATCGGCACGACCGAAAGTCACGCGCCTGACGCCTACAAAGAAATGCTGCTGACATCCAAAGCGGCAGACATCATCCATACTCCAGCCGTGTCAGGTGTTCCGGCGAGCTTCATGCGCCAGAGCCTGGAGGCCGCCGGTTTCGACATGAACGCCTTGCAAGGCAAGGGAGAGATCAACTTCGGTTCCAAGCTCAAACCCGTGAGCGATGAGGCCAAAGCCTGGAAAACCGTTTGGTCTGCCGGCCAGGGCGTGGGAGAAATCGAGGACTTGCCGAGTGTCGAGCAGTTGATTGCACGTCTCGACGCGGAGTACCGCAAGGCCCTGGAGCAGGCTGCCCAGTTGACCAAACGCTGGCCGAGCTGACAGCAAACCTTGGCCAGTCTTGCCCGGCTGGTCCTACACTCGCCGAACACAACATTCTACTTTCAACCTCTCGCGACAAGGATGCTTCGCACATGGGCGAAAATCATTTCAAGATCGTATTCGAGGGCGCCTTGCTGCCCGGTGTCGACATCACCACGGCAAAGCTCAATCTCGCCGAGTTGTTCAAAAGCGATGTCACGGCCATCGAGCGCCTGTTCACCGGACGTCCGGTAGCGCTCAAACGCAACCTGTCGCAAGCCGATGCCCAGACCTATCTCCACGCGCTGAGCAAAACCGGTATCGACGCCCGCATCGAAGCCGAAACGCCGATCGAGCTGAACCTCGCCGACGTTCATGACCATGCTCCGGCCAGCAGCCAGGCGTCTTTTGCAGATCCGCAGTCCCCTTACGCGCCGCCTCGCGCGCCCGTCGGCGAAGCCGCGGCGGAATTCGCCACGCTCAAGCCCTTCAGTTTCGATGGCCGTATCGGCCGCTTGCGTTACCTCGCCTGGACGCTGGTGCTGTCAACTGTGCTCCTGGCCGTTTGCGGGGTGTTTGCCTTGGTCGCCTTGGCTCTCATCGGCGCGGATTCGACCGCCGGCCTGATATTGGGCAGCTTGCTGGCCTTGATCCTGTTCGTCGGATTTGTATTCATCAGCATCCAGATCACTGTTCAACGCTTGCACGATGTCGGCTGGTCTGGCTGGCTGTGGCTGCTGAACCTGGTGCCGCTCGTTGGCAGTTTCTTTCCGTTCGTGATCATGGTCGTACCGGGCAACGACACTGCCAACCGCTACGGCCCGCCGCCTCCGCCGAACAGTACCGCGGTCAAGGTATTGTCTTCGCTGTGGCTGATCGTTATCGCGCTGATCCTGGTCGGCGCGCTGGCCGGTAGTTTCGCGACGATACAGGAAGAATACAAAAGCGCCGCCCAGAGCAGCTACGAAAGCAGTTCGGTCACCACCGATGAAATCGACGTCGAGGTCGAACCGGTGCCAAATTCCACCGACGATACAGCCGAAAAGGCCCAGCCCCCTGTAGACTCTGCGAAAGAATGAACAGCGCTCCTGGCCCGTGACACCTGCGTCGCGGCGCGGAGCTGTTGCGATGGAGAACTGCATGACCCGTTACGCTCTGATCACTGGCGCTTCCAGTGGCATCGGCCTGGCAATGGCGGAAGCGCTGGCCCGGCGCGGCCGCAGCCTGATTCTGGTGGCCCGACAACGTGATCAGCTGGAAAGTATTGCGATTGAACTGACCCAAAGGTTCGGCGTGGAAGTCTTGTTCCGTGCCTGTGACCTGGGCGAACCGCTGCGCCTGTCCGGATTCCTGCTGGAGCTGGAAGAAGGCGACCGGCAGATCGATCTGCTGGTCAATTGCGCCGGTATCGGTACATGCGGCCCGTTTCTGGCCCAGGACTGGATGACCGAGCAAGACCTGATCGAAGTGAATATCCTCGCCCTCACCCGCCTGTGCCACGCGATCGGCAACAGCATGGCCCTGCAAGGCGGCGGGCAGATTCTGAATGTTGCCTCGGTGGCGGCGTTTCAACCGGGGCCGTGGATGAGCACCTATTACGCCAGCAAGGCGTATGTGCTGCACTTTTCCGAAGGATTGCGCGTTGAGCTGAAAAAATGTGCGATCAAGGTTTCGGTGCTCTGTCCCGGGCCGACCCGCACGGCATTTTTCCGTACCGCACAACTCAACAGCGACAAACTGGCCAACAGCAAACTGCTGATGAGCCCCGAGGAAGTGGCGCTCTACACCGTGCGCGCACTGGAAAAGAATCAAGCGATCATTATTCCGGGACGGCGCAACCGCTGGTTCGCCTTCCTGCCGCGGCTCGGCTCGCGCTGGCTGACTCGCACCATCGCCGGCATGGTCAACAAGGCTTACTGCCCGCGCTGATCCAACTCAAGGTAAAAGGCTGGGCGCTGGCATACACCATGAGTACACTCAGGCCAGCCCAAACAACGGAGAAAACAGCTGTGGATACTCTGTTCACCAAGATCATCAACCGGGAAATCCCGGCGAAGATCATTTACGAGGACGACCAGGTACTGGCCTTCCACGACATTGCCCCACAGGCACCGGTACATTTCCTGGTGGTCCCGAAGAAACCGGTTCGCACTTTGAACGACCTGACCGAGGACGACAAGGCATTGGCCGGGCACATTTTGTTCACCGCCCAGCGCCTGGCACTGGAACTGGGCTGCGAAAAAGGTTTCCGCGTCGTCATGAACTGCAATGAAGAAGGCGGACAAACCGTCTACCACATTCATATGCACGTGCTGGGTCAGCGCCAAATGCACTGGCCGCCGGGCTGATTGCGCCAAACCTTGTGGAAGCGGCGCACTGCCGCTTCCACAAAAGGCATCACAACACTGTCACAGCCTCTGCATCACAATGACCCAGCGCAAACCTTCCCCGGCCGATTGGGTTAAACTGGCCGCCGAAATTCCCCCGGAGGTCAGCATGACTACCCAACGTCACTACTCGCCAATTGACCGCCTTCTGCTGCAAGCCGATGCCGCGATGCGCACCCTGCTGCCCTTCAGCGGCCAGCCGTACCGTCCGTCGCCTGCCATCGTGCAGCCTGATGCGAAAATGAGCGACGAAGACACGCGCCACGTTGCCGGCTTGATGCGCATCAACCATACCGGCGAAGTCTGCGCCCAGGCGCTGTATCAAGGGCAGGCGCTGACCGCCAAGCTGCCGCAAGTGCGTGCTGCGATGGAGCATGCCGCCGAAGAAGAAATCGATCACCTGGTCTGGTGCGAACAACGCATCCATCAACTGGGTAGCCACACCAGCATCCTCAATCCGCTGTTCTATGGCATGTCGTTCGGGATTGGCGCAGTGGCCGGCCTGATCAGCGATAAAGTCAGCCTGGGGTTCGTTGCGGCGACGGAAGACCAGGTGTGCAAACACCTGAACGAACATCTGGAGCAATTGCCGGCCGAGGATGAAAAGTCCCGGGCGATTCTTGAGCAGATGCGCATCGATGAAGAACAGCATGCCGAAAGTGCGCTGGATGCTGGCGGGTTCCGCTTTCCGGCACCAGTGAAGTTCGGGATGAGTCTGATGGCCAAGGTGATGACAAAGAGTACTTATCGGATCTGATATCTCTGTTGCCCGATAGGGCAAGCCTGCTTCTACAGAGGCTCGACAATAACAATAAAAAAGGCGACTGCCGTGAGGGAGTCGCCTTTTTTGCGTTCGAGAATCTTACGCCATATTGCGCGCGTAGAAGATTTCGAGCATTTCGTGTTTCACCCGCTCGGTCACCTGGGCGCGTTGCTCAGAGGACAGGTTGCTGGTGGCGTCGCCGAACAGGTAGTTATCCAGTTCGAAGTTCTTCAGCAGCATCTTGGTGTGGAACAGGTTTTCCTGATACACGTTCACGTCGGTCATCTGGTACGCGTCGTACGTGTCATCGGAGAGGTAGTTCTGGATCGAATTGATCTCGTGGTCGATGAAGTGCTTTTTGCCCTCAACGTCACGGGTGAAGCCGCGCACACGGTAGTCCACGGTCACGATGTCCGAATCGAACTGGTGAATCAGGAAGTTGAGCGCTTTAAGCGGTGAAATGACCCCGCAAGTCGACACGTCGATGTCCACACGGAAGGTTGCAATACCGCTGACCGGATGGATTTCCGGGTAGGTGTGCACCGTGATGTGGCTCTTGTCGAGGTGAGCCAGAATGATTTCAGGCAGCGGGCCCGGGGATTCTTCGATCTGACTGTCGGTCGGGGTTACCGGCTCTTCCGAGATCAGGATCGTGACGCTGGCGCCCTGCGGCTCATAGTCCTGACTGGCAATGTTCAGGATGTTGGCACCAATGATATCGACAACTTCCGTGAGGATCTGCGTCAGGCGTTTCGCGTTGTACTCTTTATTGATGTACTCGACGTAAGCCTGCTGGTCTTGCGGGGTTTCCGCGTAGCAGATGTCATAGATGTTGAAGCTCAAGGTCTTTGTCAGGTTATTGAACCCGTGGAGCTTGAGTCTGCTTTTCACCGTTAAAAACTCTCTATGTGTTTGCGGCCCGGCCGCGTGATCAAGCATGCCCGTCAAATGCGAACAACGCACCTGCGTAGGACGGTTAACACCTCTTCGCGATGGCGATTTTGGTTGTCTGTTTCGGGTGCGAGGCCTGTCGGCTGACGGGCCACTACCCTGAAAAAAGTGGCGCATTATGCAGACGTCAGCTTGTGTTCGCCAGAGTCTGCACTGCTTTTATGATAGTTGAATGTCGATTCAACCGAGCTCGATGATCTCGTAGTCGTGGGTAATTGCCACGCCGGCCGCGCCGAGCATGATCGAGGCTGAGCAATACTTCTCGGCAGACAGCTCGATGGCGCGTTTGACCTGGGCTTCTTTCAGCCCGCGGCCCTTGACCACAAAGTGCATGTGGATCTTGGTGAACACTTTTGGATCTTCGGTCGCACGCTCGGCTTCGAGGAAGGCTTCACAGCTTTCGACCGCCTGGCGGGACTTCTTGAGGATGCTGACCACATCGAAATTGCTGCAACCGCCGACACCCAGCAGCAGCATTTCCATCGGCCGGACACCCAGGTTACGTCCGCCGGCATCGGGCGGACCGTCCATGACCACGACATGACCGCTACCGGATTCGCCGAGGAACATGGCTTCGCCAGCCCATTGGATGCGTGCCTTCATCGCCAAGACTCCACTGTATAAAAAGGGTCGCCAGCTTAGCACAGGCCCCGTGATTGACAGCGCCCGGCGTCCTAGGACATATCCCGCCGCCTTGTAGGTAAATGCTCGAATATTTCAGGAAGTGTCTGTTAAGCTGACGCCAATTCAATGGCGCATGGCCAGCTTTATTCCAGCGTTCGCTATTTATAAAAACCAAACACACCGTGCAGTCTTTTCGGGATACAACCATGGTTGCGATTGCCCCCAACCCCAAGATCAAGAACCTCGACAAGCTGTTGATGCATTGCCAGCGCCGCCGTTATCAGGCCAAGAGCAACATCATTTGTGCCGGCGACCGCTCGGAAACGCTGTTCTTCATCATCAAAGGCTCAGTCACCATCCTGATCGAAGATGACGACGGTCGGGAAATGATCATTTCCTACCTGAACACCGGGGACTTTTTCGGCGAGTTGGGCCTGTTTGAGCAAGCTGGCCTGGAGCAGGAGCGCAGCGCCTGGGTGCGGGCCAAGGTTGAATGCGAAGTCGCGGAAATCAGCTACGCAAAATTCCGCGAGTTATCCCTGCTGGATCCGGACATTCTTTACGTGCTCAGCGGACAAATCGCACAGCGCCTGCGCAACACCACGCGCAAGGTCGGTGACCTGGCATTTTTTGACGTGACCGGCCGCGTTGCCCGCTGCCTGCTGGAACTGTGTAAACAGCCAGACGCCATGACTCACCCCGATGGCATGCAAATCAAGGTGACCCGTCAGGAAATCGGGCGGATTGTCGGTTGTTCCCGGGAGATGGTCGGTCGCGTGCTCAAGGATCTGGAAGAACGCAACCTGGTGGGCGTCAAAGGCAAGACCATGGTGGTCTTTGGTACGCGATAAGCTCGAAAACCTAGCCGCTGAACATCTGCGCCAGCATCAACCGGTAGAGTTCGTCCAGACGTGCCAGAGCATTGGGTGCCGTGAACTTCTCATGCAGCGCGATGTGGCTTTCGGCGCGCACGCGTTGCTCCAGCCCGCAGGCCTCGTTGAAACGATTGACCGCGGCGACCATCGACTCTCGCTCGTTATCGATCAGCATCGCTCCGTGCACCAGTCCTACCGGACGCTGCCCACCCTGGCTCTGGCGCCAGCGCTGGGCGGTGCCGACCATCTTGCGACCATCGAGGTTGACGTTGAAGCGACCGTCACAGAACGCGCCTTCGATTTCACCCAGGGATGAAGTACCACCCAACTCATCGAGCAACTGACAAATTGGATCGCACAAGCGGCGGTAACCGGTTTCGATGCGGTTCAGATCCCCTTCGCCGCGCGGCGGCGCGTAAACCAGTGCAATGTTGATCGTTGAGGCCGATTGCGGCACCGGCTCGCCACCGGTTTCACGCAACAGTACTGGCCAACCTGCCTCTGCCGACACTTCACATGCAGCCTCGAAACCGGGCAGGCGATTCAAACGGCGCGGCATGACCAGCGCCCGATCACTCGGCTGCCAGAACAGCAGGCCGAACTCCGCGTCGCCGGCGCAGACCGAGGCCAACAGATCCTGTTCAGCTTGCAGGCCGGCTTCGATGGTCAGGGAAATAGGTGAGGTCATAAGGTATTCCGTAGGACATAAAGTCTGTGGTGCTTCTTATGCCGCTATCGCGAGCAAGCTCGCTCCCACATTTGATCCCGGCAGCTCATAGATTTTGTGGCCACCATCAAACCCTGTGGGAGCGAGCTTGCTCGCGATGCTTTTTAGTCGAGGGTCGAGCCGCTGACGGGAATACCGCGCTCAGGGAAGAACAGACGCTGCAACTCGGTACCCGGGCTTTCCGCGCGCATGAACGCCTCGCCGACCAGGAACGCGTAGACGTCGCTGATTTCCATCAATTCGACATCGGCGCGGTTGAGAATGCCGCTCTCGGTGATGACCAGACGATCACGCGGGATACGCGGCAACAGGTCGAGGGTGGTTTCCAGACTGACTTCGAAGGTGTGCAGATTGCGGTTGTTCACGCCAACCAGCGGAGTGTCGAGGGTTTTCAAGGCCCGCTCCAGTTCGTCGCCATCGTGGACTTCCACCAGCACATCGAGGTTGACGCTTTTGGCCACGGCTGCCAGCTCGGCCATTTTCACGTCATCCAGCGCGGAAACGATCAACAGCACGCAATCCGCACCCAGGGCCCGGGCTTCGACGATCTGGTATGGATCGATCATGAAGTCCTTGCGGATCACCGGCAGTTTGCACGCCGCACGGGCCTGCTGCAGATAGACATCGGCGCCCTGGAAGTAATCGATATCGGTGAGTACTGACAGGCAGGTCGCGCCGCCTTTCTCGTAGCTTTTAGCGATGTCGGCGGGAATGAAGTTCTCGCGGATCACGCCTTTGCTCGGCGAGGCTTTCTTGATTTCGGCAATGACTGCCGGCTGCTTCAGCTTGGCCTGAGCCAGCAAGGCCTTGGCAAAACCACGGGGTGCATCGGCCGCCTTGGCCAGATTTTCCAGCTCGGCAAGGCTGAGACGGGCGCTACGCTCGGCGACTTCCTCGACTTTGCGCGCCAGAATCTTTTCCAGAACCGTCGGTACACTCATCCCTCATTCTCCACTTTGAATACCGCGGTAAATGCACCCAGCTCCTCAAGCTTTTCTCGAGCAAGACCGGTGTGCAGCGCATCGTGCGCCAAGGCGACGCCTTCTTTCAGGCTGCTGGCATGGTCGGCCGCATACAGTGCGGCACCGGCATTGAGCATGATCATCTCGGCCGCTTTCTGACCGTTCTCGGTCTTGCGCTTGCCCAGGGCATCGCGAATCAGTTCCAGGGACGCCGCCGGGCTATCCACCGCCAGGCCATGCAAGCTCTGACTCTTCATGCCCAGGTCTTCCGGCTCGACCCAATACTCGGTGATCTGGTCGTTTTTCAGTTCTGCCACGAAGGTCGGTGCTGCCAAGCTGAACTCATCCAGGCCGTCCTTCGAATGCACCACCAGTACATGCTTGCTGCCCAGACGCTGCAACACTTCCGCCAGCGGCCGGCACAAGGCCTGGGTGAACACGCCCACCACCTGATGTTTCACACCGGCCGGATTCGTAAGCGGGCCGAGCATGTTGAACAAAGTACGCAGGCCCAGCTCGCGGCGCGGGCTGGCGGCGTATTTCATCGCAGAGTGATGAGTCTGGGCAAACATGAAACCAATACCAACGTTGTCAATGCAACGCGCCACTTGCACCGGGGTCAGGTTCAGGTAGATACCGGCCGCCTCCAGCAGGTCGGCACTGCCGCTCTTGCCCGAGACTGCACGGTTGCCATGCTTGGCCACGGTGCAGCCAGCAGCGGAAACCACGAACGCAGCAGCGGTCGACACGTTGAAGATATTGGCACCGTCACCGCCGGTACCGACCACATCGACCACACCGTCGAGGGTCTTGAGTTCGACCTTGTCCGCCAGCTCGCGCATCACCGACACCGCGCCGACGATTTCGTCGATGCTTTCGCTCTTCATGCGCATGGCCATCATGAACGCGCCAATCTGCGCGTCCGAGCATTGCCCGGTCATGATTTCGCGCATCACATCGCGCATTTCATCGGTGCTGAGGTCGAGGTGATCGACGATTCGGCTCAGGGCTGTCTTGATATTCATGAAAAGTCCTTAGCGCGTGCCGCCGGTTTGTTTGAGGAAGTTGGCGAACAGTTCGTGGCCCTGTTCGGTGAGGATCGACTCAGGGTGGAACTGCACGCCTTCGATGTTCAGAGTCTTGTGACGCAGGCCCATGATCTCGTCGACCGAGCCGTCTTCGAGCTGGGTCCAGGCCGTCAGCTCCAGACAATCGGGCAGGGTTTCGCGCTTGACGATCAATGAATGATAGCGGGTCACCGTCAGAGGACGATTCAGGCCTGCAAACACGCCCTTGTCCTCGTGAAATACCGGGCTAGTCTTACCGTGCATCACTTGGCGGGCACGCACCACATCACCGCCAAAGGCCTGTCCGATGGACTGATGGCCGAGGCAGACGCCAAGAATCGGTAGTTTGCCGGCGAAATGCTTGATCGCTTCAATCGAGATGCCGGCTTCGGTCGGAGTGCAAGGACCGGGGGACACAACAATGCGCTCAGGATTGAGGGCTTCGATTTCAGCGATGGTCAGTTCATCGTTGCGCACGACTTTGACCTGGGAACCGAGCTCGCCCAGGTATTGCACAACGTTGTAGGTAAAGGAGTCGTAGTTATCGATCATCAGCAACATGGCGTTAAGAACCTCTTGAATTCACTGACTTTAAAGATGGCTTTCGAATGACTTACCCGCAGAGCGCTGCGCTTTGTCAGGTGCTGGAGCAGCGCCAGCAAAGCGGCATTTCAAACAGGTAAAGAAGGCGAAGCGATACAGGTCCGGCGAGGCCGGCAAAAGAATTCAGGCGCGCCAACGCCAGCGGGCGTGTGCCTTGATGACTTGATCCAGGAGTTTACTGATGATCAACACGGGGAAGGTCTCGTTCGTACGTCCCGGCACAGTAACTTAGCTGGGCAGAGCGCGCAATATCGCCGGGGGCACTGCCCGCGAAACTATCAAAGGCTTCGCGACAGATGGCAAAAGGCCGAAGGTTTTTGGTACTGTCGTTTCGTTCACTAAAACAATAAATAAACGGACTTGCTCATGATCAAACAGTCGTTGTTTGTACCGCTCGCAGGATGCTTGCTCGCGATCGCATGCGCCCAGGCGAACGCCGCACCTAATCCTTATACAAGTTTCATTGTCTTCGGGGACAGCCTCAACGATGCAGGGACCTTTGCCGACACGGGCGGGCCTGCCGGGGCGACACAGCGCTTCACCAACCGGACGGGGCCGGTGTACCTGGATGGCAGCGGCGAAGTCCGCTCGCTCAACTCCACACAGATTCTGGGTGGGAAACTGGGGTTTTCACCGGACCAGACGGCATCCTCTGCTTCAGCAGTTCGCGCCAACGAAGGCCTGCCTGATGGTAACAACTGGGCTGTAAGCGGCTACCGTACCGACCAGATTCTTGATTCGATTACCAGCACCTCCGCCACCGGCGAACGCACCCGGGCCGGCTATCTTCCATCCAATAACTTCCGTGCCGACCCGAACGCACTGTATTACCTGTCGGGTGGCGGTAACGACTTCCTGCAAGGTCGCGTCACCAGCCTGCCCCAGGCCAGCGCCGCCGCCGACCGCCTGGCCGACAGCGTGCAGACGCTGCAAACCGCCGGCGCCAAATACGTCATGGTCTGGTTGCTGCCCGATATCGGCTTTACCCCGGCGTTCAACGGCACCCCGCTGCAAGCGTTCACGTCCCAACTCAGCGCCCAGTTCAACACTGAACTGGTAAGCCGACTGCAAAACATCAATGCCGAAGTCATCCCGCTCAACATTCCGGTACTGCTCAAAGAGACGTTCGCCAACCCGGCACAGTTTGGCCTGGCCACCGACCAGAACCTCATCGCCACTTGCTTCAGCGGCAGCGGCTGCACCGAGAACGCCCGCTACGGCATCAACAGCGCCACGCCGGACCCGACCAAGCTGATCTACAACGACTCGGTGCACCCCACCGAAACCGGGCAGCGCCTGATTGCCGATTACGCGTATTCCCTGCTGGCGGCGCCGTGGGAGCTGACCTTGCTGCCGGAAATGGCCCAGGGCACCGTGCGCGCGCATCAGGATGAATTGCGCAATCAGTGGCTGGCCGACTGGGAAAACTGGCAAGGCGTCGGCCAATGGCGAGCCATTGTTTCCGGCGGCGGACAGCATCAGGACTTTGACGGTCAGGACAGCGTAGCAAGCGCCGACGGAAACGGAGCCAACCTGAACATCGGTGGCAGCTATCGTCTCGACGATGCCTGGCGTGTTGGCCTGGTGGCCGGTTTCTATAACCAGAAACTCGAAGCTGGCAGCAACGACTCCGACTACAAGCTCAACACTTACCTGGGTACGGCATTCGCCCAGTACCAGCAAAACCGTGTGTGGGCTGATGCGGCGTTGACGGCCGGGCATCTGGATTACGATAGCCTCAAGCGTAAATTCCAGTTGGGCGTCAACGAACGCGGCGAAAAAGGCGATACCAGCGGTTACGTCGAAGCCTTCAGCGCACGCGTGGGTTACGACATTGCGCAACAAGCCAGCAGCCCTTGGCACCTGTCGCCGTTTGTCAGCGCCGATTTCGCCAAGGTGCAGGTCGACGGTTACTCGGAGGACGGCAACGATTCCACGGCGCTGACCTTCGCCGATCAGGAGCGTATTTCCCGGCGTCTGGGCGCTGGCCTGCAGGGCAAATACCAGATCACCCCGCAAACCCAGGTTTTCGGCGAAGCGGCAATCGAGCGCGAGTACAACGACGATACCCAGGACGTGGACATCAACCTCAACAGCCTGCCGAACAACCAGTTCACGCTGGAAGGCTACACCCCGCAAAGTCACTTGCAACGTGTGAACCTGGGAGTGAGTCACAACCTCACCAAAGACCTGGCACTGCGCGCCAGCTACAACATCCGCAAGGACGATGACTTCACCCAACAGGGCATCAACGTAGGTGTTGCGCTGGACTTCTGATGTGTAGCCAATAAAAAACGCGGCGCCCTCACAGGCGCCGCGTTTTTTTATGGTGGTGCAACCCTAGTGGTGAACTCAGCTTTCCGGGGTCTGTTCCGCCAGGGCAACGGCGCGGAACATCGCGCGGCGCTTGTTCAGGGTTTCTTCCCATTCCAGCGCTGGCACCGAGTCGGCGACGATGCCGCCACCGGCCTGCACATGCAGTTCGCCGTTCTTGATCACCGCCGTGCGGATCGCAATGGCGGTGTCCATGTTGCCGTTCCAGGCGAAGTAACCGACCGCACCGCCGTAGACACCACGCTTGACCGGCTCCAGTTCGTCGATGATTTCCATCGCGCGAATCTTCGGCGCACCGGACAAGGTGCCCGCCGGCAGAATCGCTCGCAGTGCATCCATGGCCGTCAGTCCGGCTTTCAGTTGCCCGGTGACGTTGGACACGATGTGCATCACGTTGGAGTAACGCTCGATGACCATTTTCTCGGTGAGTTTCACCGAGCCGATTTCCGATACACGACCGGTGTCGTTGCGACCGAGGTCGATCAGCATCAAGTGCTCGGCGATCTCCTTGTCGTCCGACAGCAGGTCTTTTTCCAGCGCCAGGTCAGCCTCTTCGTTGGCCCCCCGTGGACGGGTACCGGCAATCGGGCGCACGGTGATCAGGTTGTCTTCGACCCGCACCAGCACTTCCGGCGAACTGCCGACGACGTGGAAGTCACCGAAGTTGAAGAAGTACATGTAAGGCGTCGGGTTGAAGCAACGCAGCGCGCGGTACAGATCGATCGGTGCAGCCTTGAAGTCGATCGACATGCGCTGGGACGGCACGACCTGCATGCAGTCACCGGCCAGGATGTATTCCTTGATGGTGTCGACGGCTTTTTCGTAATCGTCCTGGGTGAAACTGGAGCGGAATATCGGATCGGCCGATTGTTGCTTGCTGAAGTCCAGGCCACGGCGCGGCGTGATTGGCTGACGGAGTTTTTCCAGCAGCTCTTCCAGGCGTGCCTGGCCTTGCTCGAAGGCGTTGTCTTGGGACGGGGCGGCCAGAACGATGGCGTGCATCTTGCCAGCCAGGTTATCGAACACCACGACGGCGTCGGAGACCATCAGCAGAATGTCCGGCACGCCCAGCGGATCCGGGTTCGGGCACTTGCCCAAACGCTTCTCCACGTAACGCACGCAGTCATAACCGAAGTAGCCCACCAGGCCGCCGTTGAAACGTGGCAGGCCGGCGATGGTCGGCACGTTGTAGCGAGCCTTGAAGGTTTCGACGAAGGCCAGCGGGTCTTCCACGTCGTGGCTTTCGGTCTCGACGCCGTCGACGGTCACGCTGACATGATGGTCGTGAACCCGCAGCACGGTGCGGCACGGCAGGCCGATGATCGAGTAACGGCCCCACTTCTCGCCGCCCTGTACGGACTCCAGCAAGTAGGAATTGGGCTCGTCGGCCAGCTTCAGGTAGATCGACAGCGGCGTGTCGAAGTCGGCCAGGGTTTCACAGGCAAGCGGGATGCGGTTGTAGCCGGCAGCGGCCAAACGCAGGAATTCTTCGCGGATCATGAGGTGCCTCGTGGCTTGAGGGTCGAACAGTCAGGTGTGCAAACGCGCCGGAAGCCGGCCAGGATCAAGTCAGGCGCGCCAACGCCAGCGGGCCAGGGCCTTGATGACTTTCATCCAGAGTTTGCGAGTGACCACCACGATGGCGTTTCCAGAAGGGGGTTTGACAGCGTCGGCCAACGTTATCCCAGCCGCCGGATCCAGGCAACCGGGAATTAGCTTGCGCAGATCGTCGATCACCAACGCCGGCGATTCTTCGGCAATTGGCCGGCCGTGGTTATAGCCGTAGCTCAGGGCCACGCACTTGACCCCCGCCGCTTTCGCCGCCAGCACATCGCTGCGCGAATCACCGACGAACAACGATTGCGAAGCCGGAATGTTGGCCATTTTCATCACGAAAAACAGCGCGGCCGGATCGGGTTTTTTCTGTGGCAGGGTGTCGCCGCCGATGATCCAGCGGAAATAACGGCCGATTTTCATCTGATCCAGCAGCGGCGCGACGAAACGCTCCGGCTTGTTGGTGATCAGCGCCATCTCGACGCCCTGCTTTTGCAGCCATTTGAGGGTGTCGCGCACGCCGGGGTAAACCACGGTCAACTCATGGCTCTCGCCATAAGCCTGCATGAAATACTCCAGCGCCCGTTCGGCCTCGTGGTCATCGACCGTCGAATGATCGATAGCGCCAGCCAACGCACGACGCACCAGCACCGGCGCGCCGTTGCCGACCCATTCGCGTACCGCTTCCAGACCGGCGGGCTTACGACCGAGTTTGAGCAGCATCTTGTCCACAGCCACTGCCAGGTCCGGGACCGAGTCGATCAAGGTACCGTCCAGATCGAACATCACCAGCCGCGGCAGTTGCCCCGGGAACAGCTGCTCAAAACCACTCATGGGCGAGCCAGCGCCAGTTCGGAACGCATCTTGTCGATGACTTCCTGATAGTTCGGCGCATTGAAGATGGCCGAGCCGGCGACGAAGGTATCAGCGCCTGCCGCTGCGATTTCGCGAATGTTATTCACGTTCACGCCACCGTCGATTTCCAGGCGAATGTCACGGCCCGACGCATCGATCAGCGCCCGCACTTCACGCAGCTTGTCGAGGGTGCCGGGGATGAACTTCTGCCCGCCGAAGCCCGGGTTGACGCTCATCAACAGGATCATGTCGACCTTGTCCATGACGTGCTTGAGCACGTCCAGCGGGGTCGCCGGGTTGAACACCAGGCCCGACTTGCAGCCGCCTTCGCGGATCAATTGCAGGGAGCGGTCGATGTGCTGCGTAGCTTCCGGGTGGAAGGTGATGTAAGTAGCGCCGGCTTCGATAAAGTCGCCGACGATGCGGTCCACCGGGCTGACCATCAGGTGCGCGTCGATCGGTGCAGTCACACCGTACTTGCGCAGCGCCGAGCAGACCATCGGGCCGATGGTCAGGTTCGGTACGTAGTGGTTGTCCATGACATCGAAGTGCACGAAGTCGGCGCCGGCGGCCAGGACGTTGTCCACCTCCTCACCCAGGCGGGCGAAGTCGGCGGAGAGAATCGACGGAGCAATTACGAAGGGCTGCATGACGCACCTTTTCTGAGCAGAATCACGATGGCGCGCATTGTATACCTCATGCTTTGACGCGCGCACCGTGAGCGCGATGATTGGACCTTGCCATCATCCAATAACAGCAAAGGCTCTAGTACGCCGCGCGATAGATTTTTTCGATATCGACGGCACTCAACTTGCGCGGATTGTTGCGCATCAAGCGCTCGATCCCCGCTGCTTCCACGGCCATGGACGGGATGGCCTCCTCGGGCACACCGAAGCTGCGCAGGCCCTGGGGAATTTCCACGGTGGCGCACAGTTCGGACATGGCTTGCACGGCTTTGTCGGCCGCTTCGTTGATGCTCAAGTGAGTGGTCTTCACGCCCATGGCCTCAGCGATATCCTGCATGCGTTCGATGCAGGCCATCTTGTTCCAGGTCATGACATGGGGCAGTAGCAAGGCATTACTGACCCCATGGGCAATGTTGAAACGCCCGCCCAGCGGATACGCCAGCGCATGCACCGCGCCAACCCCGGCATTGCCGAACGCCATGCCGGCCATCAGGCTGGCGGTGGCCATGTCTTCCCGGGCTTGCAGGTTCGACGGGTTGGCGTAGGCCTTGGGCAAAGCCTTGGCGATCAACTTGATGGCGCCGATGGCCAGGGCATCGGTAATCGGCGAGGCGTTGACCGACAGATAGGACTCGATGGCATGCACCAGCGCATCGACGCCGCTGGCCGCCGTGACGCTGCGCGGGCAGGTCAGGGTCATTTGCGGACTGACCAGCGCCACGTCCGGCAACAGGTAGTCGCTGACGATGCCCTTCTTCAGTTGCGCGACCTTGTCGGAAAGGATGGCCACGTTGGTCACCTCCGAGCCGGTGCCGGCGGTGGTCGGGATGGCGATCAGCGGCGGGCCTTTGCGCGGTACCTGATCGATACCGAACAAGTCCTCCAGCGCACCGTGGTACCCGGCGTAGGCCGCCACGCTCTTGGCGATGTCGATGGCACTGCCGCCACCCAGGCCGATCAAGCCATCGTGCCCGCCTTCGCGGTAGACCCGCATGCAGTCTTCGACGATGGCGATTTCCGGGTCCGGCAGTACCCTGTCGAAAATCTCGTAACTGCGTTCGCCCAGCTGCGCCAGTGCCAGTTCTACCGTGCCGGATTTCACCAAAGCGGCATCAGTAACGATCAGTGGGTTGTCTATGTCCAGACGCGCCAGTTCGGCAGACAGTTGCTCGATGGCACCTGCGCCGGTGATCAATTTGTGAGCGATTTTGAAAGAGGAAAGACTCATGTGCGCAGCCTCTTATAGGTAGGGGAGCTGGGCACAATAGTAGCTGGGGATTAGAGGTTGTCTTCTATTCAGGTCGTGAATGACCGAGGACCTCGAAAACGCCAAAAATCCCTGTGGGAGCGAGCTTGCTCGCGATGAGGTAGTTCAATCAGCAGCGTCGCGGCGGCGGCGATGGTCGGGCTGAGGTTTTCGCGGATGCCGCTGAACATCTGCCGTGGCAGGGTCGCTTGTTCAGGGCCGGCGAGGAACAGCGTCACCACCACTTCATCGAACGAAGTCGCAAAGGCAAACAGCGCGCCGGAGATCACGCCCGGCGCAATCAGTGGCAAGGTCACCCGGCGGAACGTGGTCAGCGGCGAAGCGCCCAGGCTTGCCGCAGCCCGTACCAGGTTCTGGTTGAACCCCTGCAAGGTCGCCGACACTGTGATGATCACAAACGGGACACCGAGCACGGCATGCACGACGATCAGCGAGGTATAGCTGTTGCCAAATCCCAGTGGAGCGAAGGTCAGGTAACTGGCCACACCAATGATCACCACCGGCACCACCATCGGCGAAATCACTAGCGCCATCACCAGCGGCTTGCCCGGGAAATCGCCTCGGGTCAGGCCGATCGCCGCCAGCGTGCCGAAGATCATCGCCAGTACCGTCGCTGCCGGGGCCACGATGATGCTGTTTTTCAACGAACGCATCCATTCCGCCGAGGCAAAAAAATCCTGGTACCAGTGCAGCGAAAAGCCTTGCAGCGGATAGACCAGAAAACTCCCCGAGTTGAACGACAGCGGAATGATCACCAGCACCGGCAGGATCAGGAACAACAGAATCAAGCCGCAGAGAATCCGCAAGCTGTAGAACCACACCCGTTCGATGGGCGACATATAAGGACTCAGCATTTCGTTCTCCCCTTAGCTCAGGCGCAGGCGGCTTGCGCCCACCAGCCAGCTGTAAATCAGATAAAGCACCACGGTCGCCAGAAGCAACAGCCCACCCAGTGCGGTCGCCATGCCCCAGTTGATGCTGGTGTTGGTGTAGAAGGCGACGAAGTAGCTGACCATCTGATCGTTCGGGCTGCCCAGCAATGCCGGGGTGATGTAGTAGCCGATGGCGAGGATGAAAACCAACAGGCAACCGGCGCCGACACCGGCATAGGTCTGCGGGAAGTACACCCGCCAGAAGCTGGCGAACGGATGGCAGCCGAGGGAAATCGCGGCGCGCATGTAGGTCGGCGAGATGCCTTTCATCACGCTGTAGATCGGCAGGATCATGAACGGCAGCAGGATGTGCACCATCGAGATGTAGACACCGACACGGTTGAACACCAGTTCGATCGGCTTATCGATGATGCCCATGGCCATCAGGCCGCTGTTGATCAGGCCACCGGATTGCAGCAACACGATCCACGCCGCGACCCGCACCAGGATCGAGGTCCAGAACGGCAACAGCACCAGAATCATCAGCAGGTTGCTCTGCCGCGACGGCAGGTTCGCCAACAGGTAGGCCAGGGGATACGCCAGCACCAGGCAGATCACGGTGATGATCAGGCCCATCCAGAAGGTGCGGGCGAAGATGTCGAGGTAGATCGCCTGATCCGGGGTAGCCGGGGCGATTTCACCGAGGTCGTCGATGCGATGATCGACGGCCGCCAGCAGGTAATACGGGGTGATGCTGCTGGTGTTGCGGCGTACCGCTTGCCAGTAGGCCGGGTCGCCCCAACGCTCGTCGAGGCCTTCCAGCGCTTCTTTATAAGAAGCCGGCTCAGTGGCGAGCGGCAAGGCGCGAGCGGTTTTGGTCAGCAGGCTGCGGTAGCCGGCCAGTTCCATGTTCAGGCGCTTGGACAGATCGCCCAGGGTCTGATTCTTGCGAGCCTCGGCGAGGTCTTCGGCCGCTGCTTTGTAAACCGGTTCAGCGGGCAGGCCGCGGCCGTCCCAACTGGCGATGGCGGTCACGGTGCGCGGCATGCCGCCGACCACTTCCGGGTTGCCAACGCTTTTGTAGAGCAGCGCCACGATCGGCACCAGGAACACCAGCAACAGAAACAGCACCAGCGGCGCGATCAACGCCTGGGCCTTCCAGCGGTTGACCCGCTCGGCGTGTTTGAGCCGCTGCTTCAAGGTGGGGCTG
The DNA here is from genome assembly GCF_056405655.1 of Pseudomonas sp. P1_F7. Lineage (NCBI taxonomy): Bacteria > Pseudomonadati > Pseudomonadota > Gammaproteobacteria > Pseudomonadales > Pseudomonadaceae > Pseudomonas > Pseudomonas sp. P1_F7. The sequence goes on from NZ_JBFUBR010000029.1 coordinate 25,152, forward strand.
GTGCCCTCGTTCAGGGGAACGGCGATAGCCATGACGTACTCCGGGAATCTTTGAATGGGCGGCACCACCCACGGTGATGCCGCATTACATCAACACTCATGAAACACACCTGCCGCTGTAGGAGCTGTCGAGTGCAACGAGGCTGCGATCTCTTGATCTTGGAAAGGCAAAGTTAAGAGATCGCAGCCTTCGGCAGCTCCTACAGGCGAAGGATTACTTCGCAGCCCAGGCGTTGAAGCGCTGTTCCAGTTGCTCGCCGTTGTCAGCCCAGAAGCTGACATCGATCTGCACCTGGTTGGCGATGTTTTCCGGGGTGGTCGGCATGTCTTTCAGGACATCCTTGGTCAGCAACGGTACGGCCTGGGTGTTGGCCGGGCCGTAGGCGATGTTTTCCGAGTAGGTCTTCTGCTGCTGTGGCATCACCGAGTAAGCGATGAACTTCTTCGCCGCTTCGGCCCGTGCCTTGTCCAGGCCTTTTGGAATGGCCCATGCGTCGAAGTCGTAGATACCGCCGTTCCACACCACTTTCAGGTTGCTTTCTTTCTGCACGGCAGCGATCCGGCCGTTGTAGGCCGAGCTCATGACCACGTCACCGGAAGCAAGGTATTGCGGCGGTTGTGCGCCGGCTTCCCACCACTGGATGTTCGGCTTGAGCTCATCGAGCTTCTTGAACGCGCGGTCCTGACCGTCCTTGCCGGCCAGCACTTTGTAGACGTCTTTCGGCGCAACGCCGTCGGCCATCAGTGCGAATTCCAGGGTGTACTTGGCGCCTTTACGCAGGCCGCGCTTGCCCGGGAACTGCTTGGTGTCCCAGAAATCCACCCAGCTGGTCGGTGCGCTTTTCAGCTTGTCGGCGTTGTAGGCCAGCACGGTCGACCACACGAAGAAACCCACGCCGCAAGGCTGGATGGCGCCCTTGACGTAGTCTTCGGTCTTGCCGAACAACTTCGGATCAAGCTGTTCGAACATGTCTTCGTCGCAACCACGGGACAGTTCCGGCGATTCAACCTCTACCAGATCCCAGGAAACGCTCTTGGTATCGACCATGGCCTTGACCTTGGCCATTTCGCCGTTGTACTCGCCGGCCACAATCTTGCCGTTGCCTGCCGCTTCCCACGGTGCGTAGAAGGCTTTGACCTGAGCCGCCTTGTTCGCCCCGCCAAAGGACACCACGGTCAGGTCCGGGCCGGCCGCCATTGCGTGTGCCGCGCCCATCATGCCCAGTGCCAAAGCGGTGAATTTCAGGGATCTCAACATTTATTGTTCTCTCCACGTGCAGGGTTGGTGTTGGTATTGCCGGGGCGATCAATGCGCCTCTAGAAGTGGGTCGAGCGCGCGAACGTGTTCGACCTGCCAGCCAAGCGGTACCACGTCGCCGACGGCGAGCGAGGGATCAAGCTCGGCAATCGGCTGTTTCACGAAGAAGTCGGTCTTGCCGCAGACTTCCATGCGAACCCGGACGTGGTCGCCCAGATAGATGAATTCCTCGACTCGCCCGGAGAAGCGGTTGACGCATTGGTCGCTGGAGCCATTGAGGCTCACCCGCTCCGGACGAATGGACAGGGTCACCGGCTCGCCGGTCTGGCCGATGTTGACCGCCAGCGCTTCGACTTTTTCCCCGCGACCAAGCTCGACCACGCAGCGCTCGCCGTTCTGGCTGACCAGTCGGCCATTGAGGCGGTTGTTCTCGCCAATGAAGTTGGCGACGAAGGTGTTCTTCGGTTCTTCGTAGAGGGTGCGCGGCGGAGCGATCTGCTGGATTTCGCCCTGATGGAACACCGCCACACGGTCGGACATGGTCAAGGCTTCGCCCTGATCGTGGGTCACGTAGACCACGGTGACGCCCAGGCGCTGGTGCAGGTGCTTGATCTCCATCTGCATGTGTTCACGCAGCTGTTTGTCGAGCGCGCCGAGGGGTTCGTCCATCAGCACCAGTTGCGGCTCGAACACCAGCGCACGGGCCAATGCCACACGCTGTTGCTGACCGCCGGAAAGCTGCGCCGGGTAGCGCTGGGCGAAGGCATCGAGCTGAACCATGCTCAGCACGCGCTTGACCCGGGCACTGACGTCGCTCTTGTTCATGCCGCGCACGGTCAGCGGGAACGCCAGGTTCTCGGCTACCGTCATGTGCGGGAACAAGGCGTAGTTCTGGAACACCATGCCGATGTCGCGCTTGTGCGGCGGCACGTTGTTGATTGCGCGCCCGGCCAACAGAATTTCGCCCGCGGTCGGTGTTTCGAAGCCGGCGAGCATCATCAGGCTGGTGGTCTTGCCGGAGCCGGACGGCCCGAGCAACGTGAGGAATTCGCCTTTGCGAATGTCCAGGTTGAGGTCTTTGACGATCAGGTTCTCGCCGTCGTAGCTCTTCTGCACTCCACGAAAGCTGACCAGAACATCATTGGCCCCTGCGCTTGAATCGACCTGGCTCATACCCACACCTTTGTTATTGATGACTGCTGTGGGATTAAGCCTAGTGGACGCTGGGGACCGCGCAAATCGGGGGGCAAGAGAGATTCGCCTCAGCCGGATGGAAGGCTTGGGGTAGGGATTGCCCTACAAGAATGGCGCGTTTTGGCAAATGCAGGGGCAGCGATCAGCTACAAGCCGCAAGTAATGGCAAAAGCGGCTCATCAGGCACGTCGTTATTGGATATGTGCACCAATACATAGCTAATGCAGATCCCTGTGGGAGCGCGGTGTTGTTTAGAGGAGCTTGTGCTCCATCGCGTACTTCACCAGTTCCGCCAGCGAGGTGATGTTGAGCTTCTGCATCAGCCGCGCCTTGTGAGTGCTGATGGTCTTGCTGCTCAGCGCCAGTTGCTGGGCGATGTCGTTGACGTTGGCGCCCTGGGCCAGGCGTTCGAACACGGAAAATTCGCGCTCGGAGAGTAACGAGTGCAATGGACGCGAGTCGGTAAGACCGACCTCGAAAACCATGCGGTCGGCCAGATCCGGATCGATATAGCGCCCGCCTGACGCCACTTTGCGAATGGCCGTCAGCAACAGCGCCGGGTCGCTGTCCTTGGTCGCATAACCCGCAGCCCCGACCTTCAGCGCCCGGGCGGCCATCTGCGCTTCGTCGTGCATCGACAACACCAGGATCGCCGGCGGATTGTTCAGGGCGCGAATCCGCGGAATCGCTTCCAGGCCGTTGACGCCCGGCATGGAGATGTCCAGCAACACCACTTCGCAGGGCACATGACGCAAGGTGTCGAGCAACTGCTCGCCATTACTCGCCTCCCCCACCACTAGCAAGTCCTTGGCCAGGCCGATCAATTGCTTGATGCCTTCGCGAACGATGGTGTGGTCTTCGGCTACCAGTACACGGATCACGTTCTTCTCCAGGTTCAAGATCTATCGCGAGCAGGTTCGCGATGACGTCAGAGCAAACAATAGATAAACATCAGGCTGCATCCAGAGGAACGCGCACACTCAAGGAGGTGCCTTCACCCGGCTCACTCTCAAGGGATAACTCACCGCCCAGGATCAACACCCGCTCACGCATTCCGACGATCCCAAAAGACGTTGGCCTGCCAGGTGCGGCGACAAATCCTACGCCATCATCGCTGACCGTCAGACACAACTCGTCGCCTTCCAGCGCCAGTGTCAGTTCGACAGTATGCGCCTGGGCATGGCGCATGACATTGGTCAGCGCTTCCTGAAGGATCCGGAACAAACCGATCGCCTTGGCATCGCTGAGCACCGGCAAGTTGTCCGGTACCCGCACCAGACACGGAATCTGCGTGCGCGCCTCGAAACGCCGGGCCTGCCATTCGATGGCCGAGGCGATACCGGCATCGAGAATCGGCGGGCGCAATGCGGTCGCCACGTCGCGAACCAATTGGAACAGTTGAGCGATCAGGCGCTTCATGCTGCCCAGGCGCTCGTTAAGGCCCGGATCAAGTTGCGCGTAAGCCAGTTCGCACATGGAGGTTTCCAGCTTCAACACGGTGAGCATCTGACCCAACTCATCGTGAACTTCCCGGGCGATGCGCGCTTTTTCTTCTTCGCGCACGCTTTCCAGGTGCGCGGACAACTCACGCAGTTGTTCCCGGGAGCTGGCCAGTTCAAGTTCGATGCGCTTGCTCTCGCTGATGTCCCAGACGATCCCGTCCCAGACATAGGCGCCGTCTTCCAGCTGACGGGTGATGGCCTTGATTTCAGCCCAACGCTGCTCGCCCTGACGCGTGAGGATTCGCCCCTGCCACGACCAGTCGCTGTCGGTATCCAGCGCATGATCCTGGGTCTGGTGATAACTGGCCTTGTCATCCGGATGCACCAGGCTGCGCAAGCCTTTGTCGCGATGCGCCAGCGTGGCCGGCGAGTAACCCACCAGGCTTTCGCTGCCTTCGCTGATGTAGGCAAAGTCGATCTGGCCGGTCACCGGCGCCCGCTCCAGGCGGAAAACCAGCCCCGGAACGTTGGCGGCGATGCCTTGCAACCTCGCCTCGCTTTCCTGCAAGGCCGCCAGGGCGCGGCGCCGCTCGGTGACGTCGTTGAGGTAAACCACCAGGTATTCGCCTTCGCGAAAGCGCAGAAAGCTCAACGAGACATCAGCCGGCAGAATGCTACCGTTGGCGCGCACGCAGTTGGTTTCGAAGCTTTGCGGGCCGTCTTCACTGGCCCGGGCGCGCTTCCACAGATTGAGCCAGCGGTCCATGTGCAGGCCAGGTTCGAAATCGATCAAGGGCCGATCGATGATCCCGCCGGGCAGGTAGCCGAGCATGCTTTCTGCCGCATGGTTGGCATAGCGCACGTGGCTGTCCCAGTTGACCCAGAGGATGCCGACGGTGCTTTGATCGATGGAAAACTGAGTGAGCCGCAATGCCTCCTCGCTGGCGGCACGCAAGGCAATGTCTTCCTGCGCGGCCAGCAGGCGTTGTTCCAGGCTGTGCTGCTGGCGCCGCTGCCAGAACACGATGGCCATGCAACTCAACGTCAGCACGACCAGCAACAGGCAGAGGTTTTGCCAGAACCCCGGGGACTCGGTGAGTCGCGGATACTTGGGTTGCAACCATTGATTGTGCAGTTGTTCCAGATCCTTGGCCGGGATCGCCCGCAACGCACTTTCGACGATGCCCACCAGCTCCGGCTTGTCGCGGCGCGTGGCCACCCGCAACAGCTGCGGCAGGCCGACATCCCCGACTACCACCAACCCGGCAAACTCCGGCTCGACCGACAAGCGTCCCAGCTGCGCCTCATCGATCACCGCATAAGCCGCCTGCTGGCCAACCAATAATTGCAATGCCTGGCGTTCCATCGGTACGCCTTGCAGATTCAGGTGCGGGTAGTTGCCGCGCAGGTAATCGGCGATGGCACTGGGCATGCGCACGGCGACGCGGGTCTGGCTGTCGAGCTTTTCCAGCTCGACCGCACCGGCGCTTTTCTGGTCGCTGACCACCAATTGCGGCACCCGCATGTAGGGGTCGGAAAACTGCCAGAGGCGCAACCCGCCAGGGGTTTGAGTCAACCCCGGGGCGATGTCGATTTCGCCCTCGCGGGCCGCGGCTTCCAATTGTTCAAGGTCGGGAAAATTGCGCCAGCTCAGTTCGACATTGAGGTTTTTTGCGAGCCACTTCATCAACTCGACGTTCACCCCGGACAGGCGCTGCAAGCGACGATCGTATTGCGCATAGGGCGCCTGCAGCACCACGCCGACCCGCAACTCGCCCTGCTGCGCCAGCCAGTGCTGCTGTTTCGGGGACAGTTGGGCAACAGGCGCCGGAGGCGCGGCGGCCGCCCAACCCATCAAGGGAAACCACAAACAGCCGATAACCCACAGGCAGCGAAAACGCATCATTGAACTCTCACACACTGACAAATAATGACCAACCCATTAGGCTGCCGGAACAACTTCTGGCCTGGAATATCCAATGCCCCCTGTCTACCGCCTGGCACTGCCAGCATTGTGCCTGTCGCTGATCCTGCCTTGCGTTTTTTCCGTCGAGGCGGCCGACCCGGCGCCTGCCGCTGATGAAAAAACCGCCGAAGAAAAACCACTCGAACGTCAGCCGCTGCCTGAGCGTAGTCAGGAAGAAGCGAATGCACTTGAGCGAAGAATCCCGGCTCAGGAACAGCAACAACTGCAAGCGGGCACCGACACGTTTCTGGCCTTGTGGAAACCGGCCAATACCGCCGAACCCAAAGGCGCGGTGATTATCATCCCGGGCGCCGGCGAAACCGTTGACTGGCCGCAAGCGGTCGGCCCTTTGCGGCGCAAATTGCCGGACGCCGAGTGGAGCAGCCTGAGCATCACCTTGCCGGATCTGCAAAGCGATGCCATTGCGCCACGAATCGTAGAAGGGACGCCTGCTCCCAAGGCCCCCGAAACCGGCAGTAAAGACTCGACCACCGCGGCCCCCATCGAACAGGTGGCCGGTGGCGAGGCCGATGTGGCCGACAAGACCATCGCCGAAACCACCGAAGAGCAATCCAAGGCAGACGCCGAGCGCATCTTCGCCCGGATCGACGCCGCGCTCGCCTTCGCCGAACAGCAAAGCGCCCGCAATATCGTGGTGTTGGGGCATGGTTCCGGCGCCTATTGGGCCGCGCGCTACCTGAGCGAGAAGCAGTCATCGCAGGTCGAAAAGCTGGTGATGGTCGCCGCCCGGACACCAGCAGCAGCAAAGCCCGAGTTGGCGGAGCTGACCCCGACCCTGAAACTGCCGACCGCGGATATTTTCTACAAGGACAAAGCGCCGGATCGCAACGCAGCACTTGAGCGCCTGCAAGCCAGCAAGCGCTTGAAGTCACCGGCATTCAGCCAGGTCGCGCTCAAGGCGTTGCCCGATACCAAGGCCGAACAGGAGCAACTATTCCGGCGGGTGCGGGGTTGGTTGAATCCGCAGCCTGCGACAGACTGACCGCGTCGCCTTCATCGCGGGCAAGCCACGCTCCCACAGGTTTTATGCCGATCACAAAATTGCGTACGACACAAAACCTGTGGGAGCGAGCTTGCTCGCGATAGCGGTAGCACTAGTTAGCGAAAATCCCGCCGTTCCCGAATCAGCGTGTAGGCGTTATGCAATTCACGCGTTCTCTCGGTGGCCTCACGAACCTGCGTCGCCGTCGCCCCGCTGCCAGCAATCTTGTCCGGGTGATGACGACTGAGCAGGCGCCGATAGGCACGCTTGATCTGCGCCGGTTCAGTGGTGGCCGACACCCCCAAAAGCCTTAACGCGTCCTGATAACTTGGCACGCTGCTGCCCAATGGCCGTTTCTGCGGTTCATAGTCGTGGGCCAACGCCTGCACCTGGTGCGGCGTCCAGCCCAGCCACTTGCCCCATTGACCGATCATTTCACGCTCACTGCTGCCGGCACGACCATCGGCCCAGACCATCCGCCAGCAGGCGCGCAACACGCCTTCTGCCGCATGGGGCTGGGCACTCAGGCGACGCAGATAACCGCGTAGCCGGTCGCGGCCCGACTTGCCGCGATTGAACGCGGCAATCGCACGACGCTGGGCCGGTTCGGACATGTCCAGCGCGCGCATTTCCGCTCGTGCCTGATCGATGTGCCCGGCCATCACCTGGCCGTCGCACTTGGCCAGGCGCCCCAACAGGACAAACAGCAATTCATCGTTACGCAACACCGGGCGACCGCCCAGCTTTTCCCGCAAGTGCCCCCAGCTCTGCAGGTGCAAGCGCCGGTCCAGCGCCTGCCCCAACAACGCGCCAAGCAAGGCCCCCGGAATGCTGGCTATGGCAAAACCCGCTCCGGCTCCAATCAGAGTCCCTGGCCACAGCATGTCAGCGGCTCGCTTCTATTAATGTTTCAACTTCGGCCAGACGCTCGTGAGTGCCGACATCGACCCAGTGCCCCCTCAATTGCTCGCCGGTCACCTGACCGTCAGCCATGGCCTTGCGCAACAGCGGCGCGAGCTTGAAGGCCCCCGCGGTGCAACCGTCGAACAACTGCGGATGCAACACGGCGATGCCGCTGTAAGTCAGGGTAGGGGCCCGCGGCTGACCGTCGCGCACCTGGGTTCCGACCAGGCTGAAGTCCCCGGCCGGATGATGGGGCGGGTTGCCGGCCAGCACCAGGTGCGCCAGGCCATTGATGGGCTGATGCAGCACGCTGAAGTCGTAGTCGGTCCAGATGTCGCCGTTGACCACGACAAACGCTTCATCCCCCAACAACGGCAACGCGCGGAAAATCCCGCCGCCGGTTTCCAGGGGCTCACCTTCCGCCGAGTACTGAATGCTCACGCCATAGCGCGAACCATCGCCCAAATAGTCTTCGATCTGCTGACCGAGCCAGGCGTGATTGATCACGATGTCGGTGAACCCGGCGGCAGCCAGCGCTCGCAGGTGATATTCGATCAGCGGCACGCCGCCGGCACGAACCAGCGGTTTTGGCGTGGTCAGGGTCAGCGGGCGCATGCGCTCGCCTTTGCCCGCGGCCAGAATCATTGCCTTCATGCTTTCACTCCGGCACGCAGACTGGCCAGCAACACATCCAGCTCGGCCAGTTCAGGGCGACGGGCGATCACAGCTTCTATGTAGGCAAAGAAACGCGGCACATCGCCCAGATAACGCGGCTTGCCGTCGCGATGACAGATGCGCGCGAAAATACCGATGACTTTCAGGTGACGCTGCACACCCATCAAGTCGCTGGCACGCAGGAAGTCCTCGAACTCGGGTTGAACCGGAATACCGAGGGCGCCCGCCTGCTGCCAGTAGCTTTCGAGCCAGCCGTGCACGCGCTCTTGCGGCCAGCTGAGGAAGGCGTCCTTGAACAGGCAGGTCACGTCGTAGGTCACCGGGCCATACACCGCATCCTGGAAATCCAGTACTCCGGGATTGGGCTCGCTGAGCATCAGGTTGCGCGGCATGTAGTCGCGATGCACCAGGACTTTTGGCTGTGCCAGGGCGCTGTCGATCAACAGCTCGCTGACCTGCTGCCAGAGCACTTGCTGCGCCGCGTCAAATTCGATGCCCAATTCGCGCTTCACGTACCACTCGGGGAACAGTTCCAGCTCGCGGCGCAGCAAGGCCACGTCATAGCTCGGCAGCGGCGCAACCATCGGCAACTGCTGGAAAGCCAGCAACGCTTGCAGGGCATCCTCGAACAAATCGTCGGCGTTTTCGCTGTCGATGACGTCCAGATAGGTCTTGTTGCCCAGGTCATTGAGCAAAAGAAAACCGCGCTCGAGGTCTTCGGCATAAATTTTCGGCACATTTATTCCGGATTTCGCCAGCAAAAAGGCGATATCCACGAAGGGTTTACAGTTTTCCTGGGGTGGCGGCGCGTCCATCACGATGAAACTTTTGTCACCGCCTTCCCAACGGAAATACCGCCGAAAACTCGCGTCACTGCTGGCCGCAGTCAACGTGGCCGGGGGTACGTCGCCCCAGCCCTGCTCGGCAAAAAGGGTCGCCAATTGTTCATCGAGCCAAACTTTCAGGTGTTGCAAGCGTACATCTTGATCAGGCATTGCAAGGGTCTCCGACGGCGCTAGCCGTCAAGCGGGTCATGCTTTATTATCCAGCATCTTTTTCAGACCATCGAGAGGCGTGCGGCCCACACCGCGGGCAGATGGCACGCAGGAAGCCCGGACTAATAAGATGGCATTGAAATCCCCCGCGTTTCGTAAAAAATTTCCGTTGTTGGTTACCGGCAGTTTGCTGGCGCTGCAACCCCTCGCCACTTCCTACGTGGTCGCCGCGGAACAGTTTGACTGCTCAGTCTCTGCTTCGGGTTCCTGGGACTGTGCGCCAAAGTCGCCGGCTGCTGCATTGCCACCGCGCCCCGTCCATGACGGCGGCGCAGTTTCCGCCACCGGCGAAGCCCCGGCCGAGAACGGTTCCAGCGAAGACTCTGGCGCCAAACCCGCGCTGGTCACCGAATCCAAAGGCCGTGGCCTGAAGTCGCGTAGCGCAGACTACAGTCACCTCGACTGGGTTCCGCGCGAGCAGCTCACCGCCGCACAATTGGCCGAAACCGGTCCTTATTGCTCTGGTTCCTATATCGAACCGATTCGTCCTGGCATGAATGACAAGACGAATAAAAGTGACGCACCCACCTTTATCGGTGCAAAAGCCTCCCGCTATAAGCAGGATGAGCAGGTCGCGACCCTGGCCGGCGACGTTGTCATGCGTCAGGGCAGCATGCAGGTCGAAGCCGACGAAGCCAACCTGTACCAGGCCGAGAGCCGTGGCGACCTGAACGGCAACGTGCGCATTCGCGACAACGGCGCGCTGATCGTCGGCGACCACGCCGACGTGCAGCTCGACACCGGTGAAGCCAAGGTCGACAACGCCGAATACGTGATGCACAAATCCCGCGTCCGCGGTAATGCGCTGTACGCCAAACGTGCCGAGAACGCGATCATCCGCCTCAAGGACGGTACGTACACCACGTGCGAACCGAACAGCAACGCCTGGCAGCTCAAGGGCAACAACATCACCCTGAACCCGGCCACCGGCTTCGGTACGGCGACCAACGTGACGCTGCGGGTCAAGGACATTCCGGTCCTGTACACGCCGTACATCTATTTCCCGATCGACGACCGTCGCCAGTCCGGCTTCCTGCCGCCAACCATCGGCACCGGCAGCGATACCGGCTTCATGCTGGTCACCCCGTACTACTTCAACCTGGCGCCGAACTACGATGCCACGTTGTACCCGCGCTACATGGAAAAGCACGGTTTGTTGATGGAAGGCGAATTCCGCTACCTGACCAAGTCCAGTGAAGGCCAGTTCGGTGCGGCGTACCTCAACGACGAAAGCGACGAGCGCGACAAGCAGTCAGACGCCGAAAAAACCCGCTACATGTACAACTGGCAGCACAAGGGTGGCCTCGACTCGCGAGTGCTCACGCAAGTCGACTACACCAAGATCAGCGATCCGTATTACTTCCAGGATCTGCAGACCGACCAGATTGGCGTGAAAAGCCAGGACTACGTGAACCAGCAGGGTTCCGTCACCTATCGCGGCGACAGCTATACCGCTCGCGTAAATGCCCAGGCCTTTCAGCTGGCGACCGTTTCGAACATTACGCCGTACGACCGCCTGCCGCAGATCACCCTCGACGGTATGCTGCCTTATCATCCGGAAGGCCTGGATTTCACGTACAACACCGAAGTCGTACGGTTTGACCGGGATCTGCAGAACGGGGAATACTTTGACGAAGACGGCGTTGGCTCTCCCCGTCTTGATAACAACATTCAAGGCCTGGCTCGCGCCAATGGCGACCGACTCAACCTGGCTCCGGCTGTCAGCCTGCCATTGAACTGGACCTACGGCTTCCTGAAACCGACGCTCAAGTACCAGTACACCCAGTACCAACTGGATCTGGACAGTACCGGCAAAAGTCAAATCGTGGCTCAAGATCAAGCCGCAGCTGCAGCCGGGACTAAAAATTTCAACGGCCAATTTGACAGCAACCAGAACCGCGGCGTACCGATCGCCAGCATCGACAGCGGCCTATACTTCGATCGCAATACCCAGTATTTCGGCAAGAACTACCGCCAGACCCTCGAGCCGCGCCTGTTCTACCTGTACGTGCCTGAGGTCGACCAGGAAGACATCCCGGTATTCGATACCAGCGAATACACCTTCAACTTTGCGTCGCTGTTCCGTGACAACCGTTTCTCCGGCTCCGACCGTGTCGGCGACGAGAACAAATTGTCCCTGGGTGTGACCAGCCGCTGGATCGAAGACAACGGTTTCGAGCGTCAACGCATCAGTGTCGGCCAGGCCTTGTACTTCAAGGACCGTGAAGTCCAGTTGCCAGGCGTGAACTTCAACGACCGTGACGACGCCAAAGCCAGCGTTTCCCCATATGCACTGGAATACGAGTATCGCTGGAACCGCGACTGGCGTACCACGGCCGACTACAACTGGGACCCGGACAGCCGCAGCCCTCGTTCGGGCAGCGCGATGTTCCACTACCAGCCTGAAGACAACCCGAACAAGGTCGTCAACGTTGGCTATCGCTATCGTAACGACCAGGTGATCTACAACCAGAACACCGGTAAATGGCAGTTCGGCGGTGACTACGGCACCCCTGGCCAGCCTGACTTCGTGAAGGATTACTACAAGATCCAGCAGCACGACTTCTCGGTGATCTGGCCGATCGTGCCGCAATGGAGCGCTATCAGCCGTTGGCAGTATGACTACAACCGCAACCGTACCCTGGAAGCCTTCGGTGGTTTCGAGTACGACAGCTGCTGCTGGAAACTGCGCCTGATCAACCGCTACTTCGTTGATTATGACGAGTTCAGCCAGCAAGCACCGCAAAACGAAAAAGGCGACCATGGCGTCTTCCTCCAAATTGTTCTGAAGGGACTCGGCGGCCTCACCGGCGCCAAGGCAGAGAGCTTCCTCGACAAAGGCATTCAAGGTTATCGTGAACGTGAAGACCAAGCTTTCTGATTGTCTGCGCCCGCTGATGCTGGGCGCGCTGTTCCTGAGTACGGCGGCCAGCGCCGCCGTACAGTCCATCGATAAAGTGGTGGCCATCGTCGACAACGACGTGGTCATGCAGAGCCAACTGGACCAACGCGTTCATGATGTTCAGCAAACCATTGCCAAGCGTGGTTCTGCCGTGCCGCCGGCCAGCGTCCTGGAGCAGCAGGTACTTGAGCGCCTGATCGTCGAAAACCTGCAATTGCAGATCGGTGATCGCTCCGGTATCCGCATTACCGATGAAGAGTTGAACCAGGCAGTCGGCACCATTGCCCAGCGCAACAACATGTCGGTCGAGCAGTTCCGCGCCGCCTTGACTCGCGACGGCCTGTCCTACGACGACGCGCGTGAGCAGATTCGTCGCGAAATGGTCATCAGCCGCGTGCGCCAGCGCCGGGTCGCCGAACGCATTCAGGTCTCCGAGCAGGAAGTGAAGAACTTCCTGGCGTCCGACCTGGGCAAAATGCAGCTGTCCGAAGAGTTCCACCTTGCCAACATCCTGATTCCAACGCCGGAAAGCGCCAACTCCGACGCGATTCAGAATGCAGCCAAACAGGCCGATGCGATTTACCAGCAGCTCAAGCAAGGCGCTGACTTCGGTCAGTTGGCAATCGCCAAGTCCGCCAGCGAAACCGCACTGGAAGGTGGTGACATGGGCTGGCGTAAAGCCGCTCAACTGCCTCCGCCGTTCGATCGCCTGCTGAGCACCATGCCGGTGGGTGATGTCACTCAGCCAATGCGTACCCCGGGCGGCTTCATCATCCTGAAGATCCTCGGCAAGCGTGGCGGCGAGACCCAGATGCGCGATGAAGTGCATGTGCGCCACATCCTGGTCAAACCGAGCCCGATCCGCGACGAAGCGAAAACCAAGGCCCTGGTGGAGTCGCTCTACAGCCGCATCGAGGCTGGCGAAGACTTCGGCGAGCTGGCGAAAAGCTACTCGGAAGACCCGGGTTCTGCCCTCAACGGCGGCGACCTGAACTGGATCGACCCGAGCGCGCTGGTGCCCGAGTTCCGCGAAGTGATGGCCAAGACCCCGCAAGGTCAGCTGTCCAAGCCGTTCCAGACTCAATACGGCTGGCACGTTCTGGAAGTCCTTGGCCGTCGCGCCACCGACAGCACCACACAGGCTCGCGAGCAGCAAGCAATGACTGTATTGCGTAACCGCAAATACGACGAAGAGCTGCAAACCTGGCTGCGTCAGATCCGTGACGAAGCGTACGTGGAAATCAAACTCCCTGGCGCCGACCAGGCAGCGCAGTGAAACCTCAACGTTTTGCGCTGACACCCGGTGAACCGGCCGGCATAGGTCCCGACCTGTGCCTGCTGCTCGCCTCGCAAGCCCAGCCTCACCCCCTGATTGCCATTACCAGCCGCGACCTGCTCATTGAGCGGGCCGCGCAACTGGGCGTGGCTGTCGACTTGCTGCCGGTCACACCGGACAACTGGCCGGATGCACCTGCGCCAGCCAACAGTCTGTATGTCTGGGATACACCGCTCAATGCCAAGGTCGTTGCCGGGCAACTGGACAAGGCCAACGCTGCCTTCGTTCTGGAAACCCTGACCCGCGCCGGCCAGGGCTGCCTGAGCGGGGATTTTGCCGGCATGATTACCGCGCCGGTGCACAAGGGTGTGATCAACGAATCCGGCATCGCCTTTTCCGGGCACACCGAATTCCTCGCCGACCTGACCCACACCGCGCAAGTGGTGATGATGCTGGCCACACGCGGTTTGCGCGTGGCTCTGGTGACCACTCACCTGCCCCTTCGCGAGATTGCCGATGCAATCACGCCGGAGCGTCTGGAACGCGTCACGCGAATCCTGCACGCCGACCTGCAAAAAAAGTTCGGCATCGCCCGGCCACGCATCCTGGTCTGCGGGCTCAACCCCCATGCCGGCGAAGGCGGACACCTGGGCCATGAAGAAATCGATATCATCGAACCCACATTAGAGCGCTTGCGCGGCGAGGGCATGGACCTTCGAGGCCCCCTGCCCGCCGACACTCTGTTTACCCCCAAATATCTGGAGCACTGCGATGCGGTGCTGGCGATGTACCACGACCAGGGCTTGCCGGTGCTGAAGTACAAAGGCTTCGGCGCGGCAGTCAACGTGACCCTCGGCTTGCCGATCATCCGCACATCGGTCGACCACGGCACCGCCCTGGACCTGGCCGGCAGCGGCAAGATCGACACCGGCAGCCTGCAAGTCGCCCTGGAAACCGCCTACCAGATGGCCGAGACCCGTTTATGACCGAGCAATACCAACACAAGGCGCGCAAACGCTTTGGCCAGAACTTCCTGCACGATGCCGGCGTTATCGACCGCATCCTGCGCTCCATTCATGCCAAGGCAGAAGATCGCCTGCTGGAAATCGGCCCGGGCCAGGGCGCACTGACCCAAGGCCTGCTCAGCAGCGGCGCGCAACTCGACGTGGTGGAACTGGACAAGGACCTGATCCCGATTCTCAACCAGCAGTTTGCCGGCAAGAGCAACTTCAACCTGCATCAGGGCGATGCGCTGAAGTTCGACTTCAATAGCCTCAATGCCGCGCCAGGCAGTCTGCGAGTGGTCGGCAACCTGCCGTATAACATTTCCACGCCACTGATTTTTCACCTCCTGCACAACTCGCACCTGATTCGCGACATGCACTTCATGCTGCAAAAGGAAGTGGTCGAGCGCCTGGCTGCCGGCCCGGGTGGTGGTGACTGGGGCCGCCTGTCGATCATGGTTCAGTACCACTGCCGGGTCGAGCACCTGTTCAACGTCGGCCCGGGTGCTTTCAACCCGCCGCCGAAAGTCGACTCGGCCATCGTACGCCTGGTACCCCACGCGGTACTGCCGCACCCGGCCAAGGATCACCGCTTGCTGGAGCGCGTCGTGCGCGAGGCTTTCAACCAGCGCCGCAAAACCCTGCGCAACACCCTCAAGCTGTTGCTGAGCAATGCTGAAATCGAAGCCGCCGGCGTCGATGGCAGCCTGCGTCCCGAGCAACTCGACCTGGCAGCCTTCGTGCGCCTGGCCGACAAGCTCAGCGAGCAAGCGCCACAAAAGCCTGCCGCTGACTGACAGGCGAAGAGCGCTATCGGGTAGGACGCCACTCTGGTCTACTACCCGATACTTGGCCTAGACTGAACTCAATCAGCTACGCCCCGCGTCCCGCTTCGTTTTTAAGGCCCTTTGCATGTCCGATCCTCGTTATCAGGTCGACGTCAGCGTCGTCACCCGCTATCTGGCAGAACAATCGCAACCCGAGCACGACCGCTTTGCCTTCGCCTACACCATCACCGTGCAAAACAATGGCCAGTTTCCCGCCAAACTGCTTTCGCGGCACTGGGTCATCACCGACGGTGACGGGCATGTCGAAGAAGTGCGAGGCGCAGGCGTGGTTGGCCAGCAGCCGTTGATCGACCCCGGCAAGAGCCACACCTACAGCAGCGGCACGGTCATGACCACCAAGGTCGGCACCATGCAAGGCACCTATCAGATGCTTTCCGACGACGGCAAACATTTCGATGCCATCATCGCGCCCTTCCGCCTGGCGGTGCCCGGAGCCCTGCACTGATGGCAACGTACGCGGTCGGTGACCTGCAAGGCTGCCTTGAAGCGTTGCAATGCCTGCTCAAGCAAGTCTCTTTCGATCCGCAGCAGGATCGCCTCTGGCTGGTGGGCGACCTGGTCAACCGCGGCCCGCAGTCTCTGGAAACCTTGCGCTTCCTCTACAGCATTCGCGAATCGCTGGTGTGCGTGCTCGGCAACCACGACCTGCACCTGCTGGCGGCCGGACGCAACATCGAACGCCTGAAGAAGGCCGATACCCTGCGCGAGATCATTGAAGCGCCGGATAGCGCCGAACTACTCGAATGGCTGCGCCAGCAAAAGCTCATGCACTACGACGAACAGCGCAACATTGCACTGGTCCATGCCGGCATTCCACCCCAGTGGTCGCTGCGCAAAGCCTTGAAGTGTGCTGCCGAAGTCGAGACGGCCTTGCGTGACGACAACCTGTTGCCGCCCTACCTCGATGGCATGTACGGCAACGATCCGGCGAAATGGGACAACGACCTCAAAGGCGTGACGCGCCTGCGGGTGATCACCAACTATTTCACCCGCATGCGTTTTTGCACCGCCGAAGGCAAACTCGACCACAAGAGCAAGGAAGGCCTCGATACCGCACCACCTGGCTACAAGCCCTGGTTCCAGCACAAGGAACGCAAGACCAAGGATCTGAAAATCCTCTTCGGTCACTGGGCAGCACTTGAAGGCAAGTGCGACGAGCCGGGTATCTCGGCCCTCGACACCGGTTGCGTCTGGGGCGGCGCCCTGACCCTGATGAACGTCGACAGCGGTGAGCGCCTGTCCTGCAAATGCGACGAACACGGTCATGCCGTGCCGCCAGTCGCCTCATCCACTCCCGAAACATCGTCAGCCAGCGCCCCGCGCTAGACTGCCCATTCTGCCGAGCCACAGGAGCCCGCCATGAGCGAATTCAAACGTATCCCCCCGGAACAGGCCCAGGCCCTGCGCGAACAAGGCGCAGTGGTGGTCGACGTCCGCGACCCGGCCACTTTTGCCGCCCTGCACATCGCAGGCTCGAAGCATCTGGACAATCACTCCCTGCACGCCTTCATCCAGGGTGCCGACCTCGATGCACCGACCGTGGTGGTCTGCTATCACGGCAATTCCAGCCAGGGCGCGGCCGCTTACCTGATCAGCCAGGGCTTCTCCGACGTCTACAGCATGGATGGCGGATTTGAGTTGTGGCGTACGACGTATCCTGCGGAAACGGCGCAAGGCACCTCCGAATAATTTTTTTGTAACGTTGCAGGCCCCGGCCCCCGCGGGCTGGCGCGGTGGCAGACGAACGGTCTGCCACAAACAATTACGTATCTCGCCTTTACCTGCCGAATTCCCAACTATCCTTAAGCGCAGGCCATCCAAAACAGGGGAGAGCCGGTACACCGGCGCACGGGTCATCGGGAGTAGCTTTCGGGGCGGTAAGCCTTGAGGGAGTTCTGGGGGGTAAACAGCAACCGCCTGTTCGGTTGCTGCCAGCATCGACTGAATGATCCGGCGTCGGCTCCACGTATCGAGCGAGGTGACGTCATGAGTATCTTTAGCCACTTCCAACAACGCTTCGAGTCCACACGCCAGGAAGAACTCTCTCTGCAAGAGTACCTGGAGCTGTGCAAAAAGGACCGCAGCGCCTACGCTTCCGCCGCCGAGCGTCTGCTGCTGGCCATCGGAGAACCGGAGCTGCTCGACACCTCGACCAACTCGAGACTGTCGCGAATCTTTTCCAACAAGGTGATCCGCCGCTATCCGGCCTTTGAAGACTTCCACGGGATGGAAGAATGCATCGACCAGATCGTGTCGTATTTCCGCCACGCCGCTCAGGGCCTGGAAGAAAAGAAACAGATTCTCTACCTGCTCGGCCCTGTTGGTGGCGGTAAATCGTCCCTGGCCGAGAAGCTCAAGCAACTGATGGAAAAAGTGCCCTTCTATGCCATCAAGGGCTCGCCGGTTTTCGAGTCGCCCCTGGGTCTGTTCAACGCCACCGAAGATGGCGCGATCCTCGAGGAAGACTTCGGCATTCCACGGCGCTACCTCAACACCATCATGTCACCATGGGCCACCAAACGCCTGGCCGAATTCGGCGGCGACATCAGCCAGTTCCGCGTGGTCAAACTCTATCCGTCAATCCTCAACCAGATCGCGGTGGCCAAGACCGAACCGGGCGATGAAAACAACCAGGACATCTCAGCACTGGTGGGCAAGGTCGATATCCGCAAGCTGGAAGAATTCCCACAGAACGACGCCGATGCCTACAGCTACTCGGGCGCACTGTGCCGGTCCAACCAGGGCCTGATGGAATTCGTCGAAATGTTCAAGGCACCGATCAAGGTGCTGCACCCACTGCTGACCGCCACCCAGGAAGGCAACTACAACAGTACCGAAGGCCTCGGCGCGATTCCGTTCACCGGCATCCTGCTGGCCCACTCCAACGAATCGGAGTGGCACACCTTCCGCAACAACAAGAACAACGAAGCCTTCATCGACCGGATCTACATCGTCAAAGTGCCGTACTGCCTGCGGGTCAGTGACGAAGTGAAGATCTACGACAAGCTGCTGTTCAACAGTTCGCTGGCCAAGGCGCATTGCGCACCGGATACCCTGAAGATGCTGGCTCAGTTCACCGTGCTCTCGCGCCTCAAGGAGCCGGAAAACTCCAACATCTACTCGAAGATGCGCGTGTATGACGGCGAGAACCTCAAGGACACCGATCCGAAAGCCAAGTCGATCCAGGAATACCGCGACAACGCCGGTGTCGATGAAGGCATGAACGGTCTCTCCACCCGGTTCGCGTTCAAGATCCTGTCGAAAGTGTTCAACTTCGATCCGCACGAAATTGCCGCCAACCCGGTGCATCTGCTCTACGTGCTGGAACAACAGATCGAACAGGAACAGTTCCAGGCGGAGACCCGCGAACGCTATCTGCGCTTCCTCAAGGAGTACCTGGCACCGCGCTACATCGAATTCATCGGCAAGGAGATCCAGACAGCCTACCTCGAGTCCTACAGCGAGTACGGCCAGAACATCTTCGATCGTTATGTGCTGTACGCCGACTTCTGGATCCAGGACCAGGAATACCGAGACCCGGAAACCGGAGAAATCCTCAATCGCGTAGCGCTGAACGAAGAACTGGAGAAAATCGAAAAGCCGGCCGGCATCAGCAATCCGAAGGATTTCCGCAACGAAATCGTCAACTTCGTCCTGCGTGCCCGGGCCAACAACAACGGCAAGAACCCGACCTGGCTCAGCTACGAAAAACTGCGGGTGGTCATCGAGAAGAAAATGTTCTCCAACACCGAGGACCTGCTGCCAGTCATCAGCTTCAATGCCAAGGCCAGCAAAGAGGACCAGCAAAAACACAACGACTTCGTCACACGGATGGTCGAGCGGGGCTACACCGACAAACAGGTACGACTACTGTCCGAGTGGTACCTGCGGGTCAGAAAATCACAATAACCCGCTGCCGGTCAGACCGGTTGTCGTCAGCCAGAGACCTGTGTGGGCTTTTCTGTTACACAGGCCTCTGGAAGGTGTTCGAAAGTCGGTAGCGAGTTCAGGCAGCATCCAAAGCGCTTGGGGGAGCGTTCAATATCCCTCGGCTCTCGGTTCGATGCTGTATCACCGCTCGCCCCTTTCAGGACAGCTTCTAAGGAGCAGTCATGAGCTATGTGATCGACCGACGTCTCAATGGCAAGAACAAAAGCACGGTGAACCGCCAGCGGTTTCTGCGGCGCTACCGTGATCACATTAAAAAGGCTGTCGAAGAGGCGGTCAGCCGGCGCTCCATTACCGATATGGAACACGGCGAACAAATCAGCATTCCCGGCCGCGACATCGACGAGCCGGTGCTCCACCACGGTCGCGGCGGCAAGCAAACGGTCGTGCACCCGGGCAACAAGGAATTCACCAGTGGCGAACATATCGCCCGTCCACCGGGAGGCGGTGGCGGTCGAGGCCCCGGCAAGGCCGGCAATTCCGGCGAAGGGATGGACGAATTCGTCTTCCAGATCACCCAGGAAGAATTCCTCGAATTCATGTTCGAGGATCTCGAACTGCCCAACCTGGTCAAGCGCAACCTGACCGGCACCGACACCTTCAAGACCGTGCGAGCAGGGATCAGCAACGAGGGCAACCCGTCGCGGATTAACATCATTCGTACCCTGCGCTCAGCCCACGCCCGGCGGATCGCCCTGTCCGGCAGCAGCCGGGCAAAACTGCGCGAAGCCAAGGAAGAACTTCTTCGACTCAAGCAGGAAGAACCGGACAACTTCGGCGATATTCAGGAAATCGAAGCAGAAATCGAAAAACTCAGTGCGCGCATTCACCGCATACCGTTTCTCGACACATTCGACCTCAAGTACAACCTGCTCATCAAGCAACCCAACCCCAGTTCCAAGGCTGTGATGTT
Source organism: Pseudomonas sp. P1_F7 (assembly GCF_056405655.1). Taxonomy (NCBI): domain Bacteria; kingdom Pseudomonadati; phylum Pseudomonadota; class Gammaproteobacteria; order Pseudomonadales; family Pseudomonadaceae; genus Pseudomonas; species Pseudomonas sp. P1_F7. Next base: position 45,538 of record NZ_JBFUBR010000029.1, read on the forward strand.
CTGCCTGATGGACGTGTCCGGCTCGATGACCCAAGCGACCAAGGACATCGCCAAACGCTTCTTTATCCTGCTTTACCTGTTTCTCAAGCGGAACTACGAAAAGATCGACGTCGTGTTCATCCGTCACCACACCAGCGCCCGCGAAGTGGATGAAGAGGAATTTTTCTACTCCCGGGAAACCGGCGGCACCATCGTCTCCAGCGCCCTGAAACTGATGCAGGAGATCATGGCCGAGCGTTATCCGAGCAACGAGTGGAACATCTACGCCGCCCAGGCCTCCGACGGTGACAACTGGAACGACGACTCGCCGATCTGCCGCGACATCCTGATCAACCAGATCATGCCATTCGTGCAGTACTACACTTACGTTGAGATCACTCCGCGCGAACACCAGGCCCTGTGGTTCGAATACGAGCGCATCGCCGAAGCCTTTTCCGACACTTTTGCCCAGCAACAACTGGTCTCGGCCGGGGATATCTATCCGGTCTTCCGTGAACTCTTCCAGCGCAGGTTAGTGACATGACCGCCAAAGAGCAGAAGCGCCAACCCATTTCCACCGGCTCCGAATGGACATTCGAGCTGATCCAGGCCTACGACCGCGAAATCAGTCGCCTGGCGGCTCGTTACGCACTCGACACGTATCCCAACCAGATCGAAGTGATCACCGCCGAGCAGATGATGGACGCCTACGCCTCTGTCGGTATGCCGCTGGGTTATCACCATTGGTCATATGGCAAACACTTCCTCAGCACGGAGAAATCCTATACTCGCGGGCAGATGGGGCTGGCCTACGAGATCGTGATCAACTCGGACCCTTGCATCGCTTACCTGATGGAAGAAAACACCATCTGCATGCAAGCGCTCGTCGTTGCGCATGCCTGCTACGGGCACAACAGCTTTTTCAAAGGCAATTACCTGTTCCGCACCTGGACCGACGCCAGTTCGATCATTGATTACCTGGTATTCGCCAAGCAGTACATCATGCAGTGCGAGGAGCGCCACGGCATCGACGCGGTGGAGGATTTGCTCGACTCCTGCCACGCGCTAATGAACTACGGCGTCGACCGCTACAAACGCCCCTACCCGATTTCCGCTGAAGAAGAACGGCGCCGGCAAAAGGATCGGGAAGAGCATTTGCAGAAGCAGATCAACGATTTGTGGCGCACCATTCCAAAAGGCGCTGACAAGTACAGCGACAAGGACAATGCACGCTTCCCCGCCGAACCTCAGGAAAACATCCTGTACTTCATCGAAAAACACGCTCCGCTACTGGAGCCGTGGCAGCGGGAAATCGTGCGGATCGTGCGCAAGATCGCCCAGTATTTTTATCCACAGCGTCAGACCCAGGTGATGAACGAGGGTTGGGCCACTTTCTGGCACTACACCCTGATGAATGACCTGTACGACGAAGGCCTGGTCACCGACGGCTTCATGATGGAATTCCTGACATCCCATACCAGCGTGGTCTTTCAGCCGGGCTTCGACAGCCCTTACTACAACGGAATCAACCCCTACACACTCGGGTTTGCCATGTACCGGGACATCCGGCGCATGTGCGAAGAACCCACCGACGAGGATCGCCGCTGGTTCCCGGAAATTGCCGGCACCGACTGGCTGGCAGCCATCAAGTTCGCCATGAGCAGCTTCAAGGATGAAAGCTTCATCCTGCAATACCTGTCGCCGAAGGTGATCCGTGACCTGAAGCTGTTCAGCATTCTCGATGACGACCAGAAGGACGACCTGCTGGTGCCGGCCATTCACGATGAAGGTGGCTACCGCATCATCCGTGAAACTCTCGCGGCACAGTACAACCTGGGTAATCGCGAGCCCAACGTGCAGATCTACAGCATCGACCGGCGTGGTGATCGCTCCCTGACCCTGCGTCACCAGCAACACGACCGCAAACCGCTGGGGGACTCGACCGAAGAAGTGCTCAAACACCTGCACCGCCTCTGGGGCTTCGACATTCACCTGGAAACCCTGCAAGGGGAAACCGTGATGAAAACCCACCATGTGCCGCCCAGAAGCGAGCACAGCGAAGGTGATTACGGCCGCCTGGACCTGGCCGTCATCCATCTTTGATCCGGTTTGCGCCTCCGAAAGCTCGATGCAACGGTTATCCTGTCGAGCTAACGGAGGTTTTTTATGCGTATTTATAAAGTCGGCGGTGCAGTACGCGATCGCCTGCTGGGCAACCCGGTCACCGATATCGACTGGGTCGTGGTTGGCGCCACTACCGAAGAAATGCTCGCCAAGGGCTTTCGCCCGGTGGGTGCGGATTTCCCGGTGTTCCTTCATCCAAAAAGCGGTGAGGAATACGCCCTCGCCCGCACCGAGCGCAAAAGCGGGCGCGGTTACGGCGGGTTCACATTTCACGCCAGCCCTGAAGTCAGCCTCGAAGAGGACCTGATCCGCCGCGACCTGACCATCAATGCCATGGCCGAAGACGATCAGCAGAACCTGACCGACCCATACCACGGCCAACGCGATCTCGAAGCGCGCCTGTTGCGTCATGTTTCCCCGGCATTTGCCGAAGATCCGCTCCGGGTCCTGCGTGTAGCCCGCTTTGCGGCGCGTTATGCGGCGCTGGGCTTTACCGTCGCCCCGGAAACCCTGGAACTGATGCGACAACTCAGCGAGTCAGGCGAGCTTGAGGCGCTGACCCCGGAGCGCAGCTGGAAGGAAATTTCCCGCGCCCTGATGGAAGATCAGCCACAGGTGTTTGTTGAGGTTTTGCGCGCATGCGACGCACTCAAGGTACTGATGCCAGAGGTCGACGCGCTGTTTGGCGTTCCGCAACCACCAGCCCACCACCCGGAAATCGATACTGGCGCGCATACCCTGAGCGTTTTGCAGCAAGCAGCACGGCACAAACAGCCGCTGACCGTGCGCTGGGCCTGCCTGCTGCACGACTTGGGCAAGGGCCTGACGCCGGAGGAAGAATGGCCGCGGCACATTGCCCACGAGTTCAAGGGCCTGAAGCTGATCAAAGCGATCAATGAACGCTTCAAGGTGCCGAGAGACTGCCAGGAACTGGCGCTGCTGGTGGGCGAGTACCACACCCACGGGCATCGCGCCCTTGAGCTGAAGCCATCGACATTGCTGGAATTGCTGCAAAGTTTCGACATTTACCGTCGGCCACAGCGGTTCGAAGAGTTCATCGCGGCATGCGAGATGGATGCGCGTGGGCGCGAAGGACTGGAAGAAAGAAGTTATCCACAGGCGGATTATTTGCGCGGCGCGGCAACCGCTGCTCGTAGCGTGGCGGTTCAGCCGTTGCTGGAGAAAGGCTTCAAGGGGCCGGAACTGGGGGAGGAGATCAAGCGTGAACGGCTGAAGGCGTTGAAGGCTTACAAACAGGCGGCGCCTGCCTGAAAAGCTTAGCGAGCAAGCCCGCTCCCACAGGGTTAGCGCAAACCTGTGGGAGCGGGCTTGCTCCAGTCAGATCACATCAAATCTGAAGGTGTCAGTTGCTCACCGCGCCATTCGAAAGCCACCGGCGCCAGCACCTGATCGATCTGCGATTCGGCCCACAACGTTGCGAAACTTTTACCTACGCCCGGGTGCACCCGATCCGGCGCTATCAACGACAACGGCCACAGAACGAAGGCATTTTTCAGAATTTCTGCCCGCGGCAGGATCAAACCGTCGAAGTTGCCCGCCAGCTCACCGAACAACAACACATCAATATCCAGCGGCAAACCTCGGCGATCCGGGGCGTAACGGCCGTTATCCGCCTCGATGAACTTCAACCGACGATCGAGCTCCATCAACGACAGATCGGTATACGCCGACACCACGAAATTGAAGAACGGCCCGCTCTTGATACCGACTGGCTGGCTTTCGAACACCGCTGAACAGCGGATATCGACAAGGAACGCCGCCAAAGCATCGAGCCCCGCCCGCAAATGGGTTTCACGCTCGATATTGCTACCGAGCCCAAGGTACACCTGAGTCAGCGACATCCGCGCTCGATCTCCACGCCCACACCGCCGGTGGCAGCCGGGATGGCGCCGGGTTTGGTCAGCTTCAGGCGCACCCAGGTGATCTTGAATTCGCTCATCAGCACTTCAACCAGACGCTCGGCAAAGGTTTCGACCAGCTGGAATTGCGCCTGCTCGGCAAACGCCTGGATGCGCGAGGAAACACTGGCGTAGTCGAGCGCCAGGGTCAGGTCATCACCGGCTGCGGCCGGGCGATTATCCCAGGCGAAGCTCAGATCAAGACGCAAGCACTGTCGGATGCCTCGCTCCCAGTCGTAGGCACCAATCACCGTGTCGACTTCCAGGCCCTCGATAAACACTCTGTCCAAGCACTTCTCTCCGCTACACGACAAGGGCGCAATGCGCCGTTAGAATCAGGGCTTCCTCGCCCGGAATAGTTAGCATGTTTTGGTTACTGGCGATCCTCGCCTACCTGCTCGGCTCTCTGTCCTTTGCCATTTTGCTCAGCCGCCTGACCGGTAACCCCGATCCGCGAATGAGTGGCTCGGGCAATGCCGGTGCCACCAACATGTTGCGCCTGGCCGGCAAGAAACTCGCCATCCTGACCCTCCTCGGCGACCTTTGCAAAGGCCTGCTGCCGGTACTGATTGCACGTCTTGCGGGTCTTTCGCAGCAGGAACAGGCCTGGATCGGCGTCTATGCCGTCATCGGCCATCTGTTTCCGTTGTACTTTCGCTTTCGCGGCGGCAAGGGTGTCGCCACCGCTGCCGGCATGTTGCTGGGGCTGTACCCGCCCGCAGCCCTTCTGGCGGTCTGCGCCTGGCTCTTGACGTTCTACCTGACCCGCACCAGCTCCCTGGCCGCCCTCATCGCCACACCGCTGACCCTGCCGCTACTGGCCTGGCAAGAACCGGCCGCCCTGCTGCCCATGAGCACGCTCACCGGGCTGATTGTCTGGCGTCATCGCGGCAATCTACGCGACCTGTTTGCCGGGCGCGAACGGCATTTTTAATTGCCGGGCATGAGCGCTGCTAATCACAACGCCGACAATTGCTCCATCGGCCAACGCGCCTGCACACTGATCGCCAGGCTTTCCTGCTGACCGGCCTGCAAGCGCTGGCAGCCGGCAAAGGCGATCATCGCGCCGTTATCGGTGCAGAACTGCGGACGGGCATAAAACACATCGCCCTTCATATCGCCGAGCATTTTCTCCAGAGAAGTGCGCAACGCCTTGTTGGCACTGACGCCCCCTGCGATCACCAGGCGCTTCATGCCGGCGACTTTCAGGGCGCGCTTGCACTTGATGGTCAAAGTCTCCACCACGGCCTGCTGGAACGCCAGCGCGATGTCGCATTGGGCTTGCTGGCCGTCGTCCCCGGCTCTGACACACTGTTGCCAGGTGTTCAACGCAAAGGTTTTCAGGCCACTGAAGCTGAAATCCAGGCCCGGGCGGTCACACATCGGACGCGGAAAGACGAAACGTCCTGCAACGCCCTGCTCTGCAAGGCGAGCGATCTCTGGTCCGCCCGGATAATTGAGGCCCATCATCTTGGCCGTCTTGTCGAAGGCCTCGCCAGCGGCGTCATCCAGGGTCTCACCCAGAAGCGTGTACTGACCAATTCCATCGACCTGAACCAGTTGCGTATGGCCACCCGACACCAACAAAGCGACGAACGGGAATTCCGGCGGTTGCGACTCCAGCATTGGTGCCAGCAAGTGGCCTTCCATGTGATGCACGCCAAGGGCCGGAATGCCCCAGGCAAAGGCCAGCGCCTGAGCACAGGAAGCCCCTACCAGCAACGCGCCCACCAGGCCAGGACCCGCGGTGTAGGCGATCGCATCGATCTCGGTCGGCACGCAGTCGGCCTCGGCCAACACCTGACGAATCAAGGGCAGCATGCGTTTGACGTGATCGCGAGAAGCCAGCTCCGGCACCACGCCGCCATAGGCGCGGTGCAGGTCGATCTGACTGAACAGCGCGTCGGCCAGCAGGCCGCGTTCACTGTCGTAAAGTGCGACACCGGTTTCGTCGCAGGAGGTTTCTAATCCCAGTACTAGCATGGGTTTGCGCCTTGTTTAGGCTGAATTCGAAGGCGCGCATAATAGTCGTCGCGTGATGCCCCGACCAGCGGTTTTCGATCAGAGGCTTTGCATTCCGAGCGTTGAGGGGTTAACATCCGCAACCCTTAAAAACCGACGTCTTCAAGTGCTCTTTTGCCGCGAGGATGTTGACCCCGGTAATGAATGAAGGTAGCTCTGGATGCCAGCCGTCAAAGTAAAAGAGAACGAACCCTTCGACGTAGCTCTGCGTCGTTTCAAGCGCTCCTGCGAAAAAGCCGGTGTACTGGCTGAAGTTCGTAGCCGCGAATTTTACGAGAAGCCAACTTCTGAGCGTAAGCGCAAAGCAGCAGCCGCTGTTAAGCGTCACGCCAAGAAAGTTCAGCGCGAACAGCGCCGCGCCGTTCGTCTGTACTAATACACAGACGATCGTAGCAAGCTTCTGCCAAGCCCGGCCCTCAGCCGGGCTTATGGCATTTGCGTAAAACGCTTGATGCTTCACCGTCAAAGCCGCAGACGCGACCGAGACAAATCTGCTTCACCGCGTCAGACCTGGCTCTTTTGCCAGCGGTGCACGTCTTTTCTGACGAGCCTTTCAAGGCTACTGACGAGCACACCCACTGATTCCTCTCACGACGATCAGCCCAAGGCACCTGCTTGCGTGCCAAATGATGAGCCATCCGAGGCCGATGATTGGCCGCAGCGGATTCAGCGCAACACATTCAAACAGTCGAATACTGATTGGCATTAACGTCAGTGGATTTTCGGCAGATACACTTCCCGACAGCGATTACGCAGACGACACTGGTCGAGCCGCACACTTTGCGCGCCTCAAGCAATGACCGCGTTCGGTCGCCGTACGTTTCGGGTTCCTTTCAGCGCAGATGACGAGAACGCCATGGCCGGGCTAATTCCCCAGAGCTTCATTGACGACCTTCTGAACCGCACCGACATCGTCGACGTGGTCAGCTCGCGCCTGCAATTGAAAAAGGCCGGCAAGAACCACACCGCCTGCTGCCCGTTCCACAAGGAAAAGACTCCGTCGTTCAGCGTCAGCCCCGACAAGCAGTTCTATTACTGCTTCGGCTGCGGCGCTGGCGGCAACGCCCTCGGCTTCATCATGGACCACGACAACCTGGATTTCGTCCAGGCCGTCGAAGAACTGGCCAAAGCCGCCGGCATGGAAATCCCCCGCGAAGAAAGCGGCCGCCCGCACAAACCGCGGCAGCCGACCGATTCGCCGCTGTATCCGCTACTCAGCGCCGCTGCCGACTTTTATCGCCAGGCCCTGAAAAGCCATCCATCGCGCAAGGCCGCCGTGGACTACCTGAAAGGGCGCGGGCTGACCGGCGAAATCGCCAGGGACTTCGGCCTCGGCTTTGCTCCACCCGGCTGGGACAACCTGTTCAAACACTTGAGCAGCGATATCCTGCAACAAAAAGCCATGATCGATGCCGGCCTGCTGATCGAAAACGCCGAAAGCGGTAAACGTTACGACCGCTTCCGCGACCGCGTGATGTTCCCGATCCGCGACAGTCGCGGGCGTGTCATTGCCTTTGGCGGCCGGGTATTGGGCGACGACAAGCCGAAATACCTGAACTCTCCGGAAACCCCGGTTTTCCATAAAGGCCAGGAACTCTACGGCCTGTACGAAGCGCGCAAGACCAATCGCAACCTCGACGAGATCATCGTCGTCGAGGGTTATATGGACGTCATAGCCCTGGCCCAGCAAGGCCTGCGCAATGCCGTCGCGACCCTGGGCACCGCCACCAGCGAGGAACACCTCAAGCGGCTGTTTCGCGTCGTGCCCAGCGTGCTGTTCTGCTTCGACGGCGATCAGGCCGGCCGCAACGCTGCATGGCGGGCGCTGGAGGCAACACTTTCGAGCTTGCAGGACGGTCGTCGTGCACGCTTTCTGTTCCTGCCTGAAGGCGAAGACCCGGACACCCTGGTCCGCTCCGAAGGCACCGACGCCTTCCGCGCACGGATCAACCAGCATGCGCAGCCGTTGGCCGATTATTTCTTCCAGCAACTGACGGAAGAAGCCGACCCGCGCTCGCTCGAGGGCAAGGCCCACATGGCCACCCTCGCCGCGCCGCTGATCGACAAAGTCCCGGGCGCCAACCTGCGCACCTTGATGCGTCAGCGCCTTAGCGAAATCACCGGCCTTAGCGGCGAAGCGGTGAGCCAACTGGCACAAAGCGCCCCGCAAGAAGCACCGCCGGCCTACGATCCGGGCATCGATTACGACGCGATGCCCGATTACAGCGACTATCATCAGCCGCAGGCACAGGAAATGTATGTGCCGCAGCAGGAATGGACGCCGAAGAAACCCGGTGCAGGAGGCAAGAAATGGGACAAGAAACCGTGGGACAAGAATGGCAAACGGGGCGGTGATCGCGATCAACCCCGCGCGCCACGGGTGCCCGCCGCCGTAGAACCGCCGACCCTCGCCGCCTTGCGCACGCTGCTGCATCACCCGCAACTGGCCGAAAAAGTCGAGGATGCCGGGCACTTCGCCGCCGAGGATCACACCAACACGCAATTGCTGGTGGCGCTGCTCGAAGCCGTGCAGAAGAATCCCAAGCTAAACTCAATTCAACTGATTGCGCGTTGGCACGGCACAGAACAAGGCCGTTTGCTCAAAGCCCTGGCGGAAAAGGAATGGCTGATTGACGGAGATAACCTTGAACAACAGTTTTTCGACACCATTACTAGCTTGTCAGCCCGCCAACGCGAGCGAAATCTGGAACAACTTCTTAGAAAAGCGCGTCAAAGCGAATTGTCCAGCGAAGAGAAAAATCAACTGCGCGACCTCTTGAGTCGCAATGTTTCCGCATCAAACCCGACCTCAACTGGCGCGTGAGGTCATAGCTCAGGTATAATCCTCGGCTTGTTTTTTGCCCGCCAAGACCTTCAGTGGATAGGGTGTTATGTCCGGAAAAGCGCAACAGCAGTCTCGTATCAAAGAGTTGATCACACTTGGTCGTGAGCAGGGCTACCTGACTTACGCGGAGGTCAACGACCACCTGCCGGAGGATATTTCAGATCCGGAACAGGTGGAAGACATCATCCGCATGATCAATGACATGGGGATCAACGTATTCGAGGTTGCGCCAGATAAGGATTCCCTTATGCTGGCCGACGCCGATACCGACGAAGCCGCAGCCGAAGAGGCCGCTGCAGCGTTGGCTGCGGTCGAGACCGACATTGGTCGCACTACCGACCCGGTGCGCATGTATATGCGCGAAATGGGTACGGTGGAGCTCCTCACTCGTGAAGGCGAAATCGAAATCGCCAAGCGTATTGAAGAGGGCATCCGTGAGGTGATGAGCGCAATCGCGCACTTCCCCGGCACGGTTGATCATATTCTCTCCGAGTACACCCGCGTCACCACCGAAGGTGGTCGCCTGTCCGATGTCCTGAGCGGTTATATCGACCCGGACGATGGCATCGCGCCGCCTGCGGCAGAAGTGCCGCCGCCGATTGACGCAAAAGCCGTCAAGGCGGATGACGATTCCGACGACGAAGACGGTGAAGCCTCGGATGACGAGGAAGAAGCCGAAAGCGGTCCGGATCCGATCATCGCTGCACAGCGCTTCGGCGCTGTGGCCGATCAGATGGAAATCACCCGCAAGGCGCTGAAAAAGCACGGTCGCAACAACAAGGCAACGATTGCCGAGCTGTTGGCCCTGGCCGAGCTGTTCATGCCGATCAAACTGGTGCCGAAGCAATTCGAAGGCCTGGTCGAGCGTGTTCGCAGTGCCCTGGATCGCCTGCGTCAGCAAGAGCGCGCAATCATGCAACTCTGCGTTCGTGATGCACGCATGCCGCGTGCCGACTTCCTGCGCCAGTTCCCGGGCAACGAAGTCGACGAAAGCTGGAGTGACGCCCTGGCCAAAGGCAAAGGCAAATACGCTGAAGCCATTGGTCGTCTGCAGCCGGACATCATCCGTTGCCAGCAGAAACTGACCGCGCTGGAAACCGAAACAGGTTTGACCATCGCTGAAATCAAGGACATCAACCGTCGCATGTCGATCGGTGAGGCCAAGGCCCGCCGCGCGAAGAAAGAGATGGTTGAAGCCAACTTGCGTCTGGTGATCTCGATCGCCAAGAAGTACACCAACCGTGGCCTGCAATTCCTCGATCTGATCCAGGAAGGCAACATCGGCTTGATGAAAGCGGTAGACAAGTTCGAATACCGTCGCGGCTACAAGTTCTCGACTTATGCCACCTGGTGGATCCGTCAGGCGATCACTCGCTCGATCGCCGACCAGGCCCGCACCATCCGTATTCCGGTGCACATGATCGAGACGATCAACAAGCTCAACCGCATTTCCCGCCAGATGCTGCAGGAAATGGGTCGCGAACCGACCCCGGAAGAGCTGGGTGAACGCATGGAAATGCCTGAGGACAAAATCCGCAAGGTATTGAAGATCGCAAAAGAGCCGATCTCCATGGAAACCCCGATCGGTGATGACGAAGACTCCCATCTGGGTGACTTCATCGAAGACTCGACCATGCAGTCGCCAATCGATGTTGCAACCGTTGAGAGCCTAAAAGAAGCGACTCGCGAAGTGCTGTCCGGCCTCACTGCCCGTGAAGCCAAGGTACTGCGCATGCGCTTCGGTATCGACATGAATACCGACCACACCCTCGAGGAGGTTGGTAAGCAGTTCGACGTGACCCGTGAGCGGATTCGTCAGATCGAAGCCAAGGCGCTGCGCAAGCTGCGCCACCCGACGAGAAGCGAGCATCTGCGCTCCTTCCTCGACGAGTGATACCAGAACCCCCGGCCCAGGCCGGGGGTTTTGTTTTATGGCAGATTAATATCTCCGCACCTCCCCTCCGCCCTGTAGCCGTCTACACTCGAAACATTCCCCAGAGCCATAACGAGACCGTTATGCCCAGACTGCCGACCGTGCTTTTTTTGCTGTCGCTGATGACCTGGACCGCAACGGCTGGCGCGCTGACTCTCACTGACGATGAACGTAGCTGGCTGGCGGCTCACCCGGACTTGCGCCTGGGTGTCGATGCGTCGTGGCCGCCTTTCGAGTTTCGTGACGATGAGGGCCGCTACCAGGGTCTTGCCGCGGATTACATCGAAGTCATCCGCAAAAGGCTGGCAACCCGGCTCACGCCCATCGAACCGGTGAGCTGGACCGCAGTTCTGGAACAAGCCAAAAAGGGCAAACTGGACCTGCTGCCGGGCATCATGTCGACCCCGGAACGCCAGRAATACCTGTCGTTCACCCGCCCCTATCTGGACTTTCCAATTGTCATCCTGGCCCATGTCGGGGGCCCACAGCCACATAACCTGCAAGACCTGTACGGCCTGAAAATCGCCGTGGTGGAAAACTACGCCCCCCACGAACTGCTGCGCACCCACAATCCCGACTTGAACCTGGTGGCGATGCCCAACGTCAGCTCCGCGCTGCGGGCGCTGGCCACCGACGAAGTGGATGCAATGGTGGGCGATCTGGCTTCCAGCGTCTGGAGCCTGCGCCAACTCAAGCTCGATGGGTTGTATGTCAGCGGTGAAACTCCCTATCGATATCAACTGGCCATGGCTGTACCTCGCGACAACAAGATGCTGGTTGGCATTCTCGACAAAGTCCTGGCGGACATGAGCCCCGCCGAAATCAGCGCCATTCAGGAGCATTGGGTCGGCAACGTCCTCGATCATCGGACTTTCTGGAATGACCTGTTGGTGTATGGCCTGCCCGGATTGCTGCTGCTGACTACCGTGCTGGCGGTGGTTATCCGCATCAACCGCCGCTTGAGCTCGGAAATCGCCCGCCGGGTCGACCTTGAACAGGAACTGCGCAGCAGCGAATACCACTACCGCGGCCTGGTGGAGAGCCTGTCGGCCATCGCCTGGGAAGCAAAAGTCGCCGACTACACCTACAGCTATGTATCGCCCCACGCCGAAGACCTTCTCGGTTATCCCCTGTCCCATTGGCTGATTCCAGGCTTCTGGCGCAACATCATTCACCCCGCCGACCTGACCCGCGCCCAGACCTTCTGCGATCACGAAGTGCTGGCCGGGCGCGATCACCGCCTCGATTACCGGGTGATCACCGCCGATGGCCGCTGCCTGTGGGTGCGCGATATCGTCAGCCTGATCGAACACGGGCATGAACCGCTGATGCGCGGGTTGATGATCGACATCACCGACGCCAAGCGCACCGAGGAAGCGCTGCGCCTGTCGGAACAGAAGTTTGCTTCCGTGTTCCAGCAATGCCCGGACATTCTGGTGATCGCGCGCCTGAGCGACGGTTGCCTGCTGGAAGTCAACGAAGCGTTCGAAGAACAGATCGGCCTCAAGGCCGAGGACGTCATTGGCCAGACCGCCACCGACCTGAACATCTGGGGGATTCCCGGTGTTGGGCCGGGCCTGTTGCAACGCTTGCAGGCCGGCAGCATCCGCAACCTGGAAATGCCCTTTCGTCGCAGCAACGGCCAGGTGTTTACCGGGCTGATCTCCGCCGAACCGTTCAATCTCGACATGACACCGGCGCTGGTGGTCGTGGTGCGGGACATCACCCAGCTCAAGGAAACCCAGCAGCAACTGCAAACTTCCGAAGAAAAATTCGCCAAAGCCTTCCATGCCTCCCCCGACGGCTTGCTGCTGTCTCGGCAAAGCGATGGATTGCTGTTGGAGGTCAACGAGGGTTTTAGCCGCCTCACCGGGTTCAACAGCGCCATGTCGGTGGATCGTTCGGCGCTGGACCTGGGGATCTGGGTCAACCTCAATGAACGCAAGCAAATGCTCGACCTGCTGCACCGCGACGGTTTTGTCCGCGATTTCAGCTGCCATATCCGCCGCAGCGACGGGCAGATTCGCCTCTGTGAAGTGTCCAGCCGTCCGCTGCCGATTGGCGATGAGGACTGCATGCTGACCATCGCCCGGGACATCACCGAGCGGCACCTGATGCAGGAAAAACTGCAACAGGCCGCCACCGTGTTCGAAAGCACCGCCGAAGGCGTGTTGATCACCGATACCCAACAGCACATCAGCGCAGTCAACCGTGCGTTCACCGAAATCACCGGTTACAGCGAAAGCGAAGCCTTGGGCCACACGCCGCGCCTGCTCGCCTCGGGCCTGCATGACAGCGCGTTCTATGCGGCCATGTGGCATCAACTGACCGCCGAAGGCCACTGGCAAGGCGAGATTTCCAATCGACGCAAGAATGGCGAGCTGTATCCAAGCTGGCTGACTATCAGTGCCGTGCGCAACCGGGACAAGTTCATCACCCACTTTGTCGCGGTGTTTGCCGACATTTCCAGCCTCAAACATGCCCAGGCCAAACTCGACTACCAGGCGCACCACGACCCGCTGACCGGCCTGCCGAACCGCACGCTATTCGAAAGCCGCTTGTTGACGGCGCTCAACAGCCAGCAGGAAAACGGCGGCCAGGGCGCTGTGCTGTTCCTCGACCTTGACCGCTTCAAGCACATCAATGACAGCCTCGGCCACCCGGTCGGCGACCTGCTGCTCAAGGGCATTGCCGTACGTCTAAAGGAGCAGCTGCGCGATATCGACACCGTAGCGCGCCTGGGCGGTGACGAGTTCATTATCCTGCTGCCGGGCCTGCAACAATCCAGCGATGCCGACCACATCGCTACCAAATTGCTCAATTGTTTCGCCGCGCCGTTCCAGGCCGGCGAACACGAGTTTTTCATCAGTGCCAGCATCGGCACCAGCCTCTATCCGAAGGATGGCTGCGACGTTGCCACACTGATCAAGAACGCCGACGCCGCGATGTACCGCTCCAAGGCCAAGGGCCGCAACCGTGTCGAAAGCTACACCCGCGACCTCACCGCCCAGGCCAGCGAACGCGTGGCGCTGGAACACGAACTGCGCCGCGCCATCGAACGCAATGAGTTGCACCTGTGCTACCAACCGAAAATCAGCCTCGAAGACTACAGCCTGGTCGGCGCCGAAGCCCTGATCCGCTGGCGCCACCCGACCTTTGGCGACGTGCCGCGGGAACACTTCATCCCGCTGGCTGAAGAAAACGGCATGATCCTGCAAATCGGCGACTGGGTCCTGGAAACCGCCTGCCGGCAGATGGCCGATTGGCACCGGCTGTACGGAAGTCCCGGCCCGCTATCGGTCAACCTTGCCGGTGCCCAATTGCGCCAACCCAACCTGCTGGGCCGTATCGAGCAGTTGCTCAAGGACAACGGCCTCAACCCCGGTTTCCTGCAACTGGAAATCACCGAAAACTTCATCATGAGCCAGGCAGAAGAAGCGCTGGCGGTGCTGCATCAACTCAAACATCTGGGTGTGCAACTGGCTATCGATGACTTCGGCACCGGCTACTCGTCCTTGAGTTACCTCAAGCGTCTGCCGCTGGACATCCTCAAGATCGACCAGTCCTTCGTCCGCGGCCTGCCGGACGACCCCCACGACGCGGCGATCGTACGCGCCATCATCGCGCTCGGACGCAGCATGCAATTCACCGTGATTGCCGAAGGGGTCGAGACCCTGGCGCAACAACAATTCCTCGCCGCCGAGGGTTGCGAGCAAATCCAGGGCTACATCGTCAGCCTGCCCCTGACAGCGGACGAGTTTGCCGCGACATTTCTTCGTACAACCGTAATGGCTTTTTCAGATGGCACAGCCGCGAAACCGTCGTTATAATCCGCGACCTACTGAGGGCCTATAGCTCAGTTGGTTAGAGCAGAGGACTCATAATCCTTTGGTCCACGGTTCAAGTCCGTGTGGGCCCACCAAACAAATCAATGGGTTAGGTAGATTCTGCCTAGCCCATTTTTGTTGAACCCGGAAAATATTCCCCGTTCGCTCCCCGTTTTATCCAACACTACCCCTCAGCAGCACGACTCTCAGCAGTACCGCCAAGCAGACGGCGACTGCGCTGCGAGAGTCTGCGTTTCGTGTTACTCGGCTGGTGCTGACAAGGAAAATCAGGAGCATTCTTTGCCGCGAGCTCCTCAGACGCTTAGTTCGCCCGGAACAGACCAGTAGCTGGCGCAACGATAGTCAGCGGGGCCGCCGATGCGTGCTACAGACCATTTGTCTCATTTAGACAAAAAATCTACGAATTAATGCGAGAAGGTTTTCCGGAGCGGTCTTTGAAGCGAAGGCTCCAGACTTTTGCCCCGCCCCCTCCCTAGGGCCTCTGTCAAGCAGCACCAGTGAATCGCCCCGTTTCGTAGGCAGCCTTGATCGTCAGCTCAGGCTGCTCAGTATCGATCGTGACCGGCACAAATCGGCAAGAAGCGGTCATTCCTGACCACTAGCAAGCGGCCTTACGATTGCACTGCATGGGTTGCTGGCCTGACGCCTGTGCATGATGCCCTGCAACCAGGCATCACTCCCTGTTCAGCACATCGATRATAGGGCAAGCGGCCCGGCCGTCGCTTGCATCACACTCCTGCACCAGTCCGCCCAGCACCTGCCGCATTGCGGCAAGGTCGGCCATCTTTTGCTCGATCAGGGCCAGTTTGCGCACGGCCAGTGCTCGAGTCTCGCGACAAGTGCAGGCCGCATCCAGTGTCAGCAGTGCGCCCACTTCATCCAGCGTGAATCCCAGCGCCTGCGCCCTCTTGATGAAGCGCAACCGTTTGAGCTGCTCCGGTAGATAGCACCGATAACCGCTGAGCGGCTTTGGCGGCTCATCCAGCAAACCGCGTCGCTGGTAATAGCGAATCGTCTCGATATTCACCCCGGCAGCTTCCGCCAACTTGCCGATACTCAGCCCTGTCGCCATCACACGCCCCTTGATTCTGTACCCGGGTACGGAGTGTAGAGTGACTTTAGGTTAGATCGATTCAATGGAGAAAACGATGGCACAACAGATCGGCGGGTCCTGAGGCGTTGACCAAGGCGACGATGAATGCGGGTTATCCCTCCACCGTGCACAAATGAGGCAACCATGAGCGCCGTCATCCTCGAATCCGTGTTGACCTGCCCACATTGCGGTTTCGCCAAGCAGGAAGCCATGCCCACGGACGCCTGCCAGTTCTTCTACGAGTGTGGCAATTGCAAAACCCTGCTGCGCCCGAACCCTGGTGACTGCTGTGTGTTCTGTTCGTTTGGCACGGTGAAGTGCCCGCCGCTCCAGGAGCAACTCGGATGCTGTAGTACGGATTGACCTGTGTTTATTCGGTTTGTCAGACGCCCCTGAAGCGCCTCAAACCGTGGTCATGGGAGGTCAGTATCATGTGGAGTCGCCCCCTGATGCTCGTGGTTGTCTACCTGACTATCACCCTCTGTATCGGCTGGTTGTATACCATTGCTCTCCTGTATTGGCTTTGATCCAATTGGTGACGATCGGTCGGTCCGCATTTGGTGTCGTTTCCGGCAGGTAGCTTTGTCCCGATCACAATCGTTGGGGAGTCGTTGCGATGGGTCGATTGCAGCCCTTATGAAGCGGTCATTCGCTAAGCCCCAATCAAAATCACTCACTCCTAAGACAATCTGGCACTTTTTTGAGTTTGGCTGGCTCTAAACTCTGCGTTCGTCGATAAACGCGCCTTGAAGATGACATTTTTATTACAATTTAATGACATGCCTTCCGGGTCAAAAGATGAAAGTCAGAGCTACAGTCATTTGCGAGAGAGATAGGCATATCTTGCTCGTTCGCAAACCGAAGTCAAAATGGACTTTGCCTGGTGGTAAAGTAGAAACTGGCGAAGCTATCGTTGGAGCTGCTGCTCGAGAACTCCAAGAAGAAACCGGGCTAAATGTTGATCAGCTCCTGTACATTTTTGAGTTCGATGCAGGCAACACACGCCACCATGTTTTTGAAGCCTCTGTCCCAGATGCCGAAAACGCTACGCCTCAAAACGAGATCATCGAGTGCATTTGGCATTCTCTGAACACGTTTCATGACTCAGACACAAGCGATGCTACGAAATCGATTGTCAGATCATTTCTACGTCGCCTTTAACCCCCCCATGGATCGTTCTGGTTCGCACAAAGGTTAATCGTCTCTTCGCATCATTCTGAGTGCCCGCAATGGGTTGAATGCTGCTCTTCGCAGCAGGCTGGTTTCGACCCTAAGCAAAAGACAATAATCGGTAATTTTCTGCTCTTCGCGAGCGACGTCTATGGGTCGTTGACTACGGATTAAAAATGACCGAAAGCAGATCATCCAGTAGCAATGCTGGAAGTGAAGATAGATTAATTGCACTCTTCGAAATAAGACTCTATAGCCCGGTCTTTGGTGAGTATATAGTCCTCTACCCAAACTTTTGTTTCTGCGTCAGCTGTCGCATTATAAATATCTTTCATTCCGTACGCTTCATAATCGCCTATCAAAGTGTCCCCCTCGCTCGGGTCGTTCCCTCCGAACCACTCAAGAAGTGCATAGCCTTGATTGGTCTGTACAATGTAATGACTACATCCTGTTTTGTAATACACTACTACTCCTTTTGCCGCGCTGACAAATGGAGAAAAAAAGGCTAGAAGTGTTAAAAACATGACCGAAACTACGCGATTTTTCATAAATATCGAAACTCCAGCGGGCTAAAATTCTGACCTAGGCGTAAAGCTGTTGCGGAGGGCGCAGGCTGCGACGCTTGAGATATCGGTAGGCAGATAAGACGTTATTGTCCATGGCGGTAAGTCCTTTTACGTGCACGTGGGTTTTTGTTGCCTTTGAGGCCGGTAGCTGGCGATTAAGCTATAGGCCAGCCCCGCTCGAGGCTTTTCAGGTGAGGTAACCAGGTTATTTACAACTGAATTGAACTTCAGCGCCAGCATACGAAGAGTAAGGGTCATAGGGCTTCGCAGAGGAGCTCTGTACAAATAGCTGTTTGCCCTGTTTTTTACAAAATGCGGAAGACTCTTTCAATATTTCTACTTTCACTGAGCTACCGTTATAGGCCATCGCATCCTCCTTTTCATAAACGTAGTTGCCGCCGCCAAGATCAACGATGCCAGAGTTTGTCGTGCAGCCGGACAATGCGAGCAGAGCAACTGAAGAGATAAGTATTCGCATATTCCCCTCAAAAATTTAATGGCCTAATTCAAGTGGATGACACATCTGGCGTAGTCTATTCCGCCGTTTGTGACTGATATCGCTCCTTGCTCAATGCGTATCTCCTTGTTCGGTTTGATTGGCGTGTCAGTTGCGCGACATGAGGCGAAGATGAATCGTCACATAACTGTGTACACAATAGTGGCACATCGGCAACCTGTCCAAGATATGCATCTGCCCGATTTTCGCCTGTCGCCACCGTCAGCTATGGGTCGTTTTCAGCCGGTCGCCACAGGCAGAAACCGGCCGATTCTGTTGAAAAAGTCGCTCTGACCAAACTGCCTGATCATTGACTGGCGAAAACGCCTTTTTTGCACGCTGCTACGTGAAATCCGAGTCCGGATGTCTCTGCCAAATGTAAAAATTCCAATCTCGGACGCGTACTTTTCTGATCCGCAAACCATGGTCGACTTTTTCAACAGAATCGGCCAAAAGCGGACGCTCCCGAGTACCTACATAATAAGGGGCGATTCATTGTTCTAAATGGCACAGTCTTTCAGACACGAGTCGTCAGCTTTTCGGTTGACAAGGTCAGTGGTAATAGCCCTCCCTCATCCGAGGCGATACAACCTTTGCTATATCGCTAACACCACCGTGCCCGTCGCTTGGTGCGCTGCCATTTCAGAGCGAAGCTCACCAATCAAATTTGCAATGGCTCGGCTGGACGTCAGTTGGCTGGTCGTGACCGCAGTGGCCAGGAGAGAGACTCGGCCAGAGGTAGAATCGAACACCTTGATCATCAGTGATCCGTCCGGATTGACTGAGCAGGTGCACGAGAGCGGCTGGAATCCACATTCAATAATGTGGCGAAGCTCAAGCGTGGAGATCATGACTCACGTCCATAGGGACAGGAGAATGGGATCTAGCCTAATAATAATAGCTACTGATATTCAATGTAGAGGGCTGAGATCACATCTCGTTACATCATCTCCACGATGACCGCTAGGGGGCGGTTTCAGGCGGTCGTGGAAGGCAGAAATCGGCTGTGGATTCAAGCTTGATCGAATCAACGAATGGCTTGGCGAGGAGGTAGTGAAGTTCAAGCCCATTGAAACCGATGCGTAGCCTCAAACGGGCCGGCCTTCAAGATGAATTCTGTGAGTTTGCGATTTTGGATACTCATTGCAGATTCCTCCCGGTTCGATCAATCCGCATCCCTAGTTTCGTGCGCTGCCCAGCGCGGGGTGAACTTTGAAGCACAAGTCCTCAGCAGTCTCCCCCTGAAGCAGCACCATCTGTTCGGCCCTAGGTTCGGGATACTGGGCTACCTTTTTGTACGGCCTCCGCTTCGGCGTTTTGCACCGTGCTTTGAATATAGCCATACAGCTCCACGCAGGCATCGTTATACGCTTTGAGTGCCTTATCGGCCGCTTCACGGGCGGCGGGCAAGTCTTCGGGAGCGGCCACTTCGCGGGCCACCAATGCCTCATACCAAGCTGCTTCGGCTATCTGTACCGGTCGTAGGCCGGGCTTGAGGTGTTCGCTGTCGATCATCGGCATGACGGGGTTCCTTTCAGTTCGTTGTTCGTAACGCGGTGGTACTCGCTTGGCCAAAGTCACGCAGAGCGTACCCCTGTCGACCAGCCTGTCAGTTGTCGGGCCAGATACGGCACACTTTTAGCTGCGCAGCATCGATGTTCAGGCTGGCCCCGATCACTGCGCGTGGTTCGTAGACAAAAAATCAGCGGGGCTCTCATCTACTTTTACCGGACTCGTCAGAGCACTGCTCCAAGGGTCAACTCCATCGCCACTACAGTGGACAACACCAGCATAATCACCAACGCGATAAACATCAGGCTCAACTCAGCGAACTGCTTATAAAGGGGCATTGGCCGTTTCGTGATTCGAGCGATTGATCTATCAGTGGAAGCCATCACCAATTCTCACTTTTGCGTGGAACACCTAATTGATCCAGAAGGCGTACATCAGGATCGCCGACAAGATGAACAGCGCGCCGATCAGGGCGAACAGCCGACTGGTGGCTGGTGATACCGTCACAACCACCGTGTGAACATATGCCGCTAGGGTTGGGACGCAGTGATCGGGGACAGGGGTACGCTCTGCGTGATCTTGGCCATCTGGGTGACTTCCACCTGCACCTTATCCTTGCCGAGCAGGTAGTCGGCCAGCTTCTGCGAAAACGGCCAGTAGTTCAGTTCGGCCGTCAGGGTCAGCGGCCCGACGGCGTCGGCCGGCACCAGGAAGGAGAACTCCCCGATATCGTAGCCCTTGGGCAGAATGCGGTTGTCCGAGAGAATCTGCGTGGCATTCCAGACCTCGACGTCCAACGGATTGCCGTCCTTGTCGCCTATGTGCACTTTGAAGTTTCGCGTGTTGGCCTCGGTCTTGCCGTCCTTGATCGCACCCAGGCGATAGAGCTCGCGACCACTGGCATCCAGCACCCGGAAATCGATCCACATCTCCCGTCCCTCCGGAAAACCGGTCGGCAGTTTGTGCCCGGCGCCGACGTTGGCAACTTTGACCGCTACCGAGGTGTATTGCCCGGGAATGATGGCGGCCGGCGGTTGCTGGAAGGTTATTTCCGCCGCGCGCGCGAGCATGTCGCGCGCGCGTTGCGCGCCCTCTTCCTGACCGAGATGCTTGAGCATCATCGCGTTGGCGCCGCTGAACCAATGCGAGGCGACCCCCTCGCGGTCTGGCCCCATGATCGCGGCCTTGCCCGCAAATCTCGGCATGTGGCAGCTCTGGCAGGTGACATTGTTAAGGCTGTAGGCGCTCTCCTGCCATTCGTCATAAGTGCGCTCGACCGCCACACTGCTGAAGGGGTGCGTGACGTTGTGGCAGGTGCCGCAAAAGTCCGAACGCGTGTGCAGAGCGGAATACACGGTGTCGTGATAAGGCGAAACGGCATCCCTGCGCGGGCCGAACTTGGTCGGTTTGCCGTGTGCTCGCGGACTCAGGACATAGGCTCCGTTGTCGAGGCCCGTGCGGGCACTGATGTTGTGGCAGGTCTCGCAATCGACCCCGGGCATCGGATGATTCTTCGCACTGTCCTCAATCGAGGAGCGATTGACTTGCGAAGTGATCTGCCCGGTCGTGAGACCGATCGGGGTATGGCAGCCGGTGCAGAAGTTATCGACCTTGCCCTCGGTGGCCGAACTCGCACGTTTGAGCAAGGCTCGATAGATGGGTTCATCCCAGGCCTGGGACATCATCGACGAGCGCCACTGCTTGTAGATCTCCGTATGGCAAGCGCCACAGACCTGGGCATTGTCGAAATCTTTCACATTCAATACCAGGTTGCCGGGGGTATTGGCCCGATGCGGAAAGAACGGCATCGCGCCAGTCACGCGCATGAGCCTGGAGCGTGCCGGCTCCAGCCACTTCTCGTTAGCTTGATGGTCATTGCCCTGAGGTTCGTCGGCCACCCCCAGCGTCACCGTCAGCAGGCAGGCCAGAAAGCACAACCGGTGCAGCGCTACCTGCGCACACGTATGTCTGGAGTGGCTCATAAGCATTTTCCCTGGACGGTGGCAGAGGATGACTGCAGTACTTCCATTGAGTAGCCAGGAGTATTGGTTACATGCAATCACTCAATGGGGTACTTACAGCTCCACTGTTTCCCGACTCTGCACCTTTGATGAACAGGACATACTCACTCAGCAATTGCCTTGCCAGCCCCGCAACAAAATATGTCGAATTACCTGGGAGACCAGTAAACATTAGTCAGCGCTTGAAATTTTAAGTTAATGGAGACGCGTACTCTGCTGGGGGAATCGCACCCATTAGTGGGGAAATTCACTCCGAAATCGGGAGAGGGGGAGAACAAAAGCATTTCAGCAGCGCTACAGACCCAAGGCTTGCAGCCAAGCGTCTTTCACTCAAATGGCTTGATTATTACCTTATTGTTCCTACGAACTCATGATTTTCGCAGTTCCTAACTTAGCAAGCAGCAGTATAATAAAAATAGCGGTTATGGGAGGTGTGTCATGTGGAGTCACCCTCTGTTGCTTGCGGTTATCTACCTTACTATCACCCTCAGCATCGGCTGGTTGTTTTCCAACGCTATCCTGTATTGGCTTTGATCCAATGGAAAAAATGAATAGAACCCGATTCTGTATGCACGCCCGAAGGATTTTTATGGCTAATTTTAACAATCGTCAATGCTCGCAATAGACCGAACTCGCTCGTGACAGGCAGTAGTCGGCCAATACCCGACATTTATCCCTTGGCTCAATAACCCGCGCTTTCGGTCTATACACCGTCACGACCACCGCGTGAACATGTCTATTTTCTCCCAGGTCAATTGGGTGTCGAGCTGGGCCAGGACCTGTTCGGCCGCCTACTGCTTTTCCAGTACCAGGCGGACTTGGATAATGCAGGCGTTCGCGATCGCTCGGACTCAGCCGACTGAATTGAAAGCACTGATTCACCGTGCGTGAAAATCTATCATGACATGTTATGACCTCCCTCAAAAATGGACTTTACCCAACAAATACGGGGGTTAAAGGACGAACGGTCGAGAGGCGTCAAGCGCGGGGAATTGCTGGGAGTTTGCAGCCACTACAGGCTTTTCAGGCGGGCACGTTCGTCGCGGTGAAGTGAACTTCACTCTCACCACATGTCACATTAGGTCCTTGTCAAGCAAACGTCAGTGGAGGTACAGCCTTATGAGCATGGCCACAATTGTCAGTGCGGTGATTTCCAGTCTCGCACCCAGTGTCTTCGACCAGAACAGCCTGCAAGAACCCGGCGCGCATGTCTCGGCCGTCGAATACCACTACGGTATGGAAATCGATGTGAAACGGGTACTGCAGCGCACCGATACATCCGACAAGACCGGCGTGGTACCGGTGACCCTGGTCTACGAAGACAGCGAGGGCGAGGTTCACAAGCTCCGTTTCCTCGAATGGGGTGGAAGCCCCGCCGACCCCACCAGCATTGCCTGATCCGCTCGCCGATAGGGTTCCGGGCCTCGTCTGCCCCCCAGAAGCGGAAGTTAAACCTTCGATGCACCAAGTGCGATTGAGGTTTTTTGTTAGCTGAACATGGACATGATCGAATGATTAAAAGTTCATTCGTGAAACTCACTATTATCTTGGTGGCGTAATGTCGCAAGATAAATTTATAAAAATTGCTGGATCTAAATGGCAGTCAGCAACGGCAAACTTCAATTAAGCCGTGCTGCGAGCCATATTGATTCACTATTGAAGCCAAGGGGTAACCATGGAACTTAGTATGTTTTCTTCGTCCACCGTGGAATATGTGCGTTTGGGCGTTGTATATTTTCATCTTATCGCCTGCTGCGTGGCAATCGGGCTGGTTTTGACCAGTGATATTGCAATGGTCAAACAACTCCTAAAGGGCGATGTGTCGGGTCACCATGATGACGCGCACATGGACAGTCTTCAAAAAACCGTATCGCTTGCACTTGTCGCGCTCTGGATTACGGGCATTGCTATTGTCGGGATCGATTATGCCGGCAAGGGAATGGAGTATTTCCTCAATCCAAAAATACAAGCCAAGATCGGCATCGTTGTGCTGTTGACCGTTAACGGCTTCGTGTTGCATCGCGCTGTATTGCCGGCGCTGAAAAAGGCCGGTTCGTTACTGAAACTCTCCTTCAGCCTACGCATGCTGGCGCTGTTCTCGGGGGCGTTCTCTGGCGTGTCGTGGTTCTATGCCGCCATGCTGGGTGTGGGTCGTCCGCTGGCCTGGAAGTACTCGCTGGTGGAGTTGCTGGCAGCCTATCCGGTGCTCATCGTCGGTGGGTTCGCGATGATGGTACTGCTCACCATCTGGGCAAAAAACAAAGACACCGAAGCACGCCTGGAGCAAGGCACCAGGACACCAGGAAACGCCGCCCTGGCTGGCTGGTGAAGTCAGGTTGAACAAGGACGTTCAGCGCTAGCCCATGAATTCCGCCTTAACTGTTAACAAGTTTCACTTGAGGATACCCAAATGAAATCCATGAAAGTTCTCTTCGTAGTCGCCACTCTGACCGCCTCTTCTCTGGCGATGGCCACAGGTGGTGGTGATCGGACCTTCGCACGCATGGAGTCGGCCCGGACAGTCTCGATGAAAGCCTTCCAGGTTGCACAGAAACAGAAGGCTGATGCCGCTGTAGCTGAAAGCCAAGCCAAGGCGACCGACCGCAGCAACAGCTAATCCGTATAGCGCGTCCTCCGGACCGACAGAAATGTGCGGTCTCAAGCCTCAAAAGCAGCACCCAAGGTGCTGCTTTTGCTTGTTTAACCGAAATCCCGCTTACACAAAATCTCGTGTGTTGAATCCACAGTCGTAAGCAGCCTTTCGCGAAGGGTTGCTTTGGGTCGATTTTAGCCGGTTGTGGAAGACAGAAATCGGCCAAAGGCCGCCCTTCTCGACCAGTCAAATCCATGTCGCCTCAGGGCAAGCAACCCTACCCAAAGCGGTCGGTGAGACTGGGCCACTACTATCTCCATAAATGGGGTACTACACCCACCCAACCAAGCGTTTACCACCAAATTTGAGGGATATTCCCCACTCACCCTTCTCTGGCTTAAACACTCAAAAACAGCTTGTTCATTGGATTGAATTTTTCCGCCCCAGGGTAATGGCCCATTAGTTGCACCCCCCCCCTGGTACCCGCAACAGCTGTCGTCCGACTATAGAGACGACGGGGCATGACGCGAGGGGTGAAAAATGAAACGCCCGACACCAACATGCAGCTCCATCGCCTCTTATGAGGAGTACTTATGAGTTCCATGATCAAGATTGGCATCGTTGATGATCACCAGCTGTTAAGAGATGGGATCACAATGGCGCTGAAGAAAATAGCTGACTTTCAGATGGTCGAGCAGGGCCGATCTGCCGAGGATGCCCTGGAAATTGCCGCTCGTTTTGCTCCGGATGTTTTGCTGATGGATATAAATATGCCGGGAGATAGCTTTGCTGCCGTGCGAGCGATCTCAACTTCTTCGCCGGCAGTTAAAGTTTTGATGCTGACGGTATCTGACTCCATCGAGGACGTCTATTTCGCCCTCGAAGCGGGCGCGCAGGGATATATGTTGAAAGGCATAAGCGGTCGTGAGCTTGTACAAGCCATCAGAATTGTTGCCGGTGGTGAAACCTTCATTACACCCAAGCTTGCCAGCAAGCTGTTAAGCGATGTCAGAAAGCACGCGGGTGATAAGCAAAAGGTCGAGCTGACCCATCGCGAAGAGCAAGTTATCCGGGAGGTATCGAAGGGGCTGACTAACCGCGAGGTTGCTATCAAGCTTGAGCTCTGCGAGAAGACCATCAAACATTACATGACGAATGTCATGTACAAGCTACGCGTTCGTAACCGGACGCAGGCAGTCGCCGCAGTGAGACGGCATTGGGAGATTGACCATATACCTGGCTTATGTGGTGGTCTTCAACGCCGCGACTTGAATGACAACGGGTAAGCCAAATAACGGGCCATAAGCGCTTCCGGTTACTTGGGTGCAACGATCATCTTGGCACGGGTCATCCGATTTTGAACTGCGCCCTGGCTTTGGTTCCGGTCAGCCGTGTAGCCCATGAACGGGGATTGCCCACACCATAGAATGGTCCTGACGGGCAGCTATGGGTTGTTTTCAGTCCTTCGCGACAGGCAGAAAGCGACCCATAACAGACGTTGCCGCGCATCGAATGCCGAGCTCTCAGCTTCTATATTTCAGCGCCTCCACCAATGCAAAAACGGTCGTTCAAGACGTCTAATGGCGCGCTGTTCGGCCGCCAGAAATACACACGCCGCCATCATGGGCGGCGTGGTACGGGTGGGCTTTTAATCAAAGTTTAAAAGAGGTGTTATGCGGCTTCCGGCTCTTGAACTAGCGCATGGATTCGTGTCGCTAACGCGTTGCAAAAATCAGGATTATTTCTCACCCAAAGGGCGAAGAACGCCCCTCGGACAATCACTTCAGATACGAAGCCAATTTTCAGTCCCAATTGGACGTAGAGTAAGTGTGGGTCTCTATTGGTTCTCACAATCTCTTCCATGGCTGATCTGACTTCCGCTTGCGCTTCCGGAGGGCGCTGGCAGGATACTGTCAAGACCGCGATATCTCGTTCGATGTTAGACAAAATATCGTCGTAAACACTTATCTCAGGTTGATCGCCAGGTAGCCGGATAATGCCACTTTCGGGGTCGTCATCACCTTGCTGCTCAGAGTCGCCATCGATAATGCAAAGTGACTTGAAAGAAATTGCAGGGTTACGGACATGGCTTCTGTGCGTACTGACGGCTGTACCGTCCCCAGCAACCGCATGAATTTCCACTTGCTCAAATTCAGCGCCAAGCTTTTCTCGAAGGATCGCCTCGACCCAGTTTTTTGCAAAATCATCCTCAACAAAAACGGCGAGCTTTCTATCAACACGGCCTGATACAGCTCTCAAAGCCTGAACCGATAGTTTTCCCTGCTTAAGCTTGCCTGAGATGCACGCCCAGATTGCCTCATTAGGCAAAGGGGAAAGAGCATAGTCACTGTGCGTTGTGAACACTGTTTGCACGGATTTCCGCTCAGCAACATCAATGAGGTACTCGACCATGCGGCGTGTAGCGATTGGATGGAGACCGTTCTCAATTTCCTCAATGATGATGAGGGAATTTGGGGGAGCTTGCTCGATCTCACTGATCATTCTGATGATGGAGGACTCACCAGCTCCAAAATGAAACTCCGAGTACTGCTGGTCGCCATTTTTTCCGATTAAGAACAGTTCGTCTTGGCCCACATCGGTAACACGAAATTCAGTTACGGCTTTTCCAAGAACGTGTTCGACTTGAGTCGCGACTTCCGCGTCAAGAGACAAAAGTGCACCCTGGTGTACATAAGACGACTTAGTCAGCTTTTTGAACCGGGTTTTTTCTCCCGCAGGTACGGTGCGCTCAATTCCGAAGAAAAGAACAACTCGGTCCGCTACTTCCCCCCGAACCCATTTCGCTTGTCTGAAATTGCTGCTTCTTTTGACCAGTTGGCGGGGGTTGAGTGCTTTGTCTACGAGTTCATACTCGACTCGCCATCCAGACATAGACTCATCACCAACGGCGCTTTTAGGAAAAAAATATCCAGGCTTGATGGGTTTGTATGCACAACCTGCGACACCTAAAACGGAAGACTTTCCGCTACCGTTAGGCCCGATGAGTGCCGTAACTGGAAATTCAAAAGTAATGTCCTCACCGGCAAACCCTCTAATCCGCTGGATACTTGCTTTATACAAGTACTTTCCATAGTCGTGCTCACGGACTTTCTTGAGCAAGGCGAGTTTTCTCGACTCTCTGATTTCACTACGTTCCATCGTACAGCCTCATTGTCTACTTTCAGATGATTATGCCAAAGCGCCACTATACTACCAGTGTCGCCACTTAGCCTCTTGGGGGCCGTCAGCGTAGGCCCGCTTTTGGCCGTTCTCTGCCCGTCAAAACGTACTCAACGCGATTAGAGGGGGAAGGCAAATTCTTGATGCTTTCGACATCAAG
This sequence comes from Pseudomonas sp. P1_F7, assembly GCF_056405655.1. NCBI lineage: Bacteria > Pseudomonadati > Pseudomonadota > Gammaproteobacteria > Pseudomonadales > Pseudomonadaceae > Pseudomonas > Pseudomonas sp. P1_F7. The sequence goes on from NZ_JBFUBR010000029.1 coordinate 72,999, forward strand.
AGCAAATCAACGCCCCCTGCCCAAGGTGGCCCTTCGATCCGCCCAAGCGCCCGATAGGCGCGCCTTGGTGCCGGACAACTAAACAGCCACCACCAGTCCAGGCCGAGTCGTATGTAGTCCAGCATTAGGCCACGTTTTACTCGCAATGGAGGTGGGGTCTTGGGAGTACCTTTTGCATTTCCCCAAGGCCTGCCCGGTGCCAGTCGACTGCGCTAACAGCTCCCCTCACTTTGCGCACAGTTGTGGCGGCAGCTTCGGCCCGAACACTTTATGAACAAATCAGGTAGTAGGTGCCTGGCTTGATGCGATAGTGGCCAGGGAGATTACGATGTTCTGGGTCATGGTCTTGGCTCCATTGGCGTCTGGTTATACCGCTGGCGCAACTCGACACCTGTTACACAGTAACGGTCTGCCGGCGCAAAGCAGGCGCGACAGCCGAACAGGTGGCAGTGGTACTGGTCACGGGCCTCGCGCCATTCAGGCGATGCCGTGGCGGCGCTGTGGTAGATGTGCTTCGGCTCCCCTGCGTCGCGCTGCTCGATTGTTGGGTCAGCCATTGGCACTGGTGGCGACCATGCCGGATGACTGCGAATCAGGCAGGCGGCAAAACGTGGGTGTGTGCGGCACTGCTCGGCCAGGTCATCCGCAGTCAGAAACTCCAGCTCCAACAGATATCCCGGCGAGCATTCCAGCAGGCGAGCAACATGAACAAGCCATCGACTGGCCTCTACTTTGTATGGCCCCTGAGCTGGATGGTCGTTCGCGCCGGGTTGCACTGGCTTCTCGACTTTGTGTTTTTCTGGGGGAGCCGAGGGAACCGGGGGAACCTCCAGTACTGGCGCGGGTTGTAGCCGTTCCCTTTGAAATTTCAGTGAGGGAACCGAGGGAACTGCTGCCCCGGCCAAGCGGTTGGCTAAGTCCAAGAGCCGACCCATGTCACACCTCCAGTGGTGCGAGGTGATACAGCGATGGATTGCGCCCATCCACCTTTACCCGTTTGGCACGCTTGCCGGCGTTGTGTTCGGTGATCCACCCGGCAGCGTCCACGGCGTCCAGGATGCGCGTCACGTCGAAGCCAGGCACCGCTCGGCGCAGCCCTTCGGGGGTAAACAGCCAGACGCGGCGCTCCCCCTCATTTTTCCACCAGCCGGCGCGATCTCTGACTATGGCGTCCCCGCCCAGCTCAGAGAACAGCGCATCGCCGTGGCGAGAGATGAAGTCGCACAAGCTGGCTCGGATCGTCGCGTCCTCGCCCTGGCCTTGCCCCCGGCTGCTTCGCCAAGCATCAAACAGCATCAGCATGGCGTCGCGGGCAGCGCCAGCGGGGACCGGCAGCAAACCCCACTCAATGGCCAGCTCTCCCGCCATAGCGACAATGGCAAACCGCTCAGCCGCGCGGCTTTCCTGACCACTGCCGCTGGGGTATGACTCGCAAAGCTTGGCGAGCACTGCGGGCAGATCGTCGGCCTCGCCGCACTCCAGCAGTTTGTGGATAAAGGCCGGGCCGATGTGCCCGTAATGGGTCACGCTGGCGCGCTGAATGGCGTCGGAAAATTCCCGGCCACCCGGCAGCTCGTGCAGCTCATCCCAGGCACCAAAAGTGCGGCGAGCCGGTATGTCCAACAGGCGGATTTCCTGCCCGGCCCGGCTGCGCTTTCCGCCCTCGGCCATGTGCGCGGACAGTCCCAACTCGCCGGACGAAAACAGCATTACCCGCCAACGCCGGGTCGCCCGTGCGGCTCCGGTACGCCCGGCTCTGGCCTTGCCGGTGCCGTTGGCCAGGGAGTAAACCACTGCGCCAATTTCACGCGGGTCGGCCTCGCCTATCTCGTCCAGGGCCAGCAGTGTGTCATTGCGCTGGGCGGCGATCCCCTCCAGGCCGTTGCCGGTGGCGCGCCAGGTCCGCTTAAACTGTTCGCCATGGCCCCAGACCGAGGCGGCGGCCTGAATGGCGCTGCTCTTGCCGGTGGAGCTGTCCCCGACGATATGGAAGCCGCCACCCTGGCGCTGCAAGTGATACAGCAACGTCCCGGCCAAGGCCACGCAGACAGCCAACATCAGCAGCGGATTACCGGCACAGCGTGTGCCGATCTCGGTTTGCCAGCCCCCTAGGGTGCCGGCCTGGCGGAAGTCGTCGAAGTTCGCCGCCTCGCTCTGATAGATGGCCTCGCCCTTGCCGATGTTCTGCCGGGGCATTATGAACAGGGCAGGCGAATGCCAGCCGGTGGCGGTGGCTGCAATGACTTGGCGTTTGGGGTGCTGACCCTGAATGTAATGGTTCAGCAGCTTGAAAGCGTCGGGGCCGATTTCCACACCCATGTTCAGCAACTCGCCGCGCATATCCTCGCCACTGCCCTTGAGCAATTGCATGGGCATGGCCCATTCGCGCCAGTCGCCCAGGGTGTTGCGAAAACGCAGCAGGCGCCCGAAGTCGCCCCCGTCGCTTGAGGTGACAGCCTCGACATGCAGCGGCGAACAGACGCGCTTGTCATAGTTTACCGGCTTGCCCTTTTCCTCCTTGACGCCATGCCACCACACGCCTGCCGAGTAGGTGCCGCACAGGGACTTGGCTGGACGGTCATAGACGCGAAAGGTGGGGCGCTCGATCTCCGGGTGCTTGGCCTCGGGCACCAGTGCGGTTCCCTTGGCTCCCTCTGCCTTTTCGCTGAGGGAACCGCTGGAAGCCCCGTCATTTCTGGCGGTTCCTTCGGTTCCCCCGGCTCCCTCTGAAAAATCGAAAGCCAGATCACTTTCATCCGTCAGGGTCATTGGTCGGCCTCCTGCCATTGGCGCAGGTCATTGAAGTCAGAAAGGGTCAGCGGCTCACTGCCGCACCAGGGTGGAAAGACCATGCGACAGCCAAGCGCAGCGGCTGCCTTGATGGCGTAAGTACGTCCGGGGTTGCCTTCGGTCATGCGGTCGTCGTCGCCGGCTACGATTAACACGGCGTCTGGGTGCTGGTGCTGGAGGTGCTGGCCGACTTCCAGCAGGTTGCCGGCATTCATGGCGCAGGCCACGGTGGCGCCGGTTTCGGCGTGGAGCGTTGCGCCAGTTGCCCAGCCTTCGCAGATGTAGAGCGGCTGGCCAGGCTGAATCGTGCCGATAAGTGAGCAGCAACTCTTGACCATGCCTCCACGCAAGAAGCGCTTGGCGCCGTTCGGGTAGATGCGTTGCAGGTTCACCAGCCGGTCGTCACGATTCAGCGGCACCAGCAACACGTCACCGGCCTGACGCAGGGCATAAGAATGCACCCCTTTTTCCACTAGATAGGGGTGCTCGGGATCGGCGCTGCGGGCGTTGCTCCACAGTCGGTTGGCATATTCGGCGGCAACCTGCTGGCGCTGGTGCTGATCAGCTTCCCGCTGACGTCGGGCCTGCTCGATGCGCTGGGCGACTAACTGAGCCTCCAAATGATCGGCTGGCTTGCGGCTACTCCAGGTCTGCGAGCCTCCCGCTTTCCAACTCCCGAACACGCCGCTGGCGATGTCATCCAGAAACAGCACATACCAGCCGTTCCGGGTACCTGGATTGTCGCCTGGCACGTGAAAACGGTGGATGGCGCCGTCTGGTATCGGTAGCCAATCAAGTGGCCCATAGACGGTTTGCAAGGCGTCACGAAACAGGATCACGCTGCCCATAGCAGTACCCCCAAGGCGATCTGTAGCACAAACTCCGCTCCAATCGGCGCAATGTTGAACAGGTAGTGGTAGGCCATTTTCGGGCAAGCCTTCGGCGTCCCCGCGGCTTTGCAGGGTTGGCAGTTCGTCATGGCTTATGCCTCCGCTTGAGTCAGGAAGACATCGACGGCTTCGGCATCCCAGCGAACCAAGCGGCCAAAACGCATGGGCGCAGGAAAGCCCGGTTCCTTCGACCAGCGCCAGAAGGTGGTACGGCTGATTTGGTATTTGGTGCAGAATTGCGCAGCAGTGCCACGCGCACCAGGGATAGGCAGGTTCGGTGTATAGGTGTTGCGGTTGGCGATTTGAGTCATGTGATGGTTCTCCAACTGAAGTTGAAAAACCGAGGGGACACCATCAAGCCTAAAATACCGGCGAACGAGTCGCTGATCAGTTTATGCAAATCTGCAATTGACGCAGATTGAAGCTGGCTTAATACTGTGTTCCGTCAATAACGTTTGTTATTGACATTGAAGCCCGTCTAAACGCTTCATCCCCCTCGGGGTTGTGTACTGGCTTGACTGTATGCAGAGGTGTTAACGCACCTTCCCGATTGAAACCCCAGTGTTGGCGCACTGGGGTTTTCAATATAGGCACCCTGCCTACTTCAGGCTGAGTCGTTGCACCGCAGTGTGACTGAACCCCACCAAGGTGCTTACAGCAGCCATGTAAGCCTAGCCAGTGGCACCCATTGTTAAAGGGCGTTGCACTAACGCGCAAGTGCGTTTTTCAGCATTCAGGGGGTCTTTTGAAAAGGTACTGGATAAAATCGCCTCCGTTCCAATGCCGAAATTTCAGGCCAACCCTTTCCACTATGTTCCATTGAATACCAACAGGTTTTAGACAATACCCCCGACCAAGAAACATTCACTTACAATTTTCGTTTCACCAGCAACACGATATTTTCGGTTTCAGCACCCTCTCCATTCTTCAGCTTGTCCAGATAGCGCCCCCAATGTTCTAAGGCTGTTCGTTTTTCCGGCAAATAGGAATAACGGTCATAGTGTTTGTCCTGAACACCACTGCGCCCATGCGACAGCAGCCATGCCCTAATCTCCTTGGTGATCCCTGTCGCCGCCAGCAAGGTTTCAGTAGTCACTCGAACATGCTTCCAGGAAAACGCCTGGCTTGCTTTGCCGTCAGCGGCTAACGTCCGGCCAGCTGTAGAAAACCAATCGGACAAGGTGTCAGGATGCACCAGTTTGCCGTCAGTCAGGGCAAACGGCCCTGGTCCGATACGATCCGCCAGCAGCGGCGCAATGATCTCCTTGATGCGCGGAGTGATCGGTAGCAGGTGGGCCCATGCCTTGGACTTCTGCCCCTTAGCATCCAGCAGGCCAATAGTTTCGTCGGTAACACAATCCCAAGGGACGGCGCAAAGTTGGCGCAGTCGCTGTCCACCGAAGTAAATAAGCGCATTAGCGATTGCGGCGTTTCGCTCTGGCAAGGTATCCAGATAGCGCAATAGCTCGCCGAGCGTAGCGGGACTCAGAGACTCAGTATCTCCGCCTCCGGCGCCCTCGATAACAGGAATATCTCGAACAGGGTTGGCGCGGATAGAGAAGTCTTTCCCGTCGTTCGCCAGACGCTCAGCTGATAAATGGGCCTTGGCCGCGTGACTGAATGCCGCACGCAGGTATCGACGTAGCTTGTCGGCAGTAGTACGCATTCCATTGGATGCACTGGCAGCGGCCTTGTTTCCTCTACCCCGCCCCTTGGGCTTGCGATTCAACACACAGGCCAAAACAAACTGCATATCCTCCGGCTCAATCTCAGCAGCTATTCGGGCGGACAACTCGGGGTGTGAGCCTTTGACATGCAACTGAAAAGCCTGCTTTACCTCCTTCGCGCTCACCTTAGCCGCGCGCTCCAGACTTTCGACATAGGCATCCATAAGCTCCCCGAACGTACCACGCCTGGCCTCGACTTCGGCCTGCAGCTTACGAGCGATCCTTTCAGCCTCAGCGATCGCGCCCCTCTCCGCCAGCAACTCTTGGTATTTAACCAGTCCGCCAGCAGCACCGACTTGAGTAGAAGCCCGCAAAGCTTCAGCGCGAATATCATTTAGGGTGCGCTCATCCGTACCTGGGTTAGGTTTCCTGGCAAGGATGCCAAGGGGCAGGCGCTTATCGCTATCCAACGTGCGCTCTCGATAAAAAGCCAGGATGGCGCCGGACGCTTTTCTCTCCAGCAACAAAGTGCCTTTTCCACGCGATCCAACCGGCTCAGATAGCCGGGTTTTTACTGCGTAGGCTTCCATCTCAGTCAGACGTGCGCGCTTAGCCATCCCTCCTCCTTTCCCCGTTCATTCCCCGTATTTCATGCAAAGTCAGCATATTTGATGAAACGTAGAAAAACAAACAAGCCGCACAAACAGCTCTAAAATGGTTAATACAGAGATAAATCAGAAAATCCACGGAACACCGAGAAACAAAAAACCTAGTTACTCATAATCCTTTGGTCCACGGTTCAAGTCCGTGTGGGCCCACCAAACAAGAAAGCCGCGTTCTTACGCGGCTTTTTCGTGTCTGGTCGGTGGGAGCGACTGGAACTCTTCAGTTGGAATGACTTCGGCCCCATTTCAAGCCCTTCGACCCACTTCATACGCAAGTGGCGCGCCATCAATGAAAAAACCGGCCAACTCGCAATGTTTTACAGCTTCACATCAATCCAAGTCACATCATCGTCTACATCGGTGACTTCAATGGCAGGAGTTGCAAGCACGTCATCCTGTCGAGCATCGGTCAGCTCCGCCCAAAAGCCATCCGTTGCGAACACCAGACGCTCGCCTGCAGCCATTGAACGGAAAACAAAATCTGGATCCGGGGAACGGTTGGCTCTAAAACAACGGGTGATCAGATTGCGGGCCGGATCAGGCGCAAGTTCCCGATGTGATCGGTAACGCCTCCAGTTCGCCTTGCAATGCGGTGGTGTAAACCACTCGATTCCACCCTCCGCGCTGACAAAGCCACATGAACAGTCGCCCTCATATGCAAGGGTGAGCTGCCCATGAGAAGCAACACCAACCAAGTAGCTTGTTGTACCGGTGTGCTTAGCAAACAGTGGAGCGTGTAAATCTGTAAGTACAGACCGTAGCAGCTGCTGGACGCCACTATGAGTAGTGTCTTCAGCGCCTTGGCTAATACGGGTCTGACAGGCATCCATCACTGCTTGCACAAATCCATGGGCCAACTGGCCGCTACCGAGCTTCGATGTGCCATCCACGACAACAAACAACCCCCTGACGCCATCGAATACCGCGCCAGCACAATCATGGTTGGCTTCTCGGGCTCGCCCTTTTACCGATCTGATTTCGTATCTCATGCGAGCAGGCTCAGATCCTTCATACGCTGATGGATGAGCATGCCGCGAGCGGGGTTTGCCCGAACCGAGCCTGAGCTTTGAATCGCATAGTCGATGCCGCTGAGCCTAGACAGCTCACCAACCCCTTTGACAATGAACTGCATCAATTCGGTTTCCGCCTGCCGAACTTCCTCCAGTAGCTCCGGGCGCCCATCAATCAAGATAACGATGTCCTCGACATCCTTGTGATAAGGATCGCCTTCCCCGCGCCCGCTGAAGGCTTCCAACTTCGTAGCAAGAAAGTAAGTCGACTTGAAGATCTGTATCTCTAGACCACTGGGTAGCGCGAACTTCACAGCTTGAGCGAGCCCTTCCACGAACCAGCGGTTCGCATAGCCGAGAACAGCCGGATCCGAAGGCATCACATCTACGATGACATCGTTGAAACGAAATCGACAGTTGACCTCGTCTTCCCCTGTGATTTTGAATTTTTTGGCCGCCAGGCGTTCTGTGAGGCGTTGCCAGGCACTAACACCAGCCAATTCGATTACCAAGTCGACATCATCAGTAAACCGGATGTCATCCATGACAGCGGTGTCGGTCACCAGCATTGCCGTCGTGCATCCACCAACAAAGGCAACTTCAGCCAAAAATTCTTTGCCCAGACCTTCAGCCACATACTCGATCAGCTCGTAATTATGGTCAGCATTTGATGCCATCTTATTTCAGCCCCATCCCCGCCTTGAGTATGTTGACCGCTACTGCGCACTCTCTAGGTCCGCCAACGCGGATCGCATCAACGAGCGCCAAATAATGATAAAGGGTTCGATCCTTCTTCACCGCGTCTGGAACGGTTTTGTAGAGCGGCTCAATTGCCTGACCGCGCTCACTCCCGAAAGGATCAGGCCAAACTGGAATGAGCCCACCAGCACTTTTAAGGCTCTTGGACAGCGCTGGCGCTGCAAAGCCGGTGGGGATGCCGCGAACAATTGCACCTAGCTTTACTGGGTAAAAGTATTTGAGGGCATGCTCCGTGATTTTCACGAGCTCTCGGCGGTTCACCTTCGGGAGAGAGGTTTCGTAGTCATTGGTGAGCAACCCCGCCTCACGACACCGCGCCATTGAGTTCGAAACCTCACTTTTACTCAGACCAAGAGATGCCGAGAGTGCGCGCAAGGAGTAACTTTCAATCCAGCTCGACACTGGGGGGGACGGAAACGCGTCCGACCACCCCTCCCACTTGTCAGCATCACCCATGGGAGTATCAAGCTCCTGCACGCGATAAACTGTGTCTTCTGGATCAGGAATGTGAGCAGCCAATGCGCGACCCACCGGATCGCCAGCCACCATTGGTGGGCTCACACTGGGCTCCAGTAGCACTTCAACGAAATCAGCCGTTGACTCCGATTCCATGCTTCCAAAAAGCTTCTCCTCCTGCGCGTGGAGACTAGCCATTTTAAAAAGAAGCAAAATATCTTGACTCTTCATGAACTCTAAAAACCCCACTGTCCACATTCCATAAAACGTGGACACTTGTCGCACAAGAAAAGTTTTACAGTCAAGCTATTTTACGACCGCCCTGATTATCGCGCCGGTACTGATTGGAGGCTGTGCGACCGCACCTGGGCTTATACGTCAAACTAAAACGCCGCGTTCATATGCGGCTTTTTTGCCTGATTGTTTAGTTTTGTTTACTTAAGGTGTCGAAATATCGGATGACGCCTTAGGACCTTGTAGGCAAACTCCGAATCTTCTATTTGGGCACTTTGCCGCCTTGTTGCGCTTTTCTCCGACGAGATAGTCTCCGGACGTCGCTGACCATTCAGCGATCGGGCTTGGAAACCCGTCTAGTCAAGTCAAGCGCAACAGTCC